>CAXTOB010000014.1:25976-34744 GCA_964245505.1 uncultured Acetobacteraceae bacterium | reverse complement strand
GTGTATGCCGTCGGCGATGAAGCCCGCCGCCAGCCGGTCCTCCGCCAATTGCGCCATCAGCGGATTGTCCAGCTTCGGCAGCATGCCCGGCAGACCGTTGCCAAGGTGGGTGCTCATCCGCGCCCCGGCCTCCGCTGCCCGTGCGACGACTGCGGTGCCCGCGTCGGAGTGGCCGATGGCCGCCACCTTACCGTGCGCCGCCAGCCAACGGATGAGCGCCTCCGCCCCATCCAGCTCCGCCGCCAGCGTCATCAGCAGGATCGGCCGCTGCAGCCCTGCGCCCCAGCGCTCCACCAGCGCCGGGTCAGGCGGCAGCATCGCCGCGGGCGGATGACAGCCGCGGAACCCAGGCGCCGGGTTCAGGAATGGCCCCTCGACATGATAGCCCGGCACCATCAGCGGCCCCAGCCGGCTGTGCGCCACCGCCGCGTCCAGCGCCCGCAGCCGCGCCTCCAGCACCGCCGCGGGCGCGGTGATGACCGTCGGCAGGCAGGCCGTGACCCCGGCCGCCAGCATGGCGTGAAGGGCGTGATCCAACGCATCAGCGGTAACCGCCTCGTCGTTGAAGTCCACCCCGGCATAGCCGTTCACCTGCAGGTCCATCAGCCCCGCCGACTGGAACGAGGCCTCGCCCGTTGCCCCCGCCACCGGGATGTCCGCCGCCGCTACCAGGGCAGTTCCGCCCCGCTGTAATCCAGAAAGCGCGACCCCGGCTTGCCATGCGCCGCCACGATCACGTGGGCCAGACCATGCACGCTGGTCGGCACGTCCAGGTCGGCGCCCTTGCCGCCCATGTCCGTCTGCACCCAGCCGGGATGCAGGGAAAGCACGGGACGCGGATGATCCATCTTCGCCACCAGGCTGCGCGTCATGCTGTTCAGCGCCGCCTTGCTGGCGCGATACAGCTCCATGTCGCCGCGTTCGTTGCCCTCGACGCTGCCCATGCGCGAGGTCATGAAAGCCAGCACGCCATCGGGCGCCAGCCGGCCCATCAGCGCCCGCGCCGCCTGGATCGGCGCGACGGCATTGGTCAGGAACAGCGTCCCGGTGTCCTGCGCGGTCGCCTGTGCGGCGTCCTGGTGCCCGGGGCCGCTGATGCCCGCGTTGATGAACAGCAGGTCCAGCCCGTCCGGAACCTGCTGGTTCAGCGCCTTGACCGCCGCAGGGTCGGTGATGTCGCACAGCAGCGCCTTGGCGCCGGCCGCCTCCAATCCCGCCCGATCCGCGTCCTTGCGGACGGTGCCCGACACAGTCCAGCCGCGCCCGGCGAACTCCCTGGCCAAACCAAGGCCCAGCCCACGCGACGCTCCAAGGATAAGTGCTGATGGCATGAACCGGCCCCCGTTTCGAAGTATCGTAGCTGGTGCGTCCCCGCCCAGGAACCAGCGGCGCCGCACCCGACTTCGTGAACCCCGCCGGGGAAACATGGCGCGCATGCCGCGTTTCCCGCCGATCCCCTAAACAACGAGGCTACATCATGTCCGACGCCCGCGTCGTCGCCATCACCGGCGCATCCTCCGGCATCGGTCAGGCCGCCGCCGAGTATTTCGCCAAGAAGGGCTGGCGCGTCGGCCTGATCGCCCGCTCCGAGCCGAACCTGGATGCCGTCCGCAAGGCCGTCGTGACGTCCGGCGGCACTGCCTCCGTCGCCGTGGCCGACGTGTCCGACAGCCAGCAGCTCATGGCCGCCGCAGATCTCATCGAGTCCCAGCTCGGCCCCATAGACGTGTGGGTCAACAACGCCGGCGTCAGCGTCTATGGCAAGTTCCTCGACATCACCGAGGAGGAGTTCCACCGCGTCACCCACGTCAACTACCTCGGCACGGTGAACGGCACCCGCATCGCGCTGGGCCGCATGATCCCGCGCAACCATGGCACCATCGTCCAGGTGCTGTCCGCCATCAGCTATCGTGCGGTCCCCCTGCAATCGGCATATTCCGGCAGCAAGTATGCCCTACGAGGCTTTACGGAGGCCGTCCGTTCCGAGCTGGAGGAGGAGAACAGCGCCGTCCACCTGACGATGGTGCATCCACCGGCCGTCAACACGCCGTTCTACAATCATGCGACCTCCCACATGCCGAAGCCGGTCCGCCCGCCGCCGCCGGTCTATCAGCCGGAGATCATCGCCGACGCGATCTATTTCGCCGCCACGACCCGGCGGCGTGAGGTCAAGGTGACGGCCAGCACAGTCGCCTTCGCGATCGGCAACAAGTTCGCGCCGGGGCTGCTCGACGTCCTCGGCGGCAAGTTCGGCGTTATGGCGCAGCAGACGGACCAGAATGGCGCTGTAGCCAAGCGCGACCCCAACCTGAACGCGCCGGGCAAGCAGGGCGGCACCCACGGCCCGTTCGACAGCGAAAGCTTCAGCACGAGCGGTCAGATGTGGGTCAACAAGAATCCCAGCTTGGCAGGCCTGGGCCTCGGTCTCGGCCTGATCGCACTGGCGCTGCTTGCTGGGCGCCCGCGCGTCAGCGGCATGGAACGGATGGCCCAACAGGGCATGCGGCTGTTGCGGCAAGTTTAAGTCGCGGTCGCCTTGCCACGCGTTTCCGGCCTGCTTGAGACCTCCCTCTACGTTGAAGACCCTGACGCTTCGGCCGCGTTCTACCAACGGGTGTTTGGCTTCCAGGTGCTGCTCCGGGAGGACCGCATGGTCGGTATGGCGGTGCCCGGCGGCACGGTGCTGCTGTTGTTCCGCCGCGGCGGCTCGGTCGAGCCGAGTGCTGCACCCGGCGGCACGATCCCCGCGCATGATGGCCGCGGCACGCTGCATCTGTGCTTCGCCATTCCGCTGGCGGCGTTGCACGACTGGGAACGGCACTTGGCCGCCGAGGGCATTCTGGTCGAAAGCCGGGTCACGCAAAGCTTCGGCGGCACCAGCCTATACTTCCGCGATCCGGACGGCCATTCCTTGGAGGTCGCCGTCCCCGGGCTGTGGGCGGTCTATTAGGTTTACGCTATAGGCCGGGGATGGTGGCGTTCCGCATAATGTTGATTGGCCTGGCCTGCGTCCTGGCCAGTCCTGCCTGGGCTGCCGACACGTCGCCCGCACCGCCGACGACTGGACAAGATTGGGACCAGGCGCAGGTCGCGCAGTGTTCCGCCGGGCTGACCACCGCCGAGGCCAGGCACGGCACCGCCCCCGGGCTGGTCGCCGCAATCGCCAAGGCTGAAAGCGGCCGGCCGGTACCGCCGATGCCGGGCCTGCAGCCCTGGCCATGGGCGGTGAACGCCGACGGGGCCGCGATGTACTTTCAAAGCAAGGCCGCCGCCGTGACCTGGACCCGTATGGCCTTGGCCCGTGGCGTGCGGCAGGTGGACGTCGGCTGCATGCAGATCAACCTGCAGTCCCATCCCGCAGCCTTCCGCGACCTGGACGAGGCGTTCGACCCCGCCGCCAACACCGACTATGGCGCCCGCTTTCTGCGCCAGTTGAGCGAGGATGCCGGCGGCAATTGGTATGAGGCGGTGGGATACTACCATTCCCGCACGCCGCTGCTGGCGTCCGACTATCGCGCGCGGGTGGCCGCGATCGCGGCTGGACGCATTCCGCCGTCCAGCCTTGGAGTGCCGCTGTATATGCGGGCGATCCAGCAGGGCAGCCTGCGGATCGCCCTGCCCGGCGGCGGGGTGTTGCGAATCAACGTGCGTCGGCAGCCCTCTCTGCGCGGCCCTAGGCGGCTCAGCGCATGCCAGGTGGCAGCGGTGCTGGGCTCCTACATGCCGGCGCCGGCACGGGCGCGCTGCGCCCTGGCGTCACGTTGATGCCCGGTATGCTTTGCAACCGCATTGCCCTAGCCCAGCAGTGCAAAACCCGCTATGATTGCGCTCCCTGGCTGTAGGGATGGGTTGGTCCGTGCCGTCGGCATCCCATGTTAACCCCCGTTCATCCGTTTTGAGACCAATATGCGCACACCAGACCGCCGATCCTTCGACAGCCCCCGCCGCGGCACTCGCGGCCGTGAAAGAAACGACGATTTTCCGCCGTCGCGCGGCCGGGACGAGCCTTATGTTCCCCGGGACGCCTTTGTTCCCCGCGGCGGCAGCGCCCCTCCAGGCTTCGGTCCAGCGCGTGCGCCAGTGGCAACCGGTCCCGAAACCGGAGCCATCGTAAAGTGGTTCAACGCCGAAAAGGGCTTTGGCTTCGTTGAACTGGATGGTGGGGGAGGCGACGCCTTCCTGCACATCAGCGTGCTATCCCGTGCCGGTGCTCAGACGGTCCAGCCTGGCGCCACTCTGCGCGTCCTGGTGTCGCCGGGCCAGAAAGGTCCGCAGATCGCCGAGGTCGTGCGGATTGACGAGAGCACAGCCGGCGCGGCCCCAGTCAGCCGCCCAGCCTACGCCGAGGATCGGCCCCGGCCGGCGCCGCGCGCCCCAGTTGACATGAGCTCCGCGGTCGAGATGCGCGGCACGGTCAAGTGGTTCAATACCGAGAAGGGTTTCGGCTTCGTGATGCCGGACGGCGGCGGCAAGGATGTGTTCGTGCACATCTCCGCCCTGAACCGCGGTGGGCTGAGCGGGCTGGAGCCCAACCAGACCGTCAAGATGCAGGTTGCCGACGGCCGCCGCGGGCCGGAGGCCGTGTCCGTCGAAAACGCCTAACCTACCACGGCGCGGCGGCCCTTATAGGGTTGCCGCGCTGTTGGCATTGTTGACGGGCGGCGCAACTCTCCCAGGCATTGGCAGAGATGACCGCCGGGTCGCAATAGACTTCGGCGCAATGCCTTGGGCAGCATTGATGCGGCTACAAGTCCCAGGCGCCGTACGATGCACTGCTTTTCTACTCGATCCACAGACGGCCGTGACGGCAGCACACTGTCTTTATAGTCGGCGCCTTGGCCATTTTGTCCCAGCGCAGTCGGTTCACCTGCTGCTGGGCTACAACCACGGCAGCTTCGTAAAACACCAGATTGCCGCATCCTACACGATCGCGCCCAGCTATGATCCAAGTGCAGGACCGTCAGCAGGCGCCCGCGACATCGCAATCCTGCAGTTACCGCAGCCGATGGCACCGGCCAGCCGTACGCTTCGGCTAGTCGATGCCATGCCGCCCCCAGGGACACCGTTGATGCTGGGCGGCTACGACCAGGACCGGGCCGAAGCCGTGCTGGCCGACGAAGCATGCACGTTGCAGGGCTATGCCGGCCGCGGCGTCGCTGCCGTGCTGGTGCATGACTGCGAGGGCACGCATGGCACCAGCGGCGCACCAGTGCTGGCGCGCGATGCTGCCGGGGTTTGGCGGGTGGCCGGCGTCCAGTCCACCGGCCGTATGGATGAGGCAGGCGGCACGGCCATTCCTGCTGCTGCGTTGCGCCCGTTATTGGGAGACCACCCCTAGCAACTAGCGCCATCGTCTCCCTCTCCCTCCGGGAGAGGGTCGGGGTGAGGGGGGCTCCGCGGCGAAACGCAGCCTGTCGGCATCATCAGCCCACGTCCCTGCGCCGGCAAAATCAACGCCTCAATACCCACTCACCTCAACCATCTCCCGAAAAGAAACCATCTCCCGAAAAGAAAAGAAGCTTGCACGCCCAAGATCAGCTTCCGCTATCTTGGGTGCTATCCGGCCGCCATCCCCGCGCACCATCCGCTCGACCAGGCCCACTGGAAATTATAGCCGCCGAGCCACCCCGTCACATCAACGGCCTCGCCAACAACATAAAGGCCAGGGACGGCCGTCGCCTCCATCGTCTTGGACGACAGCGCCCGGCTGTCCACGCCGCCAAGCGTCACCTCCGCCTTGGCGTAGCCCTCCGTGCCATCGGGCTGCAATTCCCAGCCGTTCAGCATCTCCCCCAGCCGGCCCAGCATACGGTCCGGTAAGTCAGCCAGGTTGCCCGGCGGCAGGTGCGCCGCCGCAAGTGCCTGGGCCAACCGGGACGGCAACACCTCGGAAAGCACAGTACGCGCCTCTGCACGCGGACGGGCACGCTTACGTGCCAGCAGCAGAGCACGGGCATCGGTGCCCGGCAGCATATCCACACGCAGCGCATCGCCCTCCCGCCACAGCGACGACGCTTGCAGGATGGCTGGGCCCGACAGGCCGCGATGGGTGAACAGCATGGCCTCGGGAAAGCTATGGCGGCCAGACACCGCCACCACCGGCAGGGCAACCCCGCTAAGGGGCCGCATCAGCCCAAGCATGTCGCCGCCGAACGTCAGCGGCACCAGACCCGGCCGCAGCGCCGTCACCGGCAAACCGAACTGCCGGGCCAGGTCGTGCGAGAAGCCAGTGGCGCCCATCTTGGGGATGCTCAGCCCGCCTGTCGCCAGCACCAGCGATGCGGAATGCACGGTTTGCCCGCTCGCCTCAATCCGGAAACGGTCGGCGCGTCCTACCTCTGTCACAGTCTGGCCGAGCCGCATCTCCACTCCAGCCGCGGCGCACTCCGCCAGCAGCATGGCGACGATGGCCCGGGCCGAGCCATCGCAGAACAGTTGCCCCAACGTCTTCTCGTGATAGGGAATGCCGTGCTTCTGCACCAGCGCGATGAAGTCCGCCGAGGTGTAGCGCCGTAGGGCACCAGTGCAAAACCGGGGGTTCGCCGACAGGAACCGGTCAGGCTGGGCATGCTCATTGGTGAAGTTGCAGCGCCCGCCGCCGGAGATCAGGATCTTGGCGCCAGCCTGCGGCAGATGGTCCAGCAGCAGCACGCGCCGGCCCCGGGCACCCGCAGTCATGGCGCACATCATCCCGGCCGCCCCGGCGCCCAGGACGACCACATCGTAGTCCGAACGAAGTTGGCCCATGCACCCGAAATGGTGCGCCAATACCCAGCCACAACCGCGGAAAAAGCTGCCGCAGGTCTGTACCCATTTCAATTCCCGCACGTTAGAGGGTCATACATTCCCAATCCGTCACACATTCCCTGTTTGAAAGTCCCACCTCCATGCCCGATGCCAACGCCAGCCGGCTCAAGACCAAGGTAGCTCCAGCAGAACTACCGGGCCTGCAGGGCTTGACTGCCTTGCTTGTCGGCGTCGTGGTGATCGCCGGGCTGTATCTCGCGCGTGAGGTGCTGATCCCAATCACGCTCGCGATCCTGCTATCCTTCGTGCTGGCGCCGCTGATGATGCTGCTCCGCCGCATCGGGCTGCCGCGGGTGCTGGCCGTGGTCACCGCAGTGGTCCTGGCGCTTGGCGTGATCCTGGCGTTGGGAACGGTGATCGGCACCCAGGTGGCGCAGCTTGCGAGCGACGTGCCCCGCTATGCCTCGACCATCGAGCACAAGGTCGATGCCGTTCGCAACTTTACGACCAGCCACATGTCGCAGCTTACCAACCAATTGGGACAGCAGATGGCGCCCGCTGCGCCGGCTCAGCCCGCCGCCACTGACGCATCTGCCACCAACCAGCCCTCGAAGCCCGCGCCGATGCAGGTGGAAGTGCATCAGCCCGATCCCGCCCCGCTCGAAATGGCGGAGCGCGTCCTGTCCCCCGTAGTGTCGCCGCTGGCGACCATGGGCATCGTGCTCATCGTCGCGGTGTTCATCCTATTGCAGAAGGAGGACCTGCGGGACCGCCTCATCCGACTGTTCGGCTCCGGCGACCTGCACCGCACGACGGGGGCGATGGACGATGCCGCCTCTCGGCTCAGCCGCTACTTCCTGACCCAGCTTGCGCTCAACGCCAGCTTCGGCGTCATCGTCACGCTGGGAATGTGGCTGATCGGCATTCCCAGCCCACCACTCTGGGGCATCATCGCCGCGCTGTTGCGCTTCGTCCCCTATGTCGGCGCTGTCGGCTCGGCGATATTCCCCTTGACGCTCGCGGCGGCAGTGGACCCGGGCTGGACGATGGTATTCGAGACCGCCGCGTTCTTCGTGGTGCTGGAAGGTATCACCGGCCAGGTGATCGAGCCGCTGCTGTATGGCCACAGCACCGGCCTATCCCCGGTGTCGGTCGTGATCTCCGCCATTTTCTGGACCTGGCTGTGGGGACCGGTCGGCCTGATCCTGTCCATGCCGCTGTCCCTGTGCTTGGTCGTATTGGGCCGCCACATCGAACGGCTGGAATTCATCGACGTCCTATTGGGCGACCAGCCCGCGCTGACGCCCGCTGAAAGCTTCTATCAGCGCATCCTCGCCGGCGATGCCGATGAGGCGCTGGACCAGGCGGAAATCCTGCTCCGCGACCGCTCCCTGTCCTCGTATTACGACGAGGTGGCGCTGCACGGCCTGCAACTCGCCGCCAACGATTCGGTCCGCGGCGTGTTGAGCGACGAGCAGCTCCGCAATATCCAAGACGCGATCGACGGGATCGTGGTGGATTTGGCGGACCATGACGACGTGGACACCCCTCCTGGCAAGCAGGAGGCCAGCGCTCCGGCGTCCCGCACTGCGCCCGAACCGCCGCGGCTGGCGGTCCCTGCCGGGATTGACACCGATGCCGGACCGCTACCGCCGGCATGGTCCGGTCCCGCCCCGGTCCTATGCGTGGCCGCACGCGGCCCGCTCGACGAGGCAGCAGGCGCCATGCTGGCGCAGTTGCTGGCCAAGCATGGCTTGCGCGCCCGCGTCGTCAGCCAGGAGGCCGTGTCTCGCGGCGGCATAGCTTCCCTGGACGTTACTGGCGTCGCGATGGTCTGCGTGTCCTACCTGGAAGCAGGCGGCAACCCGTCCACGCTCCGTTACCTGATGCGCCGGCTACGGGCGCGCATGCCGTCGGCAACAGTCGTTGCAGGCCTCTGGCAAGCCGACCAGGCGACGCTGGCCGACGAGCGCCTGCACGCCGCGGTCGGCGCGGACCATTACGTGACGACCCTACGGGAC
>CAXTOB010000014.1:20847-25966 GCA_964245505.1 uncultured Acetobacteraceae bacterium | reverse complement strand
CGTGAACGCCTGTGTGGTGGCCGCCGAGGCTGCCCGCCAGGCCGCTGCCGAGATGGCCCCACCAGAGCCCGCCATCAGAGAGCCGATTCCGTCCTAAGCACGTCCAGCGCCACCAGTGCGCCGCCGCGGTCGAAGTGCCAGAACGTCCAGCCGTTGCAGCTCGGAGCGTTCTGCACCGCGGCGCCGACCTGGTGGATGCTGCCGCGCAAGGTGCCCGACAGCAGAGTGCCGTCGGCGGACACCGTGGCCCGGACCCGGCGCTGCTTGTCCACGACCTCGGTGCCGGGCGCGATCAATCCGCGCTCGATCAGGCTGCCGAAGGGCACGCGCGCGACCTCCCGCTTGTTCGGCGTCATCGTCATGCCGTCCGCGTCGGCCGGGCGCTCCCGCCGGACCCGGCCGATCGCAGCCTCGACATAGGCCGGATGCCGCTCGATGCCGATGAAGTGGCGATGCAGGCGCTTGGCGACCGCCGCCGTGGTGCCGGTGCCGAGGAAAGGGTCCAGCACCACATCGCCCGGCGCAGTGCTGGCCATCAAAATGCGATGCAGCAGCGCCTCCGGCTTCTGCGTCGGATGCAGCTTGAGGCCGTGCTGGTTCCGCAACCGCTCCGGCCCGGTGCACAACGGCAGGAACCAGTCGCTGCGCATCTGCAGGTCGTCGTTGAGGGCCTTCATCGCCTGGTAATTAAAGCGGTGGCGGCTGTCCTGCCCACGTGCGGCCCAGATCAACGTCTCGTGGGCGTTGGTGAAGCGCCGCCCGCGGAAGTTGGGCATCGGGTTGGCCTTCCTCCACACCACGTCGTTCAGGATCCAGAATCCAAGGTCCTGTAGGATGGCACCGATTCGGAAGATGTTGTGGTAGGCGCCGATCACCCAGATCGTGCCGTCCTTCTGCAGCAGGCGCCGGCACTCACCGAGCCATGCGCGGGTAAAATCGTCATAGGCGGCAAAATTGCCGAATTTGTCCCACTCATCGTCCACCCCGTCCACCAGGCTGTCATCCGGGCGGCGCAGCTCCCCCTTGAGCTGCAGGTTATAGGGGGGATCAGCGAACACGCAGTGGACCGAGGCAGCCGGCAACATCCGCATCATCGGGATGCAGTCGCCGAGCAGCACTTGGTCCAACGGCAAATCTTGGCTTACTTCCACTACGCCCCATCGCGGTCACGACTTCAAACCGGAGCACCTTGCCGATGCGCCGGAAGCCGCGTCAACCGGCAGCTTCGATGAGGCGCCTCACCGCACCGAACCCGGTACGGTGATGCCGGCACGCGCCGGCGTGTTCCAGAGCCGCCCGGTGTGCCGCCGTTCCATATCCGGCGTTGGCGTCCCAGCCATAGGCCGGGTAGCGCCGGGCCAGCCGCACCATCGCCCGGTCCCGCACGACCTTTGCGACGATGGAGGCAGCGGCAATGGAGAGGGACAACCCGTCGCCGCCGATGCAGCATTGGACGGGGCAGGGGAGGGATGGCGCTTGGTTGCCATCCACTAGGGCCAGGTCGGGGCAGGAAGGCAGGCGAAGGACAGCCCGGCGCATCGCCAGCAACGAGGCTTGTAGGATGTTCAACCGCCCGATCTCTGCGACAGACGCTGCCCCGACGCCGATCCACGCGCCGCTGTCTGTTAACGCGGTGAAGCCAGCCTCCCGCGCCCGAGCGCTCAGCTTCTTCGAATCATCCAGCAGCGCCGCCAGCGCATCCGTCACGCCATGCGGAAAGACGACGGCAGCCGCCACCACTGGCCCGGCCAACGGTCCGCGGCCAGCCTCGTCCACTCCGGCGACCCATCCGCCATGACCTGTTTCCCGCGTAAAATCCGGCCGCATGACGGAACACTAGCAGCCGCCGTCTATAACAGCGAGAGCTGCTCTCCCGCCTGCACCGGCAGCCGGAACTGCGTGCAGTCCAGCCCCTCCCGCCCCTGGAACCCAAGCTGCCGCATCGCTCGCGTGAACCGCTGCCCCAACAGCCCGGCATAATCTCCAGTACCGCTGAACCGCCGCCCAAACTCGCTATCGTTCAACTCTCCGGCGCGGGTCTGCCGAACCAGCGCCAGCACACGCCGGGCACGGTCGGGGACATGCTCGTGCAGCCATGCCGTGAACAGGTCCCGCAGCTCGTGCGGCAGCCGCAGCAGGACATAGCCCGCATGCTGCGCCCCATGCCGCCGCGCCGCCTGCAGGATACCGTCAAGCTCCATGTCGTTCAGGCCAGGGATCATCGGCGCTGCCAGCACGCCCGCCGGCACGCCGGCTTCGGCCAGCGCCTGGATCGCGGCGAGCCGGCGGGCCGGGGCAGCGGCGCGCGGCTCCATCCGCCGGGCCAGCCCAGGGTCCAGGGTCGTCACCGACAGCCACACCCGCACCAGCCCGCGCGCAGCCATCCGGCGCAGGATGTCCAGGTCACGCAGCACCCCGGCGGACTTGGTGACGATGCTGACGGGATGGCCGAACCGTTCCAACACCTCCAGCACGGCGCGGGTCAGGCGCAAGGTGCGGTCCACCGGCTGATAAGGGTCGGTGTTGGAGCCGAGCACCATCGGGCGTGCGACATAGCCAGGTTTGCGCAACTCCCGCTCCAGCTGTCCCGCCACGTCCGGCTTGAACACGATCTGCGTCTCAAACTCCATCCCAGGCGAGTAGCCGAGATAGGCGTGGCTAGGCCGGGCATAACAGTAAACGCACCCATGCTCGCACCCGCGATACGGGTTGACCGCGCGGTCGAAGCCGAGGTCGGGACTGTCGTTCCAACTGATGGCAGACCGGCTGGCGTCACGAACCAGCACCGTCGGCAGCGGCGGCAGGTCGGCCAGGTCCACATCCCACCCATCGCCGGCTGCCACGGTGCTCTGGCGGTCGAAGCGCGGCTGAGGATTGAGGGTGGCGCCGCGGCCGTGCCTGGCATGGCTGGGCGCTTCGTCGGCCGGCACCGGCTCGGCCAGGCTGCTAAGGGCAAAGGCGGTTAGCGCATCGTCGTCCCAAGCGGTGCGGGACAACTCGCGGGTACTAATGGACCCATCGGGCATGTCTGCGTTCCCTGTGCGTTCCTGCTCGGTTATGAACGGGACAGCATACCTTTGTCAAGAACGCAATAGGAACAAAACGGCGTTGATCCTCTTCCCTCTCCCTTTTGGGAGAGGGCCGGGGTGAGGGGGCGGGCAAGCACAGTTCCTAAATATAATGGGCGGTGATCCAATAGCACCGGCAATGTCCCGGCACCGCAGCGAAGACCTCCTCACCCCAACCCTTTCTCAGAGGGAGAGGGAGAACGAAGGGCTACTCCGCGGCGCGCAGGTGTTCCTGCAGGCGCGGCATCAGTTCCACCAGGTTGCAGGGGCGGTGGCGGCTATCCAGCTGCCAGACCAAGATGTCGTCCCAAGCGTCTTTGACCGCCCCGGTGCTGCCGGGCAGGGCGAACAGGTAGGTGCCGCCCGCGACTCCCGCCATCGCCCGCGACTGCATCGTGGACGTGCCGATCTTCTGGTAGCTGAGCATCCGGAACAGCTCGCCAAACCCCTCGATGCGCTTTTCCACCACGCGGTCGAAAGCCTCGGGCGTCACATCGCGCCCGGTCACCCCGGTGCCGCCGGTGGTGATGACGGCGTCTATCCCGGGGTCAGCGATCCAGCCGCGCAGCCGGGCCTCGATCAGCGCCGCGTCGTCGCGCACGATGGCACGGTCGCCGACCCGGTGCCCGGCGCCGGTGATCCGCTCCGCCAGCACATCGCCAGAGCGGTCATCCGCAGCGGTACGCGTGTCCGACACCGTCAGCACGGCGATCGTAACCGGCAGGAATGGCCGGCTTTGGTCAATCTGCGACATGGGACCCCTCTGCGCCGCCATCTAATCCCATCAGAGGTGGGGTCAGCGAAGCTGAGCGACCAGCCCCCGGCTGGCCCGTGCCGTCCGGGGCAGGTCCGCTTCCGGCGCACGCTCCTGAAACGTCGGCCATTCCCCTGCGGCGATCTCATCCAGGCTGGGTGCGGGCAGTCCAAGCTGGGCGGCATACAGCCAAGTCAACGCCAGCGCACGAGGGATATAGGCGCGGGTCTCATCGAGCGGCACGCTCTCGATGAACAGCAGCGGGTCTCCGCCGTGCCGGATGGTCCCGGCCCAGCGGGCGTAGCTGCCGGGTCCGGCGTTATAGCTGGCCAGCAGACGGATCAGATCGCCGGCGACGCTATCGAACCGGGCGAGCTGGATAAGGTAGCGCTGTCCCAAATCGAGGTTCGTGGCGGGATCATGTAATTTCACCCGGCTGGAGGCGACAGGGCTGTCCCGCAGCACCTGCTCCAGGGTGATCGGCATGATCTGCATCAGCCCCCGCGCTCCCGCAGGAGAAATTGCCTGCGGGTCGAAATTCGACTCAAGCCAGGCCAGGCCATACATCAATGCAGGGTCAATGCGGAACCCGCCGGTCGGGCGGAAGCCCGTGGTCGGCAAGCGGATCGCGGCACCCTCGCCCACGGCCTGCACCAAGGGCGCAAGCTGCGCAGCCAAGTCGTCCAGACCAGCCGCCTGCGCGACCAGGAAAATGGACCTTGAGAAGCCCGGCTGCTCCCGCGTCGCCGCCCAGAGCTGCCGCAACTCGGCCTCCGCCCGCGCGGGCTGGCCAACCTGCAGCAGGGCAAAGGCCCGGTTCCCCTGCGGAGTTGCCGCAATGGCATCCACGTCGGCCTGGCCCAGCGTGCCCCCGGCGAACGGCCTGGCAATGCCGGCGCCGCGGCCCAGCGCACGGCGGGCAATAAGGCCATAGAACGCGCGCGGATTTTCCGCCGCGCGCTGCATCCACGGAGAGTAGCCGGCCAGGTTATGACAGCGCAGTTCGGCCCGCGCCGCCCAGAATGCCGCGCCTGACCGCCGGCTGGGACTGGACAGCGGTGCGTGATAAGAGGCCACGAACATGGAACGCGCCACGTCCGCCTGGTCCATACGCCATGCCGCCAGCCCGGCGACATAGGGCGCAAGGCTAATGGCGCCGCCGGCCCGACGGTGCGCGTCCTCCGCCAAGCTGAACGCCTCGCGGTCCCGGCCCTGGGTGAACAGGATCTGCGCCACCTCGGCCCGCAGCACCGCGCCATACAGGCGGTCCAGGCTACGGGCGCCGGCGATCAGGCGC
>CAXTOB010000014.1:0-20837 GCA_964245505.1 uncultured Acetobacteraceae bacterium | reverse complement strand
CGGTCGGCATGCCCAGCCCGGGCCGTGTCCAGCACGCTATGGTCAAAGTCGGGGTCACGGTCCAGTTCGCGCCCGGTCAGGTCCACGTCATCCGGGGCCGTCACTGGCACGCCCGGGGACAAGGACAAGACTGGCGGCGGAGCAGGCGGGGGCGCCGCACCTGGGGGCAACTGGGTCAGCAGCAGGGCGCGGACCGCAGCCGCATCGGGCAGATCGGAGTAGCGTTCGAGCCATGCCCGCAACGGCTCGGCCCCTGCTGCCGTGCCCAAGCGCAGCAGGCGATCCGCCAGCACATAGCCGGTCAGCAGCCCGTCGGGCAGCGCATCGTCCTCGTTCAACCCGGCGCCGGCGCGCTGCCGATCCAGGATGTCCCGGATGCGCTGCGCCTCACTCGGCGGCAACGGTTGCGGCAGCGCTACGGACGCATGCCCGACCAACGGCAGGCGTGGAACCGCAAATGCGACATCCCCTTGTGGATCGTCCGACACGGCACGGGCCTGCGCATCGGGCGCTACAGATCCGACAAGGATCGCAGCTCCGGCAATGAAGGCCCGAATAGCTGGTATCCGGGGAAGCACGCCGGTAATCCCTTGCATGAACCGGCAGCTACACGCGTTAACCTAACCTTTCAAGACATGCATGAACTTACGCTAACTTAAGTCAATAAACGTTTTGTGAGACTTTGACTCCTACAAAGTTTTGCTAATGCTTTGCCGCAACTCCAAAAGATCGGCCCAGAGACTGCGTTTGCTGGCTGCCGAGCGCATCCAGTGGTCCTGTGGCGGCAGCGCCAGAGCCTGTGCCGGGGCCTCCTCGCCTTCGACCGGCACCGGCAGCCAGCGTCCACGCAGCCGCCGCACCCCCTCGGTAGCGCCTGCGAGCGCCTTGGCCGGACCGGCTCCGACCAGCAGGATGCGGCGCGGCCGGGTCAGGGCCAGCAGGCGGTGCAGGAAGGGCAGGCAGGCCTGCACTTCGGCCTCACTCGGGGCACGGCTGCCGGGTGGGCGCCACGGCACAAGGTGGGTCAGCAAAATCGCCGAGCGGTCCAGCCCGATGCTGCCCAGCACCCGGTCCAGCATCTGCCCAGGGGGGCCGGAGAACGCTGCTCCGGTGCGGTCGTCCTCTGCCCCTGGCGCGTCCGCGACCAGGACCAGCCCGGCGCCTGGATTACCGGACGGACGCACGGTGTTGGTCGCGGTCGCACGCAGCGGGCAGCCCTCAAACCCGTCGAGGGCGGCATGCAGCGCATCGAGGGTCGCCGCCGCCGCCGCCAGCACGCCTGCCTGTGACGCAGCCGCCGGCCCGCGTACGGGTGGCCTGAGGGTCGCAGCGGCCGGACGCTGGGAGAGTTGGGCCGGTTCCAAGTTCGGCGCGGCCGCCGGCGGGGGGGCAAACCGGTTCACCGGCGCATCCGCCAGCGCCTCGTCGGCGCCCCACTCCACCAAGAGGCGCAACGCCGCGAGGTCGTCCATCACGGCGTCATCGAGGGAACAGGGTCAGCGTTGGGTGGGATGTGCGCCGCCTCTCGGTGTGACATAGTTCCGAAAATGTGGCGGCCCCAGGTTTTGCACAACCCGCGGGCGACCCCATCTGCCGGCTAGGCAGTGTCGGCTGCAGGCACCGATGCCGCGCAACAACAACCTCGCCGCTTCAAGGGAAGTGGTGGGGACGGAGGACTGGATGACCGAGGACGCTGCCCCGCGCGAGGCGATGGAGTTCGATGTGGTCGTGGTAGGCGCCGGCCCGGCCGGGCTTGCCGCCGCCATACGCCTGAAGCAACTGGCGCCCGATGCCGGGATTTGCGTGGGGGAAAAGGGTGGCGAGGTCGGCGCCCACATCCTGTCCGGCGCCGTGATCGAGCCGCGGGCGCTTGCCGAGCTGCTGCCGGATTGGCAGGAGCGTGGCGCGCCGCTGACCACCAAGGCAACCGACGACCGCTTCCTGTTCCTGACGGAGACCCGCGCCTTCAAGCTGCCGACGCCGCCGCAGATGCACAATGACGGCAACTACATCGTGAGCCTCGGCGAGGTCTGCCGCTGGCTGGGCCAACAGGCGGAAGCGCTGGGCGTGGAGATCTACCCGGGCTTCGCCGCCGCCGAGGTCCTGATCGAGGACGGCAGGGTCGTCGGCGTCGCCACCGGCGACATGGGCATCGAGAAGTCCGGCGAGCACGGCCCCAACTATCAGCCCGGCATGGAGCTGCGCGCCCCCTACACCCTGTTCGCCGAGGGCTGCCGAGGATCGCTCACCAAGCAGGTCGCCGACCGCTTCGACCTGCGCGCCGGCCGCGACCCGCAAACCTACGCCATCGGCATCAAGGAACTCTGGGAAATACCGGCAGAGAACCACCGGCCCGGCCTGGTTGAGCACGCCGTCGGCTGGCCGCTGGACAGCCGTACCTACGGAGGCTCCTGGCTGTATCACTTCGGCAACAACCTGGTGTCCTACGGCTTCGTCGTCGGCCTCGATTACAGTAATCCCTGGCTGTCCCCCTTCGACGAGATGCAGCGCTTCAAGACTCATCCCGCCATACGCAAGCACTTCGAGGGGGGACGGCGTATCAGCTACGGTGCCCGCGCACTGAGCGAGGGCGGCTTCCAAAGCATCCCGAAGCTGACCTTCCCAGGCGGCGCGCTGATCGGCGACACCGCCGGCTTCCTGAACGTGCCCAAGATCAAGGGCACCCATGCCGCGATGAAGTCCGGCATGCTCGCGGCCGAGGCTGTGGCGGATGCGCTTGCCAACGGCAGGCCACCGGAGCCTGACTCCTACGAACAAAGGTTCCGCGACTCCTGGCTGCATACGGAGCTGCACGCTGCCCGGAACATCCGCCCCGCCTTTGCCAAGCTGGGCCTATATGGCGGCATCGCCTATTCGGCGCTCGACACCTTCGTGTTGCGCGGCAAGGCGCCCTGGACGTTCCGTCACGCCCACGCCGACTACGAGAGCCTGCGTCCTGCCGCCGCGGCAGCAAAGATCGCCTACCCCAAGCCGGATGGCACCTTGACCTTCGACCGCCTGTCCTCGGTGTTCATCAGCAACACCAACCACGAGGAGAACCAGCCGGCCCACCTCCAAATCAAGGACCCCGGCCGGTGGGAGGGCGTGAACTGGGAACGCTTCGCCAGCCCGGAAAGCCGTTATTGCCCGGCAGGCGTTTACGAGGCCGTGGAAACCGAGGGCGGCCACCACCGCCTGCAGATCAACGCGCAGAACTGCGTCCATTGCAAGACATGCGACATCAAGGACCCCACCCAGAACATAAACTGGCAGGTGCCAGAGGGCGCTGGCGGTCCCAACTACCCGGCCGGGATGTAAGCGATGCAGTACTCGCGCGCTGCCCTGCTCGCCCTAGCCGTTCTGTTCGGGGGCGCCGCCGGTGATTACGGCCCTGACCCGGCGGATGGCACGACCCATTTCGTCGGCACCGGAGCATTCGGCGATTACCTAGATGGGCGCTTCGCGGTCCAGCACGCCGACCTTCAGGTAGCAGCCGACAAGCTGGAAGCCGCGCTGACGCTGGAGCCTGGCTTGCCGGAGCTGACGAACCAGGCGTTCATCGCCTCGGTGATGGCGGGACGGCCCGACGCGGTCCGCATAGCCATAAGCCTGCCGGATAACCCCGTCGCCCGGCTCGTGCTCTCCAACCATGAGGCGAAGGCCGGCAACTGGCGGGCGGCGGCAGGTGGGTTCGACACCTTGCCGGGCGGCAGCTCGCTGGTGGAGGCGCTGCGTCCGCTGCTCGTGGCGTGGGCGCAGCTTGGCGGAGGCCAGCCGGATGCGGCCATCTCGCTCCTGCAATCGGCGGTGGAGGCCGGGCGCAACCGTCCGGTCCTGACCCTGCACCTCGCACTGGCCGATGACCTTGCCGGCCGGCGGGACGAGGCGGCCCGGCTTTATGACGCCGCCCGCGTGGAGTATGGCGGCCTGAACCTCCGCCTCGCCCAGGTCTTGGCAAGCTGGCAGACGCGCAGCGGCGATCCCGCGGGCGCCGCCGCCCTAGTGTCGGATCTGGTCTCGGGCGATGGCGAGTTGGCGTTGGCCCGCGCGAACCTGATCCAGCAGGCCAAGGCGCCAGTGGTGCGCAATGCCGCCGATGGCCTCGCTGAGGTGTATCTCGCAATGGCCGCGACGCTGCATCAGCAGAACGCGAACGACCTGTCTCAGCTTTTATTGCGGTTGTCCCTCGACATGCGCTCGGACTTCGCCCCGGCGCTCCTGTTGATGTCGGACATCCAGGATGTCGGCAAGCTGCCAGGGCCCGCGCTGGACACCCTCGCTGCCGCATCACCATCGGACGCGCTGGCGCCGGTGATCATGTTGCGCCGGGCCAACCTACTGGACGAGCTGGACCGGACCGATGAGGCAGCAGCGGTGCTGGAAACCCTGGCTGCTGACCATCCGGACCGGCCGGAGCCGCTGGCGGAACTCGGTGACATGCTGCGCCGCCACAGCCGGTTTCCGGAGGCCGTGGCAGCGTTCGACCGCGCCGTCGCCCGCGTTGGCACCCCGACCCGCGCCAACTGGCCGTTGTTCTACGAACGCGGGATCGCGCTGGAGCGGGCGGGGCAGTGGCCGCGGGCGGAAGCCGATTTCCTGTTTGCTCTGGAGCTGTCGCCGGATCAGCCTAGCGTATTGAACTACCTGGGCTATGCCTGGGCCGACCAGGGCCGCAACCTGGACCGCGCCCGCGCCATGGTCGAGCGCGCGGTGGAGCAGCGCCCGGAGGAGGGATCCTATGTGGACAGCCTCGGCTGGATCATGCTGCTGCAGGGCGACAAGGCCGGCGCCCTGCAGCAACTGGAGCGTGCAGTGACGCTGATGCCGGGCGACGCGACGGTCAACGGCCATCTCGGCGACGCCCTGGAGGCCGTGGGCCGCACCCGGGAAGCCGCGTTTCAATGGCGCAGCGCCCTAAACCTGCAGCCTGAGCCGGAAGAGGCCGTCCGGATCGAGGCGAAGCTCGCCGGATTGCCGCCCGGAGAGGACGCCGGACCAGCGCCAGCCGTTCCCTGAACACGCCAGTGCCGCAGGCGCTGCTGGCTGAGCTTGCCCCGGCAAAGGTCAACCTGTTCCTGCATGTCGTGGGACGGCGGCGGGACGGTTATCATCTCCTGGACAGCCTGGCGGTGTTTCCTGGCGCTGCAGACCGGCTTACTGCCGCACCCGCACCTGGTTTGGCCCTGACCGTGACTGGACCTTTCGGAGACGGGCTGGACGCTGGGCCGGGTAACCTAGTGCTGCGTGCTGCACGCGCCCTGGCGGAAAAATCCGGCGTCATTGCTGGGGCGGCTTTGGTACTGGACAAGCGGTTGCCGGTAGCCAGCGGCATCGGCGGCGGCTCAGCCGATGCTGCCGCGGCGTTGCGGCTGTTGTCGCGGCTGTGGTCGGTCAGCTTACCGGACCATGTGCTGCAGGAGCTTGCGTTGGGATTGGGGGCGGATGTGCCGGTTTGCCTGTCCGGGCAGGCCGCACGCATGGGCGGCATGGGGGACCAGCTTGGCCCGGCGCCGGTGCTCCCGCCATTCGGCGCCGTATTGGTCAACCCCGGCGTTGCGGTCTCAACCCCTGAGGTGTTCCGCGCCCGTACCGGGCCGTTCTCGGAGCAGGCGCTGTTGCCGCCGTCCTGGCCGGACGCATCCGCCATGGCACGCGACCTGTCGGCCCTGGGGAATGACTTGGAGGCGCCGGCCCTACGGTTTTGTCCCGTGGTGGCCGACGTGCTGGCCTGGCTGCGGGCGCAGCCAGGTTGCTTGCTGGCGCGCATGAGCGGATCGGGCGCAACCTGCTTCGGCGTGTTCCCGGACGGGAGCGCGGCGTCGGCTGTTGCGGACAGGGCGCCTCTGCCCTGGTGGGCATGGGGCGGGGGCTTTACGGACCGGCCCCGCAGCGCCTAATGACAGGGCGCGCTGAATGCGATGGGGCGTCGCCAAGCGGTAAGGCAGCGGACTTTGAATCCGCCATTCGAAGGTTCGAATCCTTCCGCCCCAACCAGCCCGGCCGAGACATATGATCTTCATTCCCATCACACCCGGCATCGCCTTCGACCCGCGCGAGATCGAGGAGAGCTTCATCCGCGCCTCCGGCCCGGGTGGCCAGAACGTGAACAAGGTGTCGTCCGCCGTCCAGGTCCGCCTGGACCTCCGCCGCCCCGGCAGCTTGCCGGAAAGTCTGCGCGCGCGGGCGGAGGTGCTGGGCGGCCGCCGGGTCACATCCGATGGCGTGCTGGTCATCACCGCGCAGCAGCACCGGTCACAGGACCGCAACCGTCAGGACGCGCAGGACCGGATCGTAGCGTTGCTGCAGGAGGCCGCGGTCGTGCCGGTGTTCCGCCGCGCCACCAAGCCCAGCAAGTCTGCCCGCCGGAAGCGTGTCGAGTCCAAGGTGCAGCGCGGTGCGGTCAAGCGGCTGCGCGGCGCACCCGCGCCTGAGTAAGGTTCGCCGGCACGGGTCTGCGGAGCTGGCTGCATCGGTCTGTGTCCAAGTCTGACGCAAGACGATCTGACTTTGTTCGCAGCCAGAGGGGGGGCGGTTTCAAGCTCAGGCACTGCGCATCTGGACCTGACTGCAATCCGCTCCGTGCGCCCAAGCCCGTGCATCAGGGAATTTTCTTAATGAATTCGGCGCACTGTAGAAGCGGGCATTTCGGTCTCGCCCGCTTATAGCGTCACACCATCCTCAAAGGATATGTCATGGCCATATCGAGCATCGCTTCAACCCCGGTTGCCGCTCCCGCGGCAGCGGCAGCCGCTCCGCCGCCAGCACAGCCTGCGCCCGCCAAGGTCCATCATCACGGCGGCCATCACGGCCCGGGTTCCCCGGACAGCACGGGTCTCGTGGACAAGAAGGCGTAGCAGCGCCAAACCTTCACTGCCCTATGGTTGGATGACGGCATCAATAGGCAATGAGATCCTTGACGCCGTCATACACGCCCTGGGTCAGCACTTTCTTCGCGACCAGGTCGGCTGGCGTCGCATAGGGCCGGCCGGCCACGATCGCCTTGGAGCGCACGTCGCCGACACCGGGCAACGTGCGCTGCAGGTCTGCGGCGCTGGAAGTATTGATGTTGGCCAAGGCGATCCGGTCCTTGATGCCGGCCAACACCCCGGCAGTGAGCACCTTCTTCTTCACGAGGTCCTGGATGTCTTCATACGGGCGGCCAGCGATGATGGCCTTGGCGCGGACCGGGCCGATGCCGGGCAAGCTGTCCAACTGAGGTTCCGGCGCGGCATTGATGTCGATGCGGCTCCCCGTCGCTGCGGCGGACGTGGCTGTCGGAGCCGGCGTTACTGCGGGCCGAGCCGGAGTTGCGACAGGTGCCGGGGGCGCGACCGGCGCCGTGGGCCGGGCAGGGACGGTTGCCGGCCTGCTAGGCTGCGGCGTTTGCGCCCAGCCGGACGGCACCATGCCGGCCAGCAGCGTGAAGGCAAGGCCGAGTGCGGCAAAACGGTGCGGCTTTGACATGTTACGGTCCCCCTGTTGGTCCGCAAATGTATCCAGTCATGCTCGTTAAGCAAGCGTTACGCCCACCGGACCTCGGGCGGCAGGCTCATGAGGATTGCCTCCACATTGCCGCCGGTTTTGAGGCCAAACAGCGTGCCGCGGTCGTGCAGCAGATTGAACTCGACATAACGGCCCCGGCGCAGCAGCTGATGATCGCGGTCCTCAGCCGTCCAAAAGCCGCCCATGCGGCGCCGCACGATTGCCGAGTAGCCGTCGCGGAAGGCCCGGCCCACATCCTGGGTGAAGGCGAGGTCCGCCGCTGCGTTGCCGCTGAACAGGTGGTCGTAGAAGATGCCGCCGGCGCCGCGCGGCTCGTTGCGGTGCGGCAGGAAGAAATAGCGGTCGCACCACGCCTTATACTCGTCGTAGTAGCCGGCACCATGCCGGTCGCACGCGGCGCGGAACGCGGCGTGGAAGGTGGCCGCGTCCTCCTGTGCCTCCGCGGACTCAAGCCGCATCGGCGTCAAGTCACCGCCGCCGCCGAACCAGCCGCGCGTCGTCACCAGCATGCGCGTGTTCATGTGCGCCGCCGGCACCAGCGGGCTTTGCGGATGGGCAACGACGCTGATGCCGGACGCCCAGAACCGGGGGTCCTGCTCGGCGCCGGGGATGGAGGCGCGGAATTCCGGGCTGAACTCGCCCCACACGGTGGACACGTTCACGCCCACCTTCTCGAACACCCGGCCCTGCATAACGCTGATCACGCCGCCGCCACCCTCCTCGCCGGTGTCGGTGGGACGAGACCAGGGCTTGCGGACGAACCGCCCGGGCGGACGTTCGGACAATGGGCCGGCCTGCTCGTCCTCGATCCGCTCGAACGTGGCGCACAGGTCGTCGCGCAGCGCCTCGAACCACGCGCGGGCGTCGCCCTTCATTGCCTCGTGCGGCGGCGGGGCAGAGGAGGCCGTCAGCACGGCAGAGTCTTCCAGGCCAGGCACTTGCGGCACTTCAATAGCCTCCAATTTACACCAAACAGAGTGGGACGACGCCGCGCCGTGTTGCAGGGACCTGTCCCGGCCTCTATGGAACCACGGTATCGGGAATGGCCAGGGACGCACCGCCGGTCCAGGCCAGTATAGAGGGATTTCATGTCCGACATAGATCACGCAAGCGTCCGCCAAGCGATCACGACAGTCGGGAGCCCCGATCCGACGAAGCGCGACTTCTTGAAGCTGCTGACCGGTGCGGCCGCCGGTATCGGCGCAGCTTCGCTGGCGTGGCCGCTGATCGACAGCATGGCGCCAGCCAAGGACGTGCTGGCGATGTCCAGCATCGAGGTGGATCTGGCTCCGATTCCGGAGGGACAAGGTATCACCGCCGTCTGGCAGGGTAAGCCGATTTTCCTCCGCCATCGCACTGCGGCCGAAATTAAGGAAGCCCAGGACACCCCGCTCAAGGACCTGATTGACCCGGCGACCGACGCATCTCGCGTCAAGCCTGGGAAGGAGCAGTGGCTCATCGCCATCGGCATCTGCACCCACCTGGGTTGCATCCCATTGGGCAACAAGCCAAGCGACCCGCGCGGCGAATGGGGCGGTTGGTTCTGCCCCTGCCATGGCAGCCAGTATGATACTGCGGCGCGTGTCCGTCATGGACCCGCGCCGTTGAACCTCGCGTTGCCGCCGTATGCATTTACGGCTGACACCAAGATTAAGATCGGCTGAGGAGAAACAGCATGGCCGGCCTGCATAAGTCCGAGTTTGAGAACCCCGTCGTCAACTGGATAGACACCCGTCTGCCAATCTTTACGATGATGCAGAAGGAGTACGGCTCCTTTCCCACCCCGAAGAACTTCAACTACTTCTGGAACTTCGGCGCGCTGGCGATGATATCGCTGGCAATCATGGTCGCGACAGGCGTGTTCCTGTCGATGAACTACGCCGCGAACACCAGCCTGGCCTTTGACAGCGTCGAGCGCATCATGCGCGACGTGAATTACGGTTGGCTGCTGCGTTACGTCCACGCCAACGGCGCCTCGATGTTCTTCATCGTGGTCTATATCCACATTTTCCGCGCGCTTTATTATGGGTCCTACAAGGCGCCGCGTGAGCTGATCTTCATGCTCGGCGTGGTGATCCTGCTGTTGATGATGGCCACCGCGTTCATGGGCTACGTGCTGCCCTGGGGCCAGATGTCCTACTGGGGTGCTACGGTCATCACCGGACTGTTCTCGGCCATCCCGTATGTCGGTGACAGCATCCAGACCTGGCTGCTTGGCGGTCCGAACGTGGACAACGCGACGCTCAACCGCTTCTTCAGCCTGCACTATTTGATGCCGTTCATGATCACCGGTGTGGTGTTCCTGCACGTGGCTGCGATCCACATTGCCGGATCGAATAATCCGCTAGGCATTGACGTGAAATCGCCGCAGGACACGCTGCCATTCCACCCCTACTACACTGCCAAGGACAGCATCGGCGTTTGCGTATTCCTGCTGGTGTTCGCCGGGCTGGTATTCTTCGCACCTAATTTCCTGAACCACCCGGACAATTTCATTCCGGCCAACCCACTGGCGACGCCGGCGCATATCGTCCCAGAATGGTACTTCCTGCCGTTCTATGCCATCCTTCGGTCGGTGCCGAATAAGCTCGGCGGCGTAATCCTGATGTTCAGCGCCATTGCGGTGATGTTTGTCTTGCCGTGGCTCGACACATCGCCGGTTCGCAGCACGCGGTTCCGCCCGATGTACAAGCCGTTCCTTGCCCTGTTCGTCGTGTCGTTCTTCGCGCTGGGTTACGTCGGCGGCAAGCCGCCCGAGGGCTGGAACGTGGTGATCGGTCAGGTGGCGACGGCCTACTACTTCCTGCATTTCCTGGTCGTTCTGCCGGTGCTGGGCGTGTTGGAGAAGCCGCTGCCGCTGCCGGAAAGCATCTCTCGGCCAGTTATCCGTCGCGGTGGAGATTTTACTGGCGGCGGCGGTGGCCCGCTCCCACAGGGTGCCGCGGCAAAGCCGATGGAGAAGCCGTGATGCGGCTCTCACATTTCATCCTGACGGGGCTGCTGTTCGCAGCCCCGGCTACCGTATTGGCCCAGGGACACGAGGCGGTTGAGGCGCCAGCGCAGAATTGGAGTTTCAACGGGCCCTTCGGCACATTCGACCGTGCTTCGGCCCAGCGCGGCTTCCAGGTTTACAAGGAAGTCTGCTCGAACTGTCACTCGATGAAGGAGATGTATTACCGCAACCTCACCGGCATCGGGCTATCTGAGGAGCAGGTGAAGGCGGTTGCAGGCTCCGTCGAGGTGCCGGGCGGCACCGACGACTCTGGCAATCCGGTCGAGCGTCCCGCGGTCCCGTCCGATCATTTCCGGTCGCCCTTCGCCAATGACAAGGCGGCCCGCGCAGCAAATGGCGGAGCCTTGCCGCCGGACCAGTCACTGATCATCAAGGCCCGGGAACATGGCTCCGACTACGTGTATTCCCTCTTGCAGGGTTATAAGGACGCTCCCCCGGGGGTGAAGGTCGGCGACGGGCAGTATTACAACGAGTACTTCCCCGGCAACCAGTTGGCTATGCCGCCGCCATTGCACGATGATGCCGTAACCTACGCTGACGGCACCAAGGCGACAGTCGCGCAGATGTCGCATGATGTCGTGCAGTTTCTGACCTGGACCAGCAATCCGGAAATGGAGCAGCGCAAGCGCATGGGCGTCAAGGTCGTGCTGTTCCTAACCCTGATGACCGGCCTGACGATTGCTGTGAAGAAGAAGGTCTGGAAGGACGTCCACTAGCCTTCCTCCGCTCATCCCGGTCTGATACCCGCCGCATGGTCCGCCTGGTCCGTGCGGCGGTTCTGTTTTTGGGGGTTTCATGGCTGAAGACATCACGCCGGTGATCGGCATCATCGGCGGATCGGGTCTGTACGACATCACCGGCCTAAAGGATAAAACCTGGCGCCGGGTGGAAACGCCTTGGGGAGACCCCTCCGACGAACTGCTGTTCGGCACACTGGACGACGTACGTTGCGTGTTCCTGCCGCGGCACGGGCGGGGGCACAGGTTGTCGCCGACCCACCTGAACTACCGGGCGAACATTGATGCGTTGAAGCGGTCCGGGGTCACTGACGTCGTCTCGCTTTCCGCGGTCGGCAGCCTACGGGAAGATCTGCCGCCGGGTCACTTCGTCATCGTGGACCAGTTCATCGACCGCAGCTTCGCCCGGGAAAAGAGTTTCTTCGGTGATGGCTGCGTCGCGCACGTGTCGGTCGCCGATCCGGTCTGTCCGCGCATCGGTGATGCGATGGAGGCCCAGGCAGTCCGGCTCGGCATACCCTGCACACGCGGGGGCACCTACCTGGTGATGGAGGGGCCGCAATTCTCCACGCGGGCAGAAAGCAACCTGTATCGCTCCTGGGGCTGCAGCGTGATCGGCATGACCAATATGCCAGAGGCGAAACTCGCCCGGGAGGCCGAACTTTGCTATGCGACGGCAGCGATGGTCACCGATTATGACTGCTGGCGTGACGGCCATGACGCGGTGACGGTCGAGGCTGTTATCCGTGTGATGCAGGAAAATGCCGACCGCGCACGCGAATTGGTGCGAGCTCTTGTGCCGGTGTTGGGAGCCCGGCGTGCCTCGTGCCCGGCGGGCTGCGATAGGGCGCTGGAGCACGCGATCATCACGGCGCCGGACCGGCGAGACCCGGCGCTGATGGCCCAGCTGGATGCCGTAGCCGGACGCGTCCTCTCTACCTCCCCCGGCTGAGCAGCGGCCTAGCCAGCGGCGCCGCACGATGCCATCCTGCTACTATGGCTGAGATCATCAATCTGCGACGGGTCCGCAAACGTGCCGAACGGCACGCTGCCTCCCTGGAGGCTGCGGCGGCCCGCGCCAAGCACGGTCAGACACGCGAGCAACGCGAGGCGGCGTCCAGGGCCAAGGACGCAGTAGAGCGCACCCTCGACCAAGCCAGGCTCATGCCCTTACTCCGGGACAGCGAACCGCCGGAATGACCCTGCCAGGGTTTCGTAGATCGGCCGCTTGAACGCCACCGCCAGGCCGGGCAATTCATCCAGCGCCGCCCAGCGCCAAGCGTCGAACTCCGGATGCGGGTCCAGGTCCAAGCGGATGTCGCTATCCCGGCCAGTGAAGCGCAGTGCGAACCAGCGTTGGCGTTGGCCGCGGTAGCGTCCTCCCAATGTGCGGCCCAGTAGGTTCGGCGGCAGGTCGTAGGTCAGCCACTCCGGATGCTGCCCGACCACCACGGCATTACGCGTGCCGATCTCCTCCTCCAACTCGCGCAGCACGGCCATCTCCGGGTCCTCGTCGTCGTCAATGCCGCCCTGGGGCAGTTGCCAGCCGCCTGCTGCGCCTTCCGCGTTCGGCATGTCCGCCCGCCGCGCCACGAAAACCAGGCCCTGAGCGTTGAAGAGGGCAGCACCCACGTTAGGCCGATAGGGCAGGGTAGAGGGGTCAATCACTGCACATCCGCCTTCTCGCTCGAAACGGCGCTCACCGGCACCAGCACGAACCCGCGTGCCTCCGCGTCCTGTGCCCAGGCCGCAATCCGTTCCAGCGTAACCGGGCGAAGCCGCCCGACCAGGCCAATGGCGGTGCCTCGCTCCCGGGCAAGACGCTCCAAAGCCACCAGCCTACCCTCGATTTCGGCACGGGCTGGTGGGTCGCCAGCATCAATGACCACATCCACCACCGCGCCGTATGTCCCAGCGGGCAACGGCGCAACACCTGGGGCCGGCGGCCTCGGGTCCAAGTACAGCAGCCCACGCTTAGCTGCCTCCGCCAGGACTTGCGGCAGCCCGCCACCCTGTGCCGCAAACCTTTCGCCGCGCAGCCCATCCGAGGCCCCGGTCAGTCCGACATAACCCTGGATACGCGCCATCACCGTTTCCAGCATCGCCTGATTGGCTTCAAGCGAGACACCTGTCAGCAGCGAGAGCCGGCCGGCGTCATCGAGCGGAAAACGCTCCGGCTCCATCGGCACCGAGGCCAGCAACTCGTGCCCAGCAGCGCGTGCAGCAGCCAACAAAGCATCTTGATTGCGGCCATAAGCCGAAACGGCAAGGGTGACGGGCCCAGGCAACGAGATTGCGGTCCGGCTATCTACCTCGGCAGCGCCAAAACCCGCAACGATCAAAGCGATACGGGGCCGGCCATCGCTGGGTGGTGCGGGCCGGGCGTAAACTTGCCTTGGCATCCTACCATCGACGGCGATGCGCGGCAGCATCCCGGGGGGCACGCCATGGCCCGGCTCAAGCAGAGCCGGGTTTGGGTCGGCGATCCGCCCATCCCATCCTGCGACCTTAACCGGGACCTTGGATTGAGATGCTGCGACCGCGGCAGGTGCTGGATGCGGCAACGGACCCAACACCTGCAGCGTAACGGCCCCTATAGCCGTGAGCGCCAACACTGCTGCCCAGAACAGCAGCAAGGCACGCACGGCGTTGCGCTCAAACGCCTACGAAGTCAGACTAGCGAGCAGCGTGGGGCTGTGATGCCATCGCGCGCACGACAATCAGCGCCTGCTGCAGCTGGAAATCGGTTTCCGGCTTGTTGACATCGAACGTCGGGAAGCCCTCAGGCGGCAGCTTCGGGATTTCCTTGGCCACGGCAGGCAGGTCAGTGCGCGGCGGAGCATTGGCTGCCTGCGGCGTGCCGCCCTGGTTCCGCAACGCGCGGTTCAGGTCAGCCTCACGCTCCGGTCCGAAGTGCGGCGCTTCCGTCCGGGATGCGGCGACCTCCACGTCAGGGGAGATGCCCAGTCCCTGGATGCTGCGCCCAGATGGCGTGTAGTAGCGCGCCGTGGTCAGGCGCATGGCGCCGTTGCCCTCCAAAGGCATGACAGTCTGCACTGACCCCTTGCCGAAGCTGCGTGTCCCAACGATGACTGCCCGGCGCTGGTCTTGCAGCGCGCCCGCAACGATCTCGGACGCCGAAGCCGACCCTCCATTGATCAGCACCACAACCGGCAGGCCGTTCGCAATGTCGCCGGGCTTGGCGGTCCAGCGCTGCGCCTCCTCAGGATGACGCGACCGGGTGGACACGATCTCGCCCTGATCCAGGAAGTCATCGGACACCGCCACTGCCTGGTCCAGCAGCCCGCCAGGATTGTTGCGCAGGTCGAGCACCACGCCGCGCAGGTTGCCGCCAGCCTTCTGCCGCAGGTCCTGGATCGCCTTGCGAAGGGCAGGATCGGTCTGCTCGTTGAAGGAGGTCAGGCGGACATAGGCGATATCACCCTCCAGGTGCGACTTCGCGACCTGGATCACGATGACTTCGCGCTGCATCGCGACCTCGACCGGAGTGTCGATGTTCTCACGCTTGACCGTCAGCTTGATCTGGCTGCCAGGAGGGCCGCGCATCTTGTCCACGGCCTCGTTCAGCGTCAGACCCTGCACGGTCTGCCCATCAATGGAGGTGATGAGGTCGCCCGTCTTCATGCCGGCGCGGAACGCGGGAGTGTCCTCGATCGGGCTGACGACCTTGATCAGACCGTTCTCCGACTGAACCTCAAGCCCCAAACCGCCGAACTTGCCGCGGGTCTGCACCTGCATATCGCGGAACGACTTCGCGTTCATGTAGCTGCTGTGCGGGTCCAGCCCGGTCAGCATGCCATTGATCGCGTTCTCGATCAGCTCACGGTCGTTGGTCGGCTCGACATACTCGGCGCGGACGCGTTCGAACACATCGCCAAACAGAGTGAGCAACCGATACGTTTCCGCCCGGTTGGTGTCCGGACCAGCCGCGATGGCGGATGGCCAGCCGAAGCCATGCTGCCCGAGCAGCCCAGTGGCCGGCCCGGCCACTATACCTGCCGCAAAGGCGGCGCCGAGAAGCAAGCCCGTCCTGGTGTTCATGCCCATAATCCCTTCGCGCCCAATCCCGTTGTGCCTGCTGCCGGCCACACTGGCCACCAACGGTGCCCGAACGGGCGCCCTGCATGCAATGATAGCGTCAACAACACTGAAATAGCTATCCGTGCGCCCGGAGGAAGGGGGCAGGATTAACAGCTTGTCCGTTCCTGCGTAATTCTATGTAAAGTGCGGGTCGTGCACCGGACAATCGCGGGTCCCAGGCGGGCATCACGCCAACCGGCTCCCCCAGGCGAACCGCCATGCCGACCGTCAGATCCAGATGGTCGAATCCGGCCAGCACGAAGTGATAGCCGCCGCCGCAGTCCAGGATCAGCATAGTGCCATAGCTGCGGAATGGCCCGGCGAATGCTGCCCGTCCGCCGCACGGCGCCGTCACGCGCGCCCCAGACGGTGGGCGCAGGGTCATGCCGCTCGATGGCCCGGCATCGGTCCGGTCGCCCCAGCCCTGCACCACGGCGCCGGCTGCCGGAGGGAACAGCGGGCCGCCAGCCGCCACCAGCCCGGGGCCAGCCGGCCGGGCGAGGACCTGCTGGCGGCGGCGGGCCTCGGCTGCCTCGGTATCCTGCCGGGCGCGTTCCGCTCGTGCAGCATCGTCGCGCGCCCGCGCCTCGGCCCGGGCACGCTCGGCCTCCATCGTCGCCAGCGCCGCACGCAGGCTGTCTGCCCGGGCGGCCTCTGCGGCGGCACGGCGGGCCTGCTCGGCAGCAGCATCCTCCATCTGGAGCCTGCTGGTCCGGGCGAGGTCCAACTGCCGGTCGAGGTCAGCGGATTGCCGCGCCTGGACAGCCTGCGCGGCGTGTAGCCGGGCCAGGGCAGCGGCGGCGTCCCGGGCAGCATCGCGCGCCGACGCCGCCTCGGCCCGCAGGGCGGCGGCGTCCTGCTCCAGGCGCCGTGCCAGGCCGCGCAGCACGGCCAGTCCTTCAAGGGCCTTGTCCGGTGGCGCCGGGACCGAAAGCAGCGTTTCCGAGGGAAACAGCGCCAAGCGCTGCATGAGGGGCAGCAGCGGCGCCAGGGCACGGGACCGCTCGGCCACCCGCGCCTCCGCGTCGCGCGCCCTTGCCGAAGCAGCCTCGACCTCCGAAGACAGCGCCGCAGCCTCCGTTTCCGTGACGCGCAGCCCGGCCGCGGCAGCGATACGGGCCTCAGCCAGCCGCCGCTCCGCAGCCTGTGCAGCCTGTAGGCTGGCCGGCGGGTCCACGGCACCAGCAGCCAGCGCGGGCGCCGACCCGGGATTCTGCCCCGCACCCATCAGCGCAATGGCCAGCAGCAGCAGCCTAGCGCTGGACAGGCGCCGCATCGTCAGGGCGATGCAGCAGAGAGCGGCCGGTCATCCCAGGCGGCTGCGCCAGGCCCATCAGGTCCAGCAAGGTCGGGGCAAGGTCCGCCAGCCGGCCGTCATCCAACCGCGCCTCCCCGCCATTCAGCCGCACCTGCAGCATGACCGGAACCGGGTTGGTGGTGTGGGCGGTGTGCGGGCCGCCGGTCACCGGGTCACGCATCATCTCGCAGTTGCCGTGGTCCGCCGCCACCAGTAGGGCGCCGCCGGCTTCCTCGATGGCGTCGGCGATGCGGGCCAGCCCGGCATCCACCGTTTCCACCGCGCGCACAGCGGCCGGCAGGCTGCCGGAGTGGCCGACCATGTCGGGATTGGCATAGTTGAGCACGATCAGGTCATAGGCGCCGCTGCCGATGGCCGCCACGGCCCGATCGGTCAGCTCCGGCGCCGACATTTCCGGCTGCAGGTCATAGGTGGCGACCTTGGGCGAGGGAACCATGATGCGGTCCTCACCGGGCAGGGCGACCTCCCGGCCGCCATTCATGAAGTAGGTGACGTGCGGATACTTCTCGGTCTCGGCCATGCGGAGCTGCCGGCGCCCGGCAGCGGCCACCACGTCCCCCAGCAGGCCGTCCATGTGCTGCGGCGGGAACACCTCCCGCATCAAGGGCGCCAGAGCATCGCTGTAGCGGGTCAGGCCGACGGCGCCAGCCAGTTGAACCCTGCGCGCCCGGGCGAACCCGGCAAAGCCCGGGTCCAGGATCGCGCCCAGCAGCTCCCGTATCCGGTCGGCACGGAAGTTGAAGCATAGCAGGCCGTCCCCGTCCGCCATGCCGCCATAGCCGGCGATGGCGGCAGGCGGCACGAACTCGTCCGTGATGTCGCGGCCATAGGCGTCGTCCATCGCGCTCGCAGCATCGGCGAAGGCCGCGCCGCCGCCCTCGACGATGGCAAGGTAGGCCCGCTCCACCCGGTCCCAGCGGTTGTCGCGGTCCATGGCATAGTAGCGTCCGCATACCGTCGCGACCCGTACCCCGTCCGGCAGCGACGCCTGCAGGCGCGCCAGGTCCTCTCCGCCGGAGCGCGGCGAGGTGTCGCGCCCGTCCATGAAGGCATGCAGCCGGACCGGAATGCGTGCATCGGCCAGTATGCGCGCCAACGCCAGCGCGTGCTCCTGATGGGCATGGACGCCACCCGGCGACACCAGCCCCATCAGGTGACAGGTCCCGCCGGTGCGGCGCAGCGCCTCGATCAGGCCGGTGATGACCGGGTTTTGCGCCAGGCTGCCGTCTTCGATGGCCAGGCCAATGCGCGGCAGCTCCTGCATCACCACGCGGCCGGCGCCGATGTTCAGGTGCCCGACCTCCGAATTGCCCATCTGCCCCGGCGGCAGCCCGACATCCAGGCCGGAGGTGCGCAAGAAGGCGTTTGGCCCGTCCATCAGTCGGTCGAATGTAGGGGTGTCCGCCTGCTCCACGGCGTTGTCGGCCACGTCTTCGCGCCAGCCCCAGCCGTCGAGGATCACCAGCATCACTGGGCGGGGCGGAGTGGCGGGCATTGAGGGGTCCTCTGTTGGGCGGTGTGCCCCGGTATGGCGGGGAGCGGCATGCGCGGCAAGCCGCCAGATCAGGGCCGGCCCGCCCGGTGATAAGGATGCCCCGACAGGATCGACTGCGCGCGGAACAATTGCTCAGCCAGCATCACACGGACCAGCATGTGCGGCCACGTCATCGGACCCAGTGACAGCAGATGGTCGGCGCGGGCCAGGACGGCCGCGTCCAGCCCTTCCGCGCCACCCACCAGGAAGCACACGGGCCGGGATAGACCCAGCCACCGTTCCAGCAGCTGCGCCAGGCCGTCGCTGCCCGGCGCAGTGCCGCCCAGGTCGAGCGCCACCGCCCATCCGTCCCGCGGCAGGGCTGCCAACAGGGCAGCGCCTTCGCGCCGTTTGGCCTCGGCCGGGGCGCCCCTGCCTTCCGCGACCTCCGTCACCGCGAGACGCGGGCGCATCCGGGCGCTGTAGCGGGCGAGCAGCTCCTGTTCCGGCCCAGCACGCAGGCGGCCAACGGCGATCAGGTGCATGGTTGCCACGCGGCTGGGGTTGCAACCGGGGCCGGGACGTGCGCGATGATGCGGACATGACCAGCTTGCAACGATGGATGCTTTGCCTTGCGATGCCCTGCCTCGTGGCCGCGGCGCCCCCCGCAAGGCTTGACCCAGGCATCCCCGTCGTCATGCAGTCCCGGCCCGGCACGCCGCTCGATGCCGCGGCCCGCAACCTCATGGCCCAGGATCTCCGCGACTCCGCAAGGTCGGGTGAACGGCCCCTGGTGCTGACCGGAACCGCGAAACTCGGAGCGGCGTCGGACCGTCCGGCGCTGTTCGTGCAGTTGCAGTCGCCGCGTGAGTGCGGCTCGGCCGGATGCAGCACCGTCGTCTATGCCTGGAGCGGCGGGCGATATCAGCGTGTGCTGGACGGCGCGACCGGACGCATGACGGTCGCCGCCACCCGGCACCACGGCATGGCGGACCTGATCGCCGACAAGGAAGAATATATCTGGAACGGCAGCGGCTACGTCAGCAGCGACCCCGTGCCGAACATTGACCTCCGGCCGCGCCGGCACCCGCATCCCCACCGAACCCGGCCATCCAGCTAGCCCAGTTGCGCGACAGCGTTGACCACTGCGTCGGCGCCGGTTGCCGCTACTCCGCGTCGGGCGCCTCGGTCAGTTCGTCCAGCTCGGCGCCCCACATCCGCTCCAGCCCATACAGGGTGCGCGCTTCCGGCTTGAACAGGTGGATGACGATGTCGCCGGCGTCGATCAGCACCCAGTCGGAGCTGCCGGCGCCTTCGACCTGGATACGCTTGATGCCGATCTCCTCGAGCTTCTCCTCCAGGTGGATCGCCATGGCGCTGATCTGCCGGTCGGCTAGCCCAGTGGCGATCACCATCCGGTCGGTGAAGGCAGCGCGTCCCTCCAGATCGAGCGTCACCACGTCCTCAGCCTTATCAGCCTCCAGGCTTTCGACAATCACCGACTGCATCTGGTCCAGCCGCACGCGATACTCGGGCAACACTGGGGCAGCCTTTGCCTTGCGGACGCGGGGACCGGCGGCTGCGGCTTTCTTGCGGGGCGTGCCCGGCGCCTTTGCAGCCTCGGCCAGCTCCGGCGCTGGCTGCGGCGGGCGGCGCTTTGCAGCGGGGTCGGCGGGTTTCCTGGCTATGTCCATGCTCCTGTGCGGGACCGTGCCGGAACTATAGCACCCTTCGCGGCGGAATGTGACTCGGTGCGTGACGGAGGCCAGCCCAGTCCTGGCGGCGTACCACGTCCAGCCCGTAAGGCCGTGGCGGAAGCCGGATTCTGCCGCGCCGGGAGAAACGTCCACGCCGGCGCTCTGCTGCCGGCCAGCACCGGCGCGGCGCGGGCGGGATGCAGGGCGCGACGCAGGCGCTGCGCGGCCATGCTGGCCAGGGCGCGCGCATTGTAGGTCGGACGCGGCATGACCGCAAAGGGCATCGTCCCAGCGATCCCGGTCCAGCGCTGCCAACGCGGCAACTGCACCAGGTTGTCCGCCCCCATGATCCAGACGAACTCCACGTGCGGGAACAGCTGCCGCAGCCGGCGCAGGGTGTCATAGGTAAAACGCGTGTGCAGCCGCGCCTCAATGTCGGTCGCCACCACCCGACGTCCGTCCGCCAAGCGCCGGGTGCTGGCCAACCGGTCCGCAAGTGTCGCCATCCCATGTGCCGGCTTCAGCGGATTGCCCGGCGACACCAGCAGCCAGACCTGATCCAGCCGCAACCGCCGCCGGGCCAAGCGGGCTATATGCAGGTGGCCCTCATGCGCCGGGTTAAACGAGCCGCCAAGCAGCCCAACCCGGGTGCGGCGCCGGTCGCCCCACCGTGGGACCGGGTCCGGCTGGATCAGGCGCGCACCTGGCCGGTTCCGGTGACGACGTAGCGGTATGTCGTCAACTGCTCGACACCGACGGGTCCGCGGGCGTGGATGCGTCCGGTGGCGATGCCGATCTCGGCGCCAAAGCCGAACTCGCCCCCATCGCAGAACTGGGTGGACGCATTCCACAGCGCCACGGCGCTGCCGACCCCGCGCAGGAAGGCGTCTGCCGCGTCCGGGTCCTCGGTGATGATCGCCTCGGTATGCTCGCTGCCGAAACGGGCGATGTGGGCGAGGGCGCAGGTCACCCAATCAAATAATGAGATGGACAG
>CAXTOB010000013.1:0-34829 GCA_964245505.1 uncultured Acetobacteraceae bacterium | reverse complement strand
GTGTTGGGAAGCGCGGCGGGATATGCAGCGAGCGGGCTGCTGCGGTACGCCAGGCAGCAGCTCGGGGCGGACCGGTCCTCCCTGCTGACGATCGCCCTCGCCTTTGCACCGGCCACCCTGACCGGCTTGCATGCGATCGGGGGCAACGGCGTGCTGGGCGCATTCTTCGCCGGCGCGGTGCTCAACGAATGATATGAGGAGGACATCTGCGAGCACCAGGAGCACTTCAGCGAGGCGATCACGCGCTTTTTCGACATGCCGATCATGATCCTGCTGGGGGCGGCGGCCCCGTGGGCAGCATGGATCGCCATGGGCTGGCGCGCGCCAGCCTTCGCCGCCGGCGTGCTGCTGCTGCGCCGCATCCTGGCCTGGCTGCTGTTGGGCCGGTTCATGCCTTGGGCACGGTCGCTGCCCGAGAACCTGTTCGCTGGCTGGTTCGGCCCGGTCGGCGCGGCGGCGCTGTGCTATGCGTTGAAGGCACAGGATCTGACGGGGCGGGATGACCTTTGGCCTATTGTTAGCCTTGCCGCGATGGCCTCCGTCGTGGCGCACGGCCTGACGGGCACGCACCTGTCCACCCTGCTCGGCACCCGGCCCGCGCGGTAGGCGACGCCATGATTCAGCTCGGCCTGCTCCTGCTGGTTCCGGTGGCGCCGGTCCTGCACTACGCCTTCGGCCTGCCGCCGTTGTGGGTGTTCGTGGCCGGCATCCTGGGCGTGGGAGTGCTCGCCGACTGGATCAGGGCCGCGACCGAGCAGCTGTCGCAGCACACCGGCCCTGCCGTTGGCGGCCTGCTGACGATCAGCCTGGGCAGCCTGGCGGAGTTGATCCTGGCACTGTTCGTGCTGGCGCAGGGCGAGGTCGAGGTGGTTCACGCGCAGATCACCGGGTCGATCATCGGCACCAGCCTGCTGGGGCTGGGCCTGGCGATCGTGGCCGGCAGCCTCGGGCGCGACCGGCAGACCTTCAAGCGCGAGCGGGCCGGGCTGCTGTCCAGCCTGCTGATCCTGGCCGTCATCGCGCTGCTGCTGCCCGCGGTGTTCGACATGGTGGCGCGACGGGCCGGGGATGCCGGGCGGGTGGCGGTGAGCGACGAGCGGCTCAGCCTGGCCGTGTCGAGCGTGCTGATCCTGCTCTACCTCGGCAACCTGGCTTACACGCTTGTCACCCACCGGGACGTGTTCGCCACCGGGGAGGAGCACGCGGAGGAGAAGGGCTGGCCGCTTTGGCAGTGCCTCCTCGTGCTGGCCGCCGCCACGGCCGCCGCGGCGGGGGAAAGCGAGCTGGTCTCGAACGCGCTGACGGACGCGGCGGCGGCGCTGCACTTGTCCACGACCTTCCTCGGCGTGATCGTGCTGGCGCTGGTCGGCACGGTGGCCGACCTGTTCTCGGCCGTGGCGTTCGCGCGGCAGGATCGCATGGGCCTGGTGATGAGCATCTGCATCGGCTCGGCCATCCAGGTCGCGCTGGTGGTGGCGCCCTTGCTGGTGATCGTGTCGTGGCTGATCGGCCATCCGATGACCCTGGTGTTCAAGGACCCACTCGACCTGTTCGCCATCGCCGCCACTGCCTTCATCGTCAACGCCATCACCAGCGACGGCGAGACAACTTGGTTCGAAGGCGTGCTGCTGATCGGCGTTTACGCCGTGTTCGGCATCGCGTTCTTCTTTGCCTAGCTTCCGAGGGGGCCGTGATGTCCACGGCGGCGAGCCCCGCTGCTGGGGTTCGGCTCGTTAAGGCCGAACCGACGCTGTTGCTGCACCGTGGGCACCTCCTCGACGTGCCCGGCGTATCAGATAGCAGCGCCTGAGGCGTGCCAACGGTGGCGGCGCATTTCGTTTACGCACTATACCGCAGACGTCTTCTGGTCAGCACTGTAGTCGTCTTCTGAAACCGACAGCCGCCGTCCCGTGTCGGCTCGCACCACTCGATCACCCGTGCAATCAGCTCCAAGATGCTTTCGTTCAACACTGCTCTCCCCTTCATGGAGCAGCAAATGGAAACACAGGCCGAGATATCGAAGATCAGGCCTATTCAACCCGGGGTAGTAGTGAAAACCGCCTCTAAATACTAGAAAAGCATCCGACAGGACTGGAGATCAGATGCGCTAATATGGTCCGGGTTAAAGATGGTCAGCCCATCGTGGGATCTTCCGACGTTGAACGCACCTTTGAGCGCTGAAATTCTATCAATTGGAGGTGAGTGGAGTGCGCCCTAATGTGCAAAAACAGGGTATGGATGAGATCCTCAGACCTATCTGAATGTCTTGGAACTGCCTATCACGGTGTCAAGACGTCCTAACCCAGCCATAATATCATTCTATATTAAGAATGAGACATATTTCATACAGCATCCAAAGGGTTAGTACCGAAATTGGCATTGGGACTAATAGCTTCCACTTAGAAAGATGATTGAAGTCGCAGGAAGGCATTGTTTGATAAAGCAGAAGCCATCTCACCAATAGCATACAAGATAAAAGAATTATCGAGGTGCACAATTTTAGCAGGAAAAACCGCTCACTCGCAGACGGAATTCTGTTCGGCTTCATTTGCGGGCGTCCAAATCTGTTGTTTTGAGAAGCAGCCTTGCTGACGACGTAGCAACGCCATGCCTCCAGGTAAATGATGTGCATCTCAATCGAAGCCGCTCCGGCCCGCATGGCTTTACGACCCGTGGCATAGGTAGACCTTGGCTCGCGCAAGGCGCCCAGTGCGATCGGCCGCTCAGCCACCGGTTGGACCGGACCATGCTTACCAATCTGGTGAACCTTCCCGTGCGTCTGCCATCGAATAATTCTTATTGAAAAATGCTGTCTATAATCCCTAAAATGTGTCGTAATACGATATGAATCAAATCACGTTTGTGTGGTTAGCAGTAGGCATCGCGGCGCGACCATTCTCTCGCGGTAGATGCTGAGCGTGGTTGGTCTGCTTGAGGCGGAGAGCTTTGAGCTGACGCTATGCTTGACGTTAATGACGACGCGAGGGCTGGGCATCGTCGGGTAGGGGTTCTGACCGGGCCCGGCCGGCGTCGGCGCTGGTCTGCGGAGAGCAAGGCGCGGGCGGTTGCCGAGAGCCCTGCGACGGGGCCATTCGGCTGTCGGCGGTGGAGTTCGCCGCCCTGTTTGACGGGCTGGACTGGACGCGAATGCAAACGGTGCGGAGGATTTCTACGCCGACCCCGGCGGGGTAGCATTCGCGGGTGATGCGCGCCTTACCCGATCATACGCCGACGCTGCCCAAGACAACCGATAGGCTGCGCGCGCTGCTGCTGGCGGCTTGGGCGGAGCGGGACAGCGTCGTCGCCGAGCAGGACCATCTCGCAGCCGAGCGCGATAGGCTGGCGGCGCAGAACTACCGGCTGCAGCACCTGCTGCTGCGGCTCAAGCGCATGCAGTTTAGCGCCCGGTCCGAGCAATTGCCCGCGGAGCTGCCGCAGCTGGCCTGGAGAGCCTGGAGCAGGCCGTCGCGCAGGGCGAGGTGGAGAGCGCGCGGCGCATCCCGCCCTGGAGCGGGAGCGCGTGGCGCGGCGTCTGGCGAGCCGTGGCGTCCTGCTGGCGCACCTGCCGCGCATTAAGGTCACGCTGGAGCCACAGGACACGGCATGCCCGTGCTGCCGGGGTGCGATGGCCATCATCGACCTTCAGGTGCAGCGCTTAGAGGTTCCCCGACGCAGCTTCCTCAACACCAGCTTTTCTAAAGTCAGGTCAGCCACTGCACGCCGCAAACGCCCGTTCCCCTGCTCCAACAACTTCAGCCGCTTCACTTGGTCCAGCTTCAAACCGCCATACTCGGCACGCCACCGGTAGGTGGTACGTTGCCTCCGTCACCCCGGTCGCCCGAACACCCTCGGCCAACGGTTTGCCCTACCCCAGCAGAGTCTCGACCTGCCGCAACTTGGCGACGACCTCTGCCAACTTGTCATGCGTGCGCGCCATTCCAGTCCCTTCTGTGTTGCCACCGAGGTCTCATCTCCGGCGGCCCATTTTTAGGAGGTCAGGTCAATCAAGGAGCGCCACGCGCTCAAGAGCGAGTTCGACGAGGGAGCCAAGCGCGCGATGTTCCGCCACATCGCGGCCTGATGGTTATGGCTTCCGGCAATAACGCCATGTCTCGCCCTTGTCATAACCTGACTGCTGGGCCTCGAAACACGCGTCGCTGGCAGGCTGGACGGCCGGCTTGTTCGGCACCGCTCCCGGCGCGTAAAGGTTCGCCTTCTCCACGTAGCCGGTTTTCTGCTTGCTTATGACCTTGCACCAAGTGTCATCGCAGGAAACCACGTCGACTTTCTCGCCGCGGTCCAGTTCGTCCAGCACCGTGTAGCGCCGGTCCGGCCCGTCACGGTAGAATGTCGGCCAGCCGACCTCTGCCGTCCACGCCAGTGCCGGGCTGCTCCACACGAAAAGCCATACGCCCACTGCACCGAAGATTGCTGCAACGCGCTGCATTGCTCACACTCCTGTTAACCAAAGCTGACATTATGGGGTGTCCATCTTGCTTGACAACCAGGTCGGTCCAGTAAATTGTTGGGTGGCGTGAGAAGGGAACCATGCCGGTGGCGATGCTATCCTACGAAGAGAAATATCGCGTGCGGGGCGGTACGTTGATCGGGGGCGACACCTTCGACTTCTGGGTCGGCCCGTTCTATGTCGGCTTCTTCGGCGTCGTCGGTGCCGCCGCGTCGCTGGTCGGCACGCTCCTGATTTTCTACGGTGCCGCTATCGGTCCGACCTGGGCGCCGTTCAAGATTACCATCAACCCGCCGCCGATCAGCCGCGGCCTGGCGTTTGCTCCGCTGAACGATGGCGGCCTATGGCAGTGGATCACGTTCTTCGCGCTCGTCTCGTTCGTGTCGTGGGCGCTGCGCGAAGTCGAGATCTGCCGCAAGCTCGGCATCGGCCTGCACGTGCCGGTGGGCTTCGGGGCCGCGATCATTGCGTATTTCACGCTCGTCGTGGTGCGCCCTGTGCTGATGGGGGCCTGGGGCTACGGTTTCCCCTACGGCATCATGAGCCATCTCGATTGGGTATCGAACACCGGCTACCAATACCTGCATTTCCACTACAATCCAGCGCACATGATTGCCGTCACGTGCTTCTTCACGACGACCTTCCTGCTGGCGATGCATGGCGGCGAAATCCTCTCGATCGCCCATCCGCAAAAGGGCGTCACCGTCAAATACGAGGAATACGAGAGCCTCTATTTCCGCGATACGATTGCCTATTCGATCGGCTCTCTGGGTATCCACCGGCTCGGCTACTTCCTCGCGCTGAACGCCGGGATCTGGAGCGCCGTGTGCATCCTTATCTCCGGCCCTTTCTGGTCGCGCGGATGGCCCTATTGGTACGACTGGTACATGAATATCCCCGTCTGGGGCCCGAGTGGGTTCAACTGACATGGCCCGGTTTCACACCCTGTTCACGTCCATCGAGCTCAAAGCCCCGTTCGAGGATGCGCCCGACACGCGGCCCGGATCGCCCGAACACAAGATCGAGCCGCGGCATTCCGTGTGGCTCGGCCGACTGGGCGAGTCGCAGTTCGGGCCCACGCATATCGGCGTGCTAGCAATCGCTTCCATCATCTGCGGCTTCGCCGCGATCGAGATCATCGGCCTGAACATGTGGGCGTCGGTGGACTGGAACGTGATCCGGTTCATCAAACTGCTGCCATTCCTGGCGCTGGAGCCGCCCTCGGCCAAGCAGGGGCTGAACATCTTTCCACCGCTCGACGATGGCGGCTGGTGGCTGATGGCCGGGTTCTTCCTGACGCTGGCGATCCTGCTGTGGTGGTGCCGCATGTATGCTCGCGCTGTCGCGCTCGGCATGGGCACGCACGTAGCATGGGCGTTCGCATCGGCGATCTGGCTATACCTCGTGCTCGGCTTCTTTCGCCCGATCCTGGTCGGCAGCTGGTCAGAGGCGGTGCCGTTCGGCATCATCCCGCATTTGAACTGGACGGCGACCTTCTCCGTCCGATACGGCAACCTGTTCTACAACCCGTTCCACATGCTCTCGATCGTCTTCCTGTACGGGTCGACGATGCTGTTCACCATGCATGGCGGCACGATCCTGGCCACGTCCATCTATGGCGGGGACCGCGAAACGCGGGAGATCGTCGACCCCGGCAGTGCCGCCGAGCGCGGCTCCCTGTTCTGGCGCTGGACGATGGGGTTCAACGCAAACTTCGAATCGATCCACCGCTGGATCTACTGGTTCGCCGTGCTCACCACGTTGACCGGCGGCATCGGCATCCTGATGACCGGCACCGTGGTGGACAATTGGTATCTGTGGGGCGTCAAGCACGGGATCGCGCCGGACTATGCGCCGATCATGCCGCCGCCGGCCGAGCTGCCGCCCGGCGTCTCGATGAACAAGCTGCCGCATCTGGGGCCAGCGCCATGAAGACCATCACCGTCTTGGCCGGCGCCACCGTCATCGCCGCCGCTGCCTTCATCGTGTTCGTGCCGACCTGGACGGGCCGGCCCAGCACCCAGGTTGAGGTCGGCTTTCCGCAGGAGATCAGTTTCCAGCTGGCCTCGGCCCAGAATAACCCGGCCAACAAGGTGCCGCTGCCGCTGCCGCCCGCGGCGGCCGGTGGGCCGTCTGCGACCGAGGCCTACAAGAACGTGCAAGTGCTCACCGATATCAGCGCGGCCGAGTTCATGCGGGTGCAGGAGGCGATCACAGCTTGGGTCTCGCCTAAGCAGGGCTGCGCGTTCTGCCATACCGGGACCGACTACGAGTCCGACGCCAAGCCCACGAAGCTCGCAGCGCGCGTGATGATGCGGATGACCCGGCATCTCAATACCGACTGGTCCAACCATGTGGCCCAAGCCGGTGTCACCTGCTTCACTTGCCACCGCGGGCAGCCGGTGCCGGCGCAGATCTGGTTCCCCGATGCGCCCAAGCCGGAGCGCCCGTTCATCGGCAAGCAGGACAACTGGCAGGAATCGGCAGACGGCGTCCGCAAGTTCTTCCCCGATAACGGGTTTGCCGAGTGGTATCTCGACAACCAGCCTGTGCAGATCCAATCCAGCACCATCGAGCCGAGCCACACCATTGGCTCGTGGCCGGAGGCCAAGCGGGTTTACGAGATGATGATGCAGATGTCGGACGGCATCGGGGTGAATTGCGGCTTCTGCCATAACTCCCGCGCGTTCTCCGACTGGGCGCAGAGCACGCCTTACCGCTGGAACAACTGGTACGCGCTGCGGATGGTGCAGGATTTGAACAAACACTTCCTCACGCAGGTCGCGGCCATGTTGCCGCAGACGCGGGTGCTGACGACAGAAACGCGGCTGCCAGTATTGCCGGAGCGGATGACCGGCGTGCAGACCGGAAACGGCTTCGTCATGTGCGCGACCTGCCACCAGGGGATCACCCATCCGCTGAACGGCGCGAACATGGTGCGGGATTATCCGGGCCTGGGTTGGGTGGAGCCTAAGGGGCCTATTCCGCCAGAGGCTGCACCGCCGGGTCAGCCACAGCAGGCTGGCGAGCCCACGCCGCATACGCAGATCCTGCTAACGCCCCACCCCGGTTGAGGAGCCGCCCATGCACTTCGGCATATTCGGCAACATCACCGAGGTCATCGACCTGCCGGACACAGCGTGGTGGATCTTCTTCGTGTTTTTTCTGGGGCTGGTCTGGTACAACCGGCGGCAAGATAAGCGCGAGGGCTATCCGATGAAGGAGTCACCCTTCAGCAACAAGCAGTCCCTGGGCTTTCCATTACCGCCCGAGGAACCGCAGACGTATCTGCTAAATGAGGGCGGCATCACGACGGCGCCGCACTACTACGAACCCGGCGATATGCATGCCAAGCCGCTCTACGTCTTTGGCGGCACGCCGCTGACTCCGGTGGGCAACCCATTGCTCGCGGGGATCGGCCCGGGCGCCTGGGTGAAGCGGAAAAACGAGCCGATGCTGACGGAAAAAGGCGAGCTGCTACTGGAGCCGATGCGCAAACTCGAGCCGGAATGGTCGATCGGCAAAAAGGACGCCGATCCCCGCGGAATGAAGGTGTTCGACTGGCGTTGGAACGAGGTCGGAGTCGTGCATGACGTCTGGATTGATCAAGGGATCAAGGTGATCCGCATGTTCGAGGTCGACCTGCTGCCCGCCTTGGGCGCTGCCCGGGTGCTGGTGCCGCTGTACCACACGACGATCAGCGAGCGTATGCGGGAGATTCGGGTCACCGCCCTGCGGTCGTACCAGTTCGGCGATATTCCGATGCCGGCAAAACCCGGCGAGATCACCGCCCAGGAAGACGAGCGCTTGAACGCCTATTTCGCCGCAGGTCGTTTCTACCGAAATTCGGGCCTGACCGAGCGCCCGGCCGGAGCCGCACTATGAGGCACGGGCCAGTCGGTCGTCTGATGCCGGGCGAGGACATCCTGTGGGAGGGCCGGCCGGATTGGCGGGCCCTGGCCCGCGGTGTGCTGTATATCGGGTGGCTGGCGCTGTATCTTGCGGCGATGCTGATCTGGAATGCGGCGAACGACCGCATGAAAGGTTTCGGGCCGTTCCAGACATTGTGGGCTGAAGCGCCGCTGTTCGTGGTATTCTGCGTCGTGCTGGCGGGGTGCGCCGGCTTTGCAGTGTGGCTGGCGCGGACGACGCGCTATGTCGTCACCAACGAGCGCTGCATCCTGCATTACGGCGTGGCGTTCCAGGCGACGATGTCGCTCCCATTCCGCCGCTTCGCCGCCGTCTCGGTGCGGGAGACGGGCGATGGCGCGGCGGACATCATGTTGACGCTGAAGCCGGGTGCGCGGGTGCAATTCCTCAAGGCGTGGCCGCACGTGCGGCCGTTCCGGTTCCGCCGTGCCGTGCCAATGCTGCTCGGGGTGCCGGACGGTGTTCGTATTGCAGCCCTGATCAGCCAGGCCACGGCCCACGTGTCGCACGGAGAGCTCCATGCGATGCCAAAGGGCAGGGATGCGGCGGTGCCGGAAGCTATCTTGGCGGCGGGGGACTGAGGTCCAGGAGCCGGGCGAACGCGGCCTCGTTGGTGGTGCCGAATGCCTCCAGTTCGATAAGGCGGCCAGTTGCAATGTCGTCGATCGTCAGCCGGCCGTCGGACCAGCGGGTGATCCGAAATGGCGTGGCGGGAGACCCGATATCCTCCCGCCGCCGTTCCCGCACCAAGCCCTGGAGCAGCGCGCGGAGGAAGCCGTTGGTGGCCGGGGCGAGCGTGTCGACGACGGCTTCGGTGCCGGCCTGAGTGACCGTGATGCTGCCGTCCGGATGGTCCTGCATGACGAGATCGGTGGTGCGTACCACCGACGCCGGGGGTGGCTCGCCGCCGGGCCGGGTGTAGTGGGCGGTAACGGCGATGCCTGCGGTGACGAGGGCGAGGAAGCAGATCACGGCGGTCGGTCGACGGAGGCTGGGGCGCTTCGGGGGTTCCATGGCTCGGCGGTGTCGCAAGGGAGTGTCGTGGCTGCAAGGGTGGATTCTAGTGGTCGTCGCAATTCCTTGATCTGGGAATAGCGATCAACACAGGAGAACGTCGTTCGGATCGATCTAGTCGGGCGCCGTTGCGGTCCTCATGGTATTTGGACAGCGTCCGCACGCCGTAGGGCAAAGGGAGCTCTGCCATGTTCCGCAACCGCGGATCGACGCGGAATTTGGACATGCGACTGACACGAGAAGCCGTTGCCGATGCGGCGCAGGCTGTCTCCACGCCGGTATACGGTTTTTCTCCCAAGAGACCCCTCCACAACGATGGTGCCAGGACATATATCGTGTTACGACATACTTCAGGGCGAGTGAGTGATGGGAGGGCAGGACTGCATCGTGCTACAACGCCAGGGTGAGAGCCAGCTTGATCGAGAACAATACGCTGCAATCGCGACTTTTCGTTACGAGTTGCGGCGTTTCCTGGCCTTCAGCGAAGCTGCGGCCAGCACCGAGGGTCTGCCATCACAGCAGCATCAGGCATTGCTCGCCATTGCGGGTCACCAAAGCCCGGAACCGCCAACCGTAGGCACGATTGCCGACCGACTTCTGATTGCCCCGCATACTGCGGCCGAGCTCGTCTCCCGAATGGAGAAGGCCGACCTTCTGACCAAGTCGCCTGGTGTGCACGATCGCCGGCGCGTCCAATTAGAGCTCACGCCTCAAGCAAGAAGGCTTCTTGACCGTCTGACAGCGGCGCATGTCGAGGAGCTCACAATTCTGGAGCCGGCTCTCTCTCGCGCGCTCCGGCGCCTCGGGCGCGAGGTGTCCAGGTGAACAATCTGCCCGTCGCCAACGCTGACCTTGTTTTGGCGTTCGCTCAACGCGCATTTGGAACAGCGCCAGAGAGAGCTTGTGCGTTCAAGCTACCGCGCACGCCAACGCGGCGCACGCATGTTGTAGGTGGCATGTTCATTCGCGCACGATGCCAGACGGCTGCTGCTAACGGTCTGCACACATTCAGCAGACAGGACAGGAGCGCCGCATGACCCGTTCCGTGGGCACGCAAATGCTGTTGGCCTTTGCTGGAGCGGCGGCCGTAGGATTGCTGACCGGCAGCGTCTCGTCGCACGCCCGAGAGCGTAGGGGCGCGAGACGACCCCGGCGGAGTAATCGGCAGGCTTGCCACGTGGTCGTCGTCGGGGCCGGTTCCGGCGGGCTGGCGGCCGCCACACGATTGGCAGGAAGGCCCGGCGTCGATCTCACCGTGATCGATGCCCAAAACCACCATCTCTTCCAACCACTGCTCTACCAGGTCGCCACTGCCGCCCTGTCGCCTGACGACATTGCCTCGCCAGTCCGTGGCATTCTTCCAGCGTCACCGGACCTGCATATCATGATGGCCCGGGTGACCGGTGTCGACATCCAGGGACAGCGCGTGCTGTGCGACGGACAAGCCATCCCCTACGACCAGCTCATCATAGCGACAGGTTCGCGGCCCAGCTACTTTGGCCACGCTGACTGGGCGGGCCTCGCACCCAGCCTCAAGACGCTGGACGACGCGCTCGGGCTTCGCCGCCAGATCCTCGACGTGTTCGAGCGGGCTGCGCACGCCAACGCCGGCGACCGCGAACGTCTGCTGACATTCGTGCTGATCGGCGGCGGCCCCACCGGCGTCGAAATGGCAGGCTCCATCGCCGAGTTGGCTCGCGACGTCCTGACGCGGGATTTCGACTTGCCGGACACCAGTGCGCGCATCGTCCTCGTGGAGGCCGGGCCACGGATCCTTTCCACCTTCCCGCCGGACTTATCGAGTTATGCGGCGGCCGCGTTGCGACAACTGGGGGTCGAAATCATCACGGGAACCAAGGTTACCGCTATCGCTCCCGGCGAGGTGCATCTCGGTGAGAGACCGGTCGCCGCAGCCAGTGTGATCTGGACGGCGGGCACCGAGGCCACGCCGGTTGCCGAATGGCTGGGCGTGAAACCCGCCCATGGCGGGCGTGTCGCGGTCGGTCCAGACCTGCGCGTTCAAGGCCATGCCGGCATCGCGGTCATAGGGGATGCGGCTCTGGCAGTCGGCAAAGACAGGAAGCCGCTACCCGGGTTGGCGCCAGTTGCCAAGCAACAGGGGCAGTTCGTGGCGCATGCGATCCTGCGCCGTCTCCGAGGACGGCCTGCACCGGGTGTGTTCACATACCGGGACTATGGTTCGCTGGCCACGATTGGCAGAAACAAGGCAGTCGCGGAGTTCGGGGCGCTTCACATGACCGGATTCCTTGCCTGGGCGACCTGGGCCGTCGCGCACATCTTCTTCCTGATCGGCTTCCGAAATCGCGTGATGGTCAGCGCGCAATGGGCATTCGCCTATCTCACCCATGAGCGCGGCGACCGATTGATCCTCGGCCGCAAAGCCCGCCCCTAGAGAAGATGAAACGAGTTTGTGCAGCGCGGCATAGCGAAAATCGGAGCACGCATTGGCCCAACTCATCGAAGACTATGCGCTGATCGGCAACTGTGAGACGGCGGCTCTGGTCGGCCGCGACGGTTCGATTGATTGGCTCGGATTGCCCCGGTTCGATAGCGCCGCCTGTTTTGCGGCCCTGCTGGGTTCGCCAGAAAACGGACGCTGGTCGATCGCTCCCACGGACGGCTCGGCCCGGTCCACTCGGCAATACCGCGGCGACACGCTTATTCTCGAAACCCTGTTCGACACCGAAGCGGGCAGCGTCCGCGTCGTGGACTTCTTGGCCCGGCGCGAAGGGGCTACCGATGTCGTCCGTCTGGTGCAGGGCGTCCGGGGAACTGTCCCCATGCGTACGGAGCTGGTGGTCCGCTTCGATTACGGGTCCGTGGTGCCGTGGGTCTCTCATTCAGCGGATCGACTGCTTGAGCTGGTCGCTGGGCCTGATCGGCTGACCCTGGACACTGCGGTCCCAATGCGCGGCGAAAACATGCACACCGTCGGCGAGTTCAGTGTTCGCACGGGTGATGAACTGGGTTTCACGCTCACGTGGACACCATCGTTCCGCCCCAGGCCAGTGGCGTTGGACAGGCAGGAAGCGTTGCGCCGAACGGAGGCTTTCTGGCTCGACTGGAAAGCACGCTTTCAGTCCACGGGCGACTTGGCCAATATCGTGCTTCGTTCCCTTCTGACCCTGAAGGCGCTGGCGCATTTCGAGACCGGTGGGATTGTCGCAGCCGCGACAACCTCGCTGCCGGAGCAGATCGGCGGCCCACGCAACTGGGACTACCGGTATTGCTGGCTGAGGGACGCAACGCTGACGCTTTACGCCCTTATGCAGTCGGGATTCCTTGAGGAGGCCGCTGCCTGGCGGAAATGGCTGCTGCGAGCAGTAGCCGGTAGTCCGGATGACCTGCAGATCATGTACGGCGTTGCAGGCGAGCGTCGGCTGACCGAACACGAAGTGCCGTGGCTAGGCGGATACGAAAACTCCGCGCCGGTGAGGGTCGGCAACGCGGCCCACGGACAGCGGCAGCTCGACGTCTACGGTGAGGTGCTCGACGCGCTGTACGTCGGTCGGTGTCTAGGTTTGGCGGAGGACGACTCCAGCTGGAGTCTCGAGTGCCAACTCGTGACGCATCTGGAGACCATTTGGGACCAGCCCGATGACGGGATCTGGGAAATTCGCGGTCCCCGGCAGAATTTTACTCATTCCAAGGTAATGGCGTGGGTCGCCTTCGACCGCATCATCCGCTCCGCGCAGCAGTTCAAGCTCGATGGGCCCGTCACGCATTGGACCGAGCTGCGGGACCGCATCCACGAGGATGTCTGCCAGCATGGGTTCAATGAAAAGCTTAACTCGTTCGTGCAGTCGTATGGTTCGGACCAGCTCGATGCCAGCTTGCTGATGATCGCGACCGTGGGGTTCCTGCCAGCCTCGGATCCGCGCATCGCCAGCACGGTGGCCGCGATCGAGCGGACGCTGCTGCGCGACAGCTTCGTGCTCCGTTATGACACCGGCTCTGGCACGGACGGTCTCCCGCCGGGCGAAGGAGCTTTCCTGGCTTGCAGCTTTTGGCTGGCGGACAATTACGTGCTGCTGGGACGCATGGACGAGGCACGGGCGCTGTTCACCCGGCTCATCGCCCTGCGCAACGACGTCGGTCTGCTCGCCGAGGAATACGACCATGGCCGCAAACGCCAGGTTGGCAACTTTCCACAGGCATTCTCACACCTGGCGCTGATCGGCACCGCGCATAACCTGCTCGACGCGTCCGGCCCCGCGCACCAGCGTTCCGCGAATACGTCCGCCACCAACCAATCCGCGAACCCTGGAGGCTCTCAGTGACCGATGCTGCCACCGATCCGAGGACTCCCTCAGCGCCCGCGCTGCCCGATGCCGCACGCCTGCCACATCCGCGCTACAGCCCGGTGCTTGCCGGTCAGCCCGCGCTGGTCACCGGCGCCAACTCTGGCATCGGCCGGGCGGTGGCGCTCGGCCTGGCTCAGGCAGGAGCCGATGTCGTGGTGAACTACGTGACGCACCCGGAGACCGCCGACGAGGTGGTGCGCGAGGTAGAGGCGATGGGCCGGCGGGCGGTCGCCCTCAAGGCGGACGTCAGCAAGGAGGACGAGGTCGAGCGTATGTTCGCCACGGCGATCGCGCAGTTCGGCACTCTACATATCGTTGTCAGCAATGCCGGACTTCAGCGGGATGCGGCGTTCGACGAGATGACGATCGAGCAGTGGAACACGGTGATTGGCGTGAATCTCACCGGACAGTTCCTCTGTACGCGCGCGGCCGCCCGCGAGTTCAAGCGCCGGGGTGTCGTAGCGTCGGTGTCACAAGCCGCGGGTAAGATCATTTGCATGAGCTCAGTGCATCAAATGATCCCATGGGCCGGTCACGCCAATTATGCGGCGTCGAAAGGCGGCGTGATGATGTTCATGAAGAGCATTGCACAGGAACTGGCGCCGCATTTCATTCGGGTGAACAGCATCGCCCCAGGTGCTGTCCGTACGCCCATCAACACGTCCGCCTGGAACACGCCTTCAGCCTATGCCGACCTTATGACGCTGATCCCCTACAAGCGCATTGGCGAGCCGGATGACATTGCTCAGGCAGTGGTATGGCTGGCGTCCGATGCAGCCGACTACGTCACTGGTGCAACACTGTTTGTGGATGGCGGGATGACACTGTTTCCAGGCTTTGCCTCCGGAGGCTGAGCCGGAACTGCGCATGGATGATTCATCATGACAGACCGCCCACTCTCGATCGACATCCGCCATCCGCTTGTACTCAAGGCGAACGACCTCGTATTGCTAACTCGCGAAGATGGCAACATACCTCGAGAGTTTCCAGGTTTTGGATTGTTCTACCGGGACACTTGCTATCTCGGTGCCTATGTCTTGCGTCTGCACGGCACAAAGCCTTTGCTGTTGATGGCTTCCGATGCAGAGGGCATGGCGGCACAGATCGAGCTCACCAACAGCAAGCTCGCAACTGCAAACGGCAGCAATATCCCTGACCATAAGCTGAGCCTCAAGCGAACCTTGCTGGTGCTCGACGACGGGCCACTCTTCGTCGACACGATTTCGGTGCGCAACTTTGCCGAAGACTCGATCGTGCTTCCGGTCTCGCTCGAGTTTCAGACGACTTTCGAGAGCATGTTTGTCCTCCGTGGCGCCCCGGAGGGAAAGCGCGGCCAGCTGTTGGCACCCGTGTGGGAGGACTCCACGCTTCGGTTCTCCTACGAGGGTGCCGACGGTATCCGTCGCAGCCTGCTCGTAAAGTTCTCGCTGCCTCCGATCATTGCGCCGCGAACAACCGAGCAGACCATCGCCCACTTTGAACTGTGCCTGGTGCCCCGCAACGCCCAGGACCTGATTATCACCTGCCGGGTTGACGAGCGTGCGAACGCAGATCCGGCGCCGTCGGTCGACGCGTCGGTCAATGCGGAGGCCATGCGGAAGGCCAAGGAACAGGCTTCCGACCACTTGCTGGATGGTTACGCGCGCCTGGAGACCTCAAGCAGGGGCTTTGGCGAGGTTGTAGCGCGGTCCCTGTCGGATGTGGCACTGCTTCAGGTGCGGCGCGGCACCCACCGTTTCACTGCGGCTGGGATACCGTGGTTCGTAGGCCTGTTCGGCCGTGACAGCCTGTTGCCGACCATCCAGTGCCTCGCCTTCAACCCCGACCTTGGCACCTGCACCACACGCGCGCTGGCGCACTGGCAAGGTCAGAGAAACGACGAAACCACCCGCGAGCAGCCGGGCAAGATCCTGCACGAATTGCGCGTGGGCGAACTCGCGAATTTGCATGAGGTAACACAGACACCGAGTTACGCGTCCGTCGACTCGACGTTGCTGTTCCTCATCGCCATTGCCCGGCACGTGAACTGGACGGGCAACCTCAAGCTATTCCAGGAACTGCGCTCCAGCGTCGATGCGGCCCTGGGCTGGCTTGACCACAAGCTCTCGGGGGGGAATGGCTACGTCACATATGAAGGGCTGGCGAAAGGCGGCCAGCCGGTCAATCAAAGCTGGCGCGACTCCGGAACCGGCGTGTTGCGCAAGGATGGCGCCTATCCAGTCCCGCCCCTCGCATTGGTAGAGGTGCAGGGCTACGCTTTCCAGTCAATGACGCTGATAGCGGGGCTGCTGCGCCAGGTTGGAGACAACGCGCATGCGGAGACGCTTGAGACAACAGCAGCAGATTTGCGCGCGCGCTTCCTGCGTGAGTTCTGGATGGAGGCGGAGGGCTGTTACTGCCTGGCACTGGAGAAAGATGGACGGCAGGTCGCATCCGTCACTTCCAACGCCGCTCAGGTGCTATGGACTGGAATCTCAAGTTTTGAGCATGCGGCGCAGGTCGCTTCACGCGTCATGCGGTCCGACATGTTTTCCGGTTGGGGTATACGCACGCTGTCGGCCGACCACGCCGCGTTCGACCCGCTTGCCTATCAGCAGGGCAGCGTGTGGGCGTTCGACAACGCACTGATCGTATCCGGCCTGCGCCGCTACGCCGAGGATGCGGCTGCCCTGCGCGTGACCGCCGCAACGTTGGATGCCGCACGAGGCTTCCCCCGTGGACGGTTGCCCGAATTCATCGCCGGAACCCAGCGAGAACCCGGTGATGGCCCGACCCATACACCGCGCGCCGACCCTCTACAGGCTTGGTCGGCAGCCGCAGTGCCCTTCATGGTTACCGAATTGCTCGGTTTGCAGGCAGATGGATTTGCTGGGCGCCTAACGGTGCGCCGCCCGTTGCTGCCCGATGGTGTGAATGAGCTCGCGTTGCACGGTCTGCGCGCAGCCGGCGGCACCGCCTCGCTTCGATTCACTCGCCACGGCCACGCAGTTGAGACTGAGGTCATCGCAAGCGATGGCCTGGGGGTTGTCATCGAATGACGCCCGAAGGAGCCCTATCCGGCCCACCGCGAGCATGGCAGCCCCGGCACAGGGGCCTCGAACGCCACTATGCTCCCGTCGAGCGGGTGGTCGGCCGCGTCCTTGTCAGCGATTGCCCATCGCCCGGAGGTGACGAACAGCGTCCGCAAGTCAGGGCCGCCGAACGCGACCATGGTTGGGAACTTGAATGGCACAAGCACTTCGCGCTCCACCCGCCCATCCGGGTCGAACCGCATGAGCTTTCCTTGGCCGTTGATGGCCGACCAGTAGAAGCCGTCGCTGTCCACCTCCGCCCCGTCCGGTCCAGGTGGGCCGTCCACATGGGCGAACAGCCGGCCGCGCGACATCTCACCGCTGGCTGGGTCGTAATCCCAAACGCTGATCTCGCCGGTCTGGGTATGGCTGTGATACATCGTGCGGCCGTCCGGGCTCCAGGCCAGTCCGTTGGACAGCGACGCCGGCTTGCCGCATGCGACGAGCCGGTCACCATCCAGGCGCCACAGCGGTCCCCTATCTGGGCCGGGCTCGCCCACCAACGGCAGCAGCGAATGGCGCATCGGTCCGACCCAGAACCGGCCGGCCCGGTCGCATTTGCCGTCATTGAGGAAGAACCGGCGCGGGTCATAAGGAGCAGGTGCGACCAGCGACAATGCTCCCGTGGCGAGATCGAACCGGTAGGCGCCGGTGCGCAGTCCGACCAGGATGCTGCCCTCGGCCACACCGCCGCCCAGGGCGAGGCAGCCAATCCAGGCCGGCATGATCCAGGTCTCGTTGATGCCCGTCTGTGGATCGAGCCGGTGCAGTGCAGGCTGCTGGACATCCACCCAATAGAGCCGGGCAGTGCGTTCGCACCAAACCGGGCTTTCCCCGGTAATCGACGGCCGCTGCAGCACCAGCCGCCACGCCGGCATTTCCGGTTCGGCCATCTTCGCTCCTCTCTTCTAATCGGCGGTCGCCGATGCGTCGCGTCTCATCCACGGCTCTAATCGAGGATACTGTCATGTCGCAGAACGTCGCGGAATTTGTTTGGCAACGGCTCTCCGAGTGGGGACTCCTACGGGTTTATGGCTATCCCGGCGACGGAGTCGGCGGTCTCGACGTGGCACTCGAGAAGGCGAAGGACTTCATGCACTACGTCCAGGTGCGTCACGAGGAGATGGCCGCCTTCATGGCGTCGGCACATGCGAAGTTCACCGGCCAGGTTGGGCTCTGCTACGCGACCTCCGGCCCCGGCGCCATCCACTTGCTGACCGGCCTGTACGACGCGAAGGCCGACCATGTCCCGGTGGTGGCCATTGTTGGCCAGCAGGCGCGCACGGCGCTGGGCGCCAGCTATCAGCAGGAAGTCGATCTGCAGAACCTGTTCAAGGACGTGGCGAGCGAGTTCGTCATGACAGCGAGCGTGCCGGGCCAGGTGCGCACGCTGATCGACCGGGCGGTCCGCATCGCGCAAGTCAAGCGCTGCGTCACCTGTGTGATCATTCCCAATGACCTGCAGTTGCTGACGTACGAGGATCCGCCGCTGGTGCACGGCACCACGCACACCGGAGTGGGTTACCCTGGCGAGTCACGGTTGCCCGGCGAGGCGGCATTACGTCATGCGGCAGACATCCTCAACCAGGGCAAGAAGGTGGCCATGCTCGTTGGCGCCGGCTGCCTGTCCGCGACGGACGAAGTGATCGCGGTGGCGGAGCGGCTCAACGCCGGGGTCGCCAAGGCGTTGCTCGGCAAGGCCGCTGTTCCTGACGATCTGCCCTACGTTACGGGCTCGCTTGGATTGCTTGGCACAAAGCCGTCCTGGGATCTGATGCAGGAGTGCGACACGCTGCTGATGGTAGGCTCCGCCTTTCCATACAGCGAGTTCCTGCCCAAGCCCGGCTCTGCGCGCGGCGTGCAGATCGACATCGACGGAGCAAACCTCAGCCTGCGCTACCCGATGGAGTACAGCATGGTGGGCGACAGTGCCGAAACACTGCGTGCCTTGCTGCCGATGCTGGAGCAGAACACCAACGCCGCATGGCGCACCACGATCGAGAAGAACGTCGACTCTTGGTGGAAGACGTTGGAGGTGCGGGCCATGAGCTCGGCCGACCCCATCAACCCTCAGCGCGTGTTCTGGGAGCTGTCGCCGCGTCTGCCGGAGAACTGCATCCTGACCGCCGACTCCGGCTCAGTCGCCAACTGGTATGCGCGAGACATCAAAATCCGGCGCGGCATGAAGGCGTCACTGTCCGGCGGGCTGGCCTCGCTGGGCGCCGCGACCCCCTACGCGATGGCGGCCAAGATGGCCTTCCCGGAGCGCGTCGTCATCGGCTTCATCGGCGATGGCGCCATGCAGATGAACGGGCTCAATGTGATGATCACCGTGTCGAAATACTGGCGCGAATGGGCCAACCCGCATTTCATCATCATGGTGCTCAACAACCGCGACCTGAACCAGGTGACGTGGGAAGAGCGGGTGCAACTCGGCGACGGCAAGACCGAGCTGACGCAAGCCATCCCCGACTTCCCCTACCACAAATATGCCGAGCTGATCGGATTGAAGGGCATCTTCTGCAACGATCCCGAGAAGATAGGCGCAGCGTGGGACGAGGCGCTCGCGGCTGATCGTCCGGTGATCTTGGAGATGTACACCGACCCGAACGTACCGCCACTGCCGCCGCACATTACGCTGAAGGACGCAAAAAACTTCATGATGATGATGGGCAGCGAGCCTGAACTCGGCAGCGTGCTGAAGAACAGCGCCAAGGAGATGCTGGCGGGCATCCTGCCGGGTAAAAGCTAGATGGTTCAGTACTTCGCAAAGGAGCAGGCCTCGTGAGCCGGCTAGTTCAGGTTAAACTCCGCGGCGGTGTAGAGTCTGGGTGCTTCGGCCGCTCGCCGGTGATCCATGAGCGGCCGGTGACCACGGCAGCGACAGCGTCGCTTGCCTTCCCGGCAGCCCCCGTTTTGGGCGAGCCGGCGGCTGTCAAGGCCGCCCGCCGCCTCAATCGGGCGTCCGGCATGATTGCTGGCTCCGTGCTGGCCGACAGCGCTATGGAGCATTATCGCGGCAGCTTCCATAACAACGCGATGTGGGCGCCACTGGTCTTGTCGGCGCTATCCTTGGCCGCCAGTGTGCACGGTCACCGCGACAACAGGCACGTCGCGCGTCGTGGGCGGGACTTGGTCTATGCCGCCGCAGGGCTGACGGGCATCGTCGGCACCGGCTTTCACCTCTACAACATCACCAAGAAGCCCGGCGGATTCTCCTGGCAGAACGTGTTCTACTCGGCGCCGATCGGCGCACCGGCGGCGCTGTCGCTGTCCGGGCTGATGGGTTTCCTCTCCGAGCGCGTGCGCGACAATGAACCCGGCACTAGCCCGAAGATCGCCGGCTACTCCGCCGGACGGGTGGTGGCGGTGCTGACGAGCGCGTCGTTGTTGGGAACGATGGGCGAGGCCGGCCTGCTGCATTTTCGCGGTGCCTACCACAATCCGTTCATGTTCGTACCCGTCTCGGTGCCCCCGGTGGCGGCTGCCCTGCTTGGCAAGACGGCCCTGGGCAGTTCACGCGTTCGGCGACCCGCCACTCGGTGGTGGCTGCGCGCCACCACATTAATGGGCCTGATGGGCGTCGCGTTCCACGCCTACGGCGTGTCGCGCAACATGGGCGGCTGGCGCAACTGGCGGCAAAACGCATTCAACGGGCCACCGCTGCCCGCACCACCCTCGTTCACCGGGTTGGCCATGGCCGGTCTGGCGGCCCTGGGGCTGCTTGAGGATCATCCTGATGACTGAGCACCCCAACTATCCCGGCTATGATGTGCTGGCCAAACGCCACACCTCTTCCTGGGACGCGGTGACCCGTCGGGTGATCGATCGCCGGCTTGCTGTTCCGCACGAACCCCAATTTTTTTCAGCCTCTGAATGGGCGGTCGCCGACGCGATCTGCCGGCGAATCCTGCCGCAGCCGGCGGATCGTCCACCCGTACCGCTCGCCGCACTACTCGATGCCAAGCTGCTGGCCGATGTCGGCGATGGCTTCCGCGAAGCCGGCATGCCCTACATGCGGGAGGCCTGGAAGCAGGGGATCTCCGCCATCGAGGCCGAAAGCCAGGCCCGTCACGGCATCGGCTTTGCCGCCCTGAACGCGGCCGATCAGGACACGCTACTGGGAATGATGCACCGGGGCGAGCTGTCGGATCCAGCCTGGGCGGGCTTGGCAGCGCAAGACTTCTTCACCAAGCGTCTGCTGTCCGACATACCGGGCCTTTATTACAGTCACCCGACGGCTTGGTCCGAAATGGGCTTCGGCGGACCGGCCAGTCCACGCGGCTATGTCCGCATGGCGCTCGACCGCCGCGACCCGTGGGAGGCAGCCGAGGCCAAGCCGGGCCACGAGGCAGAAGCACTGCGGGCGAACAAGCATGTTGTCTGACCCTATGGCGGGGCCGCGTGCGACGGCCGGCCGCGCGCCCGACGTGTTCGCGCTAGGCGGCTGGGTGCCAATGCGCGAGTACGGCGAGGCCGAGGCGGTAGACTTCGCCATCGTCGGCACAGGCGCTGGCGGCGGCACGCTGGCCGCCTTGCTGGCCGAACAAGGTTTCTCCGTAATTGGGTTCGACGCTGGCCCATATTTCCGGCCACTGGAGGACTTCGCTTCCGACGAGGCCGAGCAAAACAAGCTCTACTGGACCGACCGCCGGGTGACAGGTGGCACCAATCCGATCCGTATGGGCGGTAAGAACAGCGGCAAGGCAGTGGGTGGCTCCACCGTGCATTACGCCATGGTCTCGCTGCGCTTCCGGCCGGAGTGGTTCCTCTCGCGCACCAAGCTCGGCTACGGCGCGGATTGGCCGATCCCGTGGGAAGAGATGTGGCACTGGTACACACAGGCCGAACGGCAGATCAACATTGCCGGGCCGATCACCTATCCCTGGGGGCCGAAACGGCCGCGCTATCCGTATCGCGCACACGAGCTGAACGGCGCTGGCAGGCTGCTCGCCCAAGGTTGCGAAGCAATAGGCATCAACTGGACCGAAACGCCGCTGGCGACGATCTCCGCCCCGCTGCGCAGCAAGGAGGGACACTCACCACCCTGCGTATACCGCGGCTTCTGCCGGTTCGGCTGCTCAACCAACGCCAAGCGTTCGGCGCTGACGGTGTGGATCCCCCGAGCACTGACCGCGGGAGCGGAAATCCGCGACCTGGCCATGGTCGGCCGGATCGAGATGGGACCGGATGGGCGTGCGACTGGAGTGCATTACCATCGCGAGGGCGAATGGCGGTTCCAGCGCGCGCGCAACGTCATTGTCGCAGGCTATGCCGTGGAGTCGCCGCGGCTGCTACTGAACTCGGCCACCGACCGCTATCCCGACGGCCTGGCTAACAGTTCCGGCTTGGTCGGCAAGAACCTTATGACCCAATCCAACCAAGCGGTATGGGGCCGCATGGACCAGGAGGTGCGTTGGAACAAGGGACCACCCTCGCTCGCGATCACCGAGCACTGGAATTACGAGGACAAGAAGGACTTCTTCGGCGGCTACTGCTGGATGGGCCAGGGTCCGCTGCCGATCGAGTGGGCCGCAGTTCAGACGGGATCGCGCGGGTTGTGGGGACAGGCGCTGCACGACGCCATGCTCGACTACAATCACATGATCGGCGTCAAAATGGTGGGCGAGATGCTGCCCGACGAGGCCAACCGCGTCACGCTTGCTGACGACAAAGACCAATACGGCCTGCGCGTGGCGCAGATCACCTACAAATGGGGCGACAACGACAAGGCTTTAATCCAGCATGCGTTGGAGCAGATGGGTCGTTCGATCGAGGCGATCGGCGCGCGCGACGTGTTCCGCCAGGAGGACGACACCAACCATCTAGGGGGCACTGTGCGCATGGGCAACGACGCGGCGCGCAGCGTCGTCAACGCGGATTGCCGCAGTTGGGACATTCCGAACCTCTGGGTCTGCGATGGGTCGGTGTTCCCGACCGTAGGTGGGGTCAATCCCGCGTTGACGATCCAGACAATCGCCATGAGGACGGCGTCGCGGATCGGCATCCTCGCCAAGCGGGGCGAGCTATGAAGGGTACTCGACGGGATAGGTTGGGGCAGATGGTGGTAGCGACGTCATGACCACGTCCAACCTCGTTATCCTGATCATCCGGTATGGACTCGTCGTGCTATTCTTCCCGGCCAGCGCGCTCGACAAGATCTTCAATTTCAATGGCGCCGTGAAGCAGGCGTCCCAGGTATTCTCGTCGCATCGTATCGCGGCGGCGCTGATCCTGGCCGGCATGTTCGTCGAGCTCGTCATGCCGCTCGGCATTCTGTCCGGGGTGGCGGACCGGCTCGCGGCGTTCATCATGGCCGGCTATTGCGCGGTGACCGCCGTCCTATTCAAGCGGTTCTGGCAACCTGGGGATTTCTGGAAGCATGGCGAGAGCAAGGGCCGCGATCTGTTTTGGGACTTCCTGAAGAATTTGTCCCTCGCATCCGGCTTCCTGCTGATAACCGTCGGACTAGACGGGCATGACTGGTACGCCTTCCTGAGCGATCCCCTCGCGTCATCCTATCCCTATGCGGCCTCTGCGCCGATGCATTGATGTCTGGAGACCGACGATGCAAAATCCAATCGCCATAACAACGTCCGAAAGCGGAAATGCCGAAGACGGCGGGAAGAGCGGACCGAAGCCGCGCGTCCCCTACTGGCACCTCTGGACCGACGAAAACGGCGCCAGCCATCAGACGAAGTGCGCCCTGACGGAGTTCGAGCTGAAAGGCGTTGGCGGCGCCGACCCGCAATGGAACAACAAGCACGAGAAGGTCCCATCGACGGTCGTTGTCACCGTGCAGCCTGTTGGCTGGGTCGGCGACTGGCACGAGAACCCGGCGCCGCAATGGATCATCGTGCTATCGGGCCGCTGGTGGATCGAGAGCATGGATGGCACCCGCATTGAACAGGGGCCGGGCGAGTTCTCCTTCGGAGAAGACCAGGGCTGCAAGGAGAGCGCAGATAGCCGGAAGGGGCATCGCTCTGGCACCATCGGTGATAAACCCGCGGTTTTGATGACGGTACAGCTCCACGTCGATCCCCGCCATGAGCCATGTCACATCAGCTGAGCCCTGCAGCTTGCCAGGTGCCCGTCGTGGAAGTGATGCGATGAGCAAGCCGACACTGCGTGCGATCACCGGTTTCGCCCTGGTTACGACTGACCTTCCCCGCCTCGTTCAGTTCTATTGCGACGTGCTCGGCTTCACGGCGCAGGAGGAGGAGAGGCCGATCGACCAAGCCGAGATCGCGATGCTTGATTTATCCGGCAACGGCCGCCGGCAAGTAGTGAGCCTCGGTAGGCAGACCGTTTCGATTGATCAGTTCGAGCAAGCCGGCCGGCCGTACCCTCCATATAGCGACGTAGCCTCGTTGTGGTTCCAGCACCTCGCCCTAGTGGTCTCCGACATGGGCGAGGCGTTTGCCCGACTACGCGACGTGGTCCCGATCTCGCAAGGCGGCCCACGGCAGTTGCCAAGCTCATCGGGAGGTGTGCAGGCCTTCAAATTCCGCGATCCCGATGGGCATCCCCTCGAACTCCTGCGGTTTCCTTCCGACAGGACGCCTAATGCCTGGCGAACCGAGCAGAAGCTGGCTGGGCAGATCGGCCTTGGCATCGATCATTCGGCCATCAGCGCCGCCGACGCTGATGCGAGCGCTGCGTTCTACCATGCGCTTGGCCTTAAAACCGGCGACCGGACGCTCAATGAGGGTCCAGAGCAACAGCGTCTCGACGATCTTCGCGGGGTTAAGGTCGCAGTCGTTCCAATGATCCCTCCCGAAGGAACACCGCATTTGGAGCTGCTCGGCTACCAGATCCCGAGCGGCGATCAAGGCCCTGCGCTGGAGGCAAACGATGTCGCAGCCACCCGCATCCTATGGGGCGGCTCGGAAGCGAAGCTGATCCACGACCCGGATGGGCACCTCCATCAAGTCCACGAATACGGCTGCTGACGACCCTTGCCCAACCAATTAGGAGCCTCGCCATGACCGAAGAGACTTCGCTGCTTCCGGGACGTCTGTTGCGCAGGGCAGGGACCCCCGAGCGGGTCAAGAGGTTCCAGGGTGTGCAGATCGATGACCCGCGGCTGGCTGAGGTATTGTCCCCGGACGCGCCGTTGCTCTGCCTCTATGAGGGAACCCTGCACGGTGAGGGGCCAATCTGGCACCCGGCGGAGAACTGCCTATACTGGTCTGACGTGCCGAATCGTCGGTTATTGCAATGGCATCCCGGGGACGGGCGGGTCACGGTCGCGCTCGACAGCACGTATTTCATGAACGGCAACGCGCTGGGTGCGGATGGCCACCTGGTCCATTGCGAGCATGGCCGGCGCTGCATCAGCCGCTCCAATGGCAAGGGGGGTGTCGAACCAATTATCACCCATTTCGAGGGCAAGCGGCTCAACTCGCCGAACGACATCACAGTCGCGTCCGATGGCGCCACTTGGTTCACCGACCCGACCTTTGGGTTGCTGATGCCGAACCAGGGCAGCCTCGAAGAGCCTGAACTCGACCACCGGAGTGTTTATCGGTTTGACCCTGCCAGCCGCGAGCTACGGCGTATGGCCGATTTCGAGCAACCTAACGGCCTGTTCTTCTCGCCCGACGGCCGCACGCTCTATGTGTCGGACACGGCTCTCTCGCTCAACGAGATTCCCGGGCCGCAGACTGGCAGCACGCATGAGATACAGGCCTTCGACGTGGCCGCCGACGGCACGTTGTCCGGCCGGCGCTTCTTCTGCCACACCGACCACGGGTACCCGGACGGATTTGCGGTTGACGCCCGGGGCTGGGTTTGGACCACAGCTGAAGATGGCATCCACGTCATCGCATCGGACCGTACCCCGCTCGGCTATATCCCAGCCCCAGCCGTCTGCTCCAACTGCGCCTTCGGCGGCCCAGGAATGACACGCCTCTTCATTGCTGCAACCAATTACCTGCTGACGATCGATCTTCTTTCCTAAAATCGGTCACGCCATAGAACAACGTCTTAGCCAATTTTGATCCTGCTGTGTGATTCGGACCATGGCGACGATTCAGATCGAATCCTCATACAGCACCTGCCAAGAAAGATGGCGGATGGGGGGCAGCCGCGCGTTGATTGCCTGAACGGGTTTCCTTGCGGCCCAGAGGACCAGCGGCGCCCCATTCAATGACCGCCTGTAAATCAGCGGTGGGCTTCGGCGCTGATCAGCGCGACAAGATGTTGAAAAGTCCAGTTACTCCTGGGTCTCGCGCCCGCGCTGATTCACAGCCTCCATCAAGAGCGGGAAGCAGGAGGTTGCCGCCAATTTCTGGCATGTGGGCGCGGCTGGCCCTCCAAACGTGCTGCCTCCCAAGTCATCACCCGCTTGACCAGGGTGCGCAGCGCCAGGATCGCCGTGAACGCGGCGATCTGTTCCCAATCCCTGATCTCGATCGTTTTGAACAGGGCGGCCGCCGCCTTCAGGCTCAAGCCCCACAGCGAGCCCTGGATGACGAGCAGCCTGACAGCCGCTGGGTCCCGAGATCGCACCAACTCGACAAGCCCGGCAAGGCAGTGGCCGACGATCAGAACTGCCCCGGCAAACTCGATCAGGGTGATTCAGGAGGCCGGGTCCAGCATGTCATCCGGGCTCCGGGCCAGCGCGGCGCACCTCCGCCTTGTCGATCTCAGCCTGGAGAAAGAAGTTGAGCACGGTGCGCAGCACGACGATGGCAGCCAACTGGCCGATCTCGTTCCAGGTTGGCGCCACCGCGGTGCGCAGGATGTCGGCCGCGAGTTCGAACTCCAGCGCGACTGCGAGCCAGCGACCCAATCGCAGCCGCACCGCTTCCTTGGCGTCCTGATGCGATCTGGCAGCATACCCTGGGCAACGCCCAGCAGTCCCAGGATCGCGGCTTGGCAGGAACAGCAGCAGCGAGCGCAACGTTGCCTCGACAGCGGCCAGGCCGATCAGCACGGCCGCAGCAGCCTCTACGCCGGAGGCCAGCCAGATTGTCAACTGCTTCAGAATGTCCATGCTGGGTCCATACCGAAACGGCAGGCGGCCGGCTCATGGCCGCTTGCTGGCACCGGGTCAGCTTGGGCGAGCGGATCACCCTGCTGCAAAGATTGTCGCCGGCACGTTATCGGAACCTGGGCTTCCGGGGAGATCTGAGCCTGCCAGCCCCGATGCAGACCGTCGCGCTCTCCGCAACGGCTCGGATCGGGGTCCGGCACCGTTGCGCGAGCCATTGCCGGTCTGGCGAGTCCGCGGCTTGCGGCAACGATTGCTGCGGCACCGGGCATGCCCGATGATCGCCGGGCACCCGGGAGCGACGGCGAGGCACGCGCGGCTGCCGTATCTTTGGACAGCAAAGCCGCCTTCACCCTCTGCAAGCAACACGGGTTCCGAAACGTGTTTTCATACGTCCAGGCGCTTTGCGAGCTGATGCAGACCGAGAACGGCTGCCACGGCGACTGCGCCCCATAGGGCGTTCCGATGACGGCTGGTGAACACCTCCCAGCTTCGGTCACGGGCGCGCTGGTCGAAGCGGCCGTGCGCCGCATAAGGGCCGGGCACAGGATGGAACAAGTTGTTTGGCGCATCGGCCGGTGCCGGCTCGTCGGTGAGCTGGCCGGAATAGCCGGCCGTGGCGAGATACCGGTCGATCAGCCCCGGGGCAATCCGGTTGGCCAGGATGGCTTTGACGGTCGAGAAGCCAATCCATGTTTGCCGCCGGGGATGGAAGGCAGCGAAATAGATCGCGCGCGCCGGGATCTCCGGTTGAAAGATCGGCGGCACAGGTTGCGCCTTCCTGCCCATCTTGTTGAGCGCCCAGCTAAACTGCGGCGTGTTGACCGCCGGCAGGTCGACCATGCTGATCGCGATATCGAGCTTGTCGTGCAGGATCTCCGAGCGGAGCGCGTCGGTGAAGCCGCGGATTGCGAACTTCGCACCACAGTAGACGGATTGCAGCGGCACCGAGCGGTACGCGAGCGCCGAGCCGACGTTTACGATCGAACCGCGGTTCCTTGGCGTCATGCGCCTGAGCGCGGCCATCATGCCGTGCACCTGGCCGAGATAGGTCACATCGGTGCCGCGCTGAACCTCCTTGGCCGTCAGCTTGGAGACAGGCGCGAAGACCGTGGCCATCGCGACGTTGACCCAGACGTCGATCGGTCCGAGCTCCTGCTCGACGCGCGTTGCGGCTGCCTCGACCGCGTCCGCATCGGCAACATCCGTGGGAATGGGCAGGGCGCGGACACCGAAGCGCCGCGCCTCCAAGGCGGCGCTTTCCAGCCGCTCCGGATCACGCGAGAGCAGTGCGACATCGCAGCCGTTCCGGGCAAACTCGGTGACGGTCGCACGGCCGACGCCGGCGCCTGCTCCAGTGATCACAACAATCTTGCCCATTTCAAAGTCTCCGTAGCAGCGGTTTGCAGGAAGCGAAAGCGCACCCCACCGGGCGTGCGTGGGTTCGGATCACTCGGCGGCAAGTCCTGTCGGGCCAGATGTGGCTGTCGCACTCGACCTGGGCGCCGCCTCTGCCCGGTTTTCGAGCCAAAGTGTCACGGCCATGTGGGGCAGCGTCAGCGCGGCCAGTATCCGGAACAACGGCACCATCGTCGTTTCCACACCTTGGGCCGCCAATGCAGCCGAGCCGACCGCGCAAAGGAGCGCGGCTGGCCCCGCGGTCCGCAGCACGCCGAACCATGCAGCCCGCGCATCGTCCGGATCGAGCATGGCGCCGAGCCGTAGCAGATGCCTCAGCGAGTGGCACACGCAGAAGTAAAGGGCGAAGGCAAGCAGCGGCGGCAGGAGTGCGAATGCCGCGCACGTCGCGGCAACTTCCACCCGCTCCCATGCCGTGGCGGTTCCCGCCCAAACGACGACCAGCAAGCCCCATGGCAAGATCAGCCAGCGGGTTTCGATAAGCATCGGGAGCAGAGTGGCCGTATCGCTGCTTGCCAGGACGGCAAACACAGGGGCCACTGCGGCCGGGTGCGACACGGCCGGCAGCAGGATCGGCATGGCCCCGCGCGCAAGCACCCCGGCGATGCCGGCGCGGTCGCCCTCGGTGTTGCCCAGTCCAAAATGCAGCACCGAAAGCGCCAGGAATGCCATCAGCGTGAGGGCTGGCACGAAGATCCAGCCGATCCAGACCAGACCCGCTAATGCAACGTAGCCGGCAAGGAATGGCGCCCACCATCTTGTCCCCAGCCGCGGCCGCAACACACGGGCCGCGACCAGGTGGTCGAACGCGCCATGGGGCATGCCCACCAGTGTCACCCCCGCAAGCAACACAGTGGCCTGCGCGGATAAGCCCGGCGGGCTTAGGGCGGCGAGGCAGGCAAGCGTCACCGTTCCGGCTGCCGCACGCCGGTGAAGCGCCATCGCCGGGCCGAGCCACGTGCTCACGGCACGGCGCCGCTGAGGCTGTCGGCGGACTTCCGGGAGTCCGCCCCTGGTAGGGTCCGGGGGACCCCCGCCTTGAAGCCTAATTGTGAATCAGCGATGGGTTTCGGCGCTGATCAGCGCGACAATATGTTGAAAAGTCCGATTATTCCTGGGTTCCGCACTCACGCTGACTCACAGGCTGGTATGAAAACTGGCTCAACCGCGTGCGCGAACACTGTCAGGAGAATGCGGCCCGGTATGGTAAAGCGCCTGCGGTTAAGGACAATCACTCCGTAAAGGCAACCCGCCCGCATCGCACGCGCGCCGACATAGAACCGCCATATTGGCCTTACCCCCGGCGGGGGTCGAAGATCAGGACCGGCGCGGACGCCAGCCCTGAGCCTGAGTTGGAGAGTTAGCCGGCCTCGTCCGTCGCGGCTCCGGTCGGGGTCTGTTTGGGAGCGGTAATCGCTGCCGATTGGTCTATGAAAGAGCCAAGCGCGAAAAGCGCGCCTGCGGCATCAGCCTCAAGAATGCCGTCGATAGGTATATCAGTCGCCATTGCCCGGCGCGCCCACGCTGTTCGATGTGTCAGCGGCCGAAAGTGCGTGTAGGAATTCCGAACCTCTCGTAACCGGTCGAATGTCTGGAACTCTCCGGTCGTGATGATGCCCGTGGTCAGGCCTTCCTTAAGAAGTTTTCCAGCCTCGCATTCGCGGCGCTGTCCATGCCTCGGATATGCAGAGCGCCCGCCAGCTCCTGCTCTATGCAGGCAAGCGCAAGCAGTACGGTCGAAAGATACAGGCCGTGAATGTAGGCAAGTCCGATTTCGATATATGCCTGCGCCGAAGCGAGGCCGCCAAAAAACACCATCTCTTCTTCAGGCAGCACGGCCAGCAGCTTTGACAGCCTCTCCGCACGATGTGAGCGGCTGACGGCTTCATCCTGCTCAAGCCAGTCCTGGAGTTCTACTATTGTCGGTTGCCTCATATTGTACCCGGACTTACTTGAACGCGGACCGGGCGGCGCAGAAAGTGCCGTCCACCTTCCAGAACCGAAGAATGGCGTCCCGGTAGCGCTTCACGTCATCGACTTGAACGGAGATCGCCACCCCGAGGATCGAATAAGGTCCCGCCGTCCAGTCGTCCTCGACCCTTTCGGCCCTCACCACGACGGCGTGGTTCTTCACCAGCTGCTGATACGACTGCCCGTCATTGCCGTGTTTCACGGTGTTGGCGACAAGTCTGAGTTCCTCAAGATCGGCATCGCGAAACGCATCGACCAGGTTCTGGCAGGCCGCATCCTGGCCCCATTTCTGGTCAAATTTCGGTATCATGTCTTCAAGGTCCTGCCAGCGGTTGAGCGGGGATGTCAGCCAGCCCTTCAGCTCCTTGTTGACGTGCAGATAGAGCTGCTTTTCGAACAGGTGAAACAGGCCGCTGACGCCTGTCGCAAGGAACACCGCACGCATCTCCAGGAACTGCATCGTGTGGTCCCGGGCATGCTCATAGGCGGCCTCCACCGCGCTGTCGTAATCCTCGCCGAACCAGGACGAGGCTCCCTGCATAAAGTCGTTGGCCGCCCTTTTCTGTTCGCCTTCCGGGTCATCGAACACCGGAACGATGCGGTCGAGAAGGATATCGCAATAACTCTCGATGCTGGGAGAGAAGTGGCGATCCACCCAGCCGCCGAAAGCTATCTCCAGTTGGGCTTCCTTCATGCAGGCGTCAGGTCACGGACATGAACAGGTCGCGCACCGGCACGAAGGCGTTACCGGTTTCGGCTGCGCGGCGCTTTTTCCTCTGGATTACTTCGATGAAGTTGAGCCCGCCGGACAGTATCTGCACCAAGTCGAGGCCATCCATGCACACGATGCTGGTGCGCCGGCCGCGCGCGAATGCATGCAGGCCGTCCGGCGTGAAACCGCTGTAGCTGACGAACAGCCCGCGCGACCACAGCGACTTGCCTTCAACCTTGCCGGAAAACGTCAGAAGGTCGCCCTGGCCTATCCGAGCATCCTGCCACTTCGCTTCCAGCAGGAACGTCTCGGGCGGCATTTCGAAACTGCCGTCGATCTGCTCCCCCGTGTTGCGGAAGGAGCGGCGCGGCGCGAGGTCGTAGACGGCGAACAGCTCCGATAGGAAAACCTCGAACGCGAATCCCCGCTCCTGAGCCTTTAACGCCATCAGCCGGACCCAGCCGGCATACAGCTCGGCAATGGCTTTCGCCGGCGGGGTGACGAGGCCGGGCGCGGCAGCTCTGGGCTCCTGCCGGACAGGCGCGCCTTTTCCGTCCATCGCGTCCACGATTCGAAAGAAGCGGGCTTCCTGCTGTCTGGCTTTTTCATCTCTGCGATCGGACGGTCCGTTGACGGCTTCGCGGTATTCCCAAAGCGCCCGCAGCGCGCGCGCAACAACCGGCTCCTGATCGACCTGCAGGAAGGCCCGTAGCCGCTTGCCCTTCGACGTGCCCTCCAGGCAATAGCGCTGATCGTCTATATTGATGCCGACTTCGCTTTTGAAAAACTCCGCAAAGGTGCGATTGGTGAAGTCGAGGACGTAACCGCCGCCCATTGCGAACACGTCCTCGAACAACCGCATATCAACGGCGCGTATCTTAACCATGCTTCCGATCCGTCATTCTGCGCGCGCCCGCGCGGCCTCAGCGGCGATGTGGCCGGCGAATTCAGTCACGAAGGTTCTCAGGCTGCTCAGGTCCGACATCTCGCCATAGGCCCCGCTTGTGACGGCCTCGCGCTCCGAAGTCAGGGTGCAGGCCGCCGTATAGAGACTCTCCCGGACCAGGCGCTGACAGAGGAGATCATATCGTTGCAGATAGGATGCGTTCTTGAACTCCGGGAACACCGGATAATGCAGCGAAGCGTCGCGTTGCCCCGGCCGGCGCGATGCCGGCGCATCCTCGACCATGACCAGCCAGCCGATGAACGGCCGCGTGTGCGGGCCGAAAGCGCCTTCACGGTAGGCGGTCCAGAAATCATGGGCGGTGCCGATGGACTCCTCGGCCCGGTTGTTGGCGTTGTTGCCGAAGGACGGGCCGACATGGCTTTTCATCTCGACGGCCGCGATCAGCCGGCCGTCGAGGATCACCAGCACATCCCACAGCTTCGTCGGCCGGAAATAGCCGGGCAGGGTCAGCACGGGCCGGGTGCGAAAAATCTTGGCATGGGCGAGGCCATTGGCTTCGACTAGGTCGATCATCAGCGCCGTAAAGCCGTCCATCGTGTTGCCGGCGGTGACGGCCCCGCGTTCGCCCTGGTCGAGCTTTCCCGCTTCCGCTTTTACCTGCATTGCCTTCAGGCGGTTGCCCCAGAAAGCCATCGTGGCGTCGCGCGCCTTCGTTTTGTAAGCGACCAGATCGAGTGCCATGCGCCGCCTATTCTCCGTTACCGCCGAGGGCGGCACGTTCGCCGGCGTCGAGGCCATACAATTTGAAAACCGCCTGGTTACAGGCCGCGCGGTCGCCGCGCTCGGCTGCAGCGATCAGCGCCTGCTTGAGATCGTCCGGCACTTGGTGCCAGCGCGGCAGCCGGATGCGGCGCAGATACTGCGCCTGAAAGCGCAGGAAACCGCCATGCATGCGGGTCGAATAGATGCCGACGAACAGCCTGGCGATGCCGGACAGGAAAACCGCCTGGAGGGCTTTGAGGTCCCACACGTCGGAGGTGACGTAATACAGGTTATGGTGCGGGTAGAGCGTGCCGTCCTCATAAACGACATGGGCTTCGCCCTTGATGTCGGGGATTAGCAGTTTTGGCTTCGCGGCAATCGACGGCGTGATGCGGTCGATGGTGCGATACCAGTTGGCAGGCGCTTTCTGCGCAACGTGCCGGCGGTCGATGTCCGGCTTTCGCGCCTCCAGATAGGCTTTCAGGCGCGGGTAATCGGCAAGGTTCACGAGGCCGCCCGCGTCGGCGAACGGATTGACGACGCCGAGGCCGCGCCATTGCACCGTGCCGTCGAGAATATCCCCGGTCATGACGAGCGGCAGCTTGCGGTCCGGCTCCACGTCGAGCGTGTTGAAAGGACCGATAAAGGCGGCATCCGCGCCGGTGGCGACACCGATCCCCACCTTGCAGCCTGCGTCCTCGAGCAGCGGAAAGGCGGCTTCAAGCCGGCGCACCAGGGCGAGCTGGTCTGACGATTCCAGAATCCACGGCTCCGCGCCGGAAGCGATGCCTTCCATTTCGCGCACTGTGTCGCTGTTTTTGGCCAGCTTGCCGGCGGTCAGTTCGCGGGCGACGTCGGTCAGAACCTTCCGGTCGATCTCCGGCCTGTGCGCAATGCGGGTTGGTCGGGCTTTGCCCCGGCCCGGGCGGGCGATAACGGTGATGGCGGGATATGCAATGACCTCGGTGTGAAAGGCCGGCGTGCCAAACATATCGACGTAGATTTTGAGGTGAAACCGCCCGGCCACGAGTTCGCGCAGCGGCCCGCCATAGCGGTTTTTCATCCAGCGGTCGGCGCAGATGAAGCCGAGATGGCCGCCGTCCTCCAGCTGCGTCAGGGATCGTTCGATGAAGGGAATGTAGAGGTCGGCGCGGTCGTAGATCGTCGCGTAGCGTTCGCGGTATGCGGCCATCAACGCGTCGGGGATCATCTCTTGCCGAACGTAGGGCGGATTGCCGGTAACGAAGTCGAACCGGCCGGGCAGGTCGATCAGCAGGAAATCGCCCTGGATCAGCCAGGCGTCGGCAAAAGCTGTTGCAGCGTCGGTGTTGAGGCCGTGCGTCCCTGTCAGCCGGTCGATCACCGCCTGACGGGTGCGGGCAAACGTCTCGCGGTGCAGCTCGACCGCGCGAATGCAGTTGGAGAGGGCGGCAACGGCGTCGCCGGCGTTTGCTCTTGCTGTCCACCACGCGGCAAACAGCCGGTCGATCACCGGCAGCAGGAAATCGCCGTCTCCGAATGAAGGCTCGAGCAGCCGCATCCGGTGCAGGGGCCGGTCAGCGGTGTAGCCGGTAAGATCAAGGATAAAATCCACCACTTCGCGGCGGGTGAAGATCGCACCGCGCGCCTCGATGCTGGATTCGGCGAGGAGGGTGACAGCGCTTGTCACGGGGCACAGCGTCGGTAGCGAAGGCTGTAAAGCGCGGCGGGCCGTTTGGGCGGTCATGGATGCCATGCCTTCACAGCAACCGGGGCTGTTGCTGGAGGCGGACATCGGCAACCGTCAGCACGCGAAGGGCGCTTTCAGTCTTGCGGGCCTGCGCCAGGTCGTAGGCCATCTGCAGGTGAAGCCAGGTTTCGGGATTGCTGCCGAATGCTTTGCTGAGGCGCAGCGCCATCTCGGCGGAAATCCCCGCGCGCCCGTTCATCAGGTTGTTGAGGGCCTGACGGCAGACGCCCAAAACCTTCGCCCCTTGCGTGACAGTCAGGCCAACCGGCTCCAGGCAATCATGCCTGACAGCCGAGCCAGGATGAGGGGGTTCAAGGGGTTCCGGTTTGGCCATGCTTAAGCTCTGGAGGTTGGTGAACTCGAGCGATGATACGTGACAACACTCAGTAGTCATATACCCCCGAGCTGCAACCGGGCGATATCCCTTCGAGCGGCTTTATTCGCAAGCATCAGCAGCAATGTCATGTAACATAATGCAGAGCGTTTTTTGCTTGGCGGCGCGGGGCACATGAGGTTGCGATGAG
>CAXTOB010000012.1:0-36231 GCA_964245505.1 uncultured Acetobacteraceae bacterium | reverse complement strand
GTCCGGGCCGGTGCGCCAGCCGCATCCCATGCCGGAGGGCCCACCGGACTGGACAATGGACCTGCCGACCCGGCCGGAGCAGGCGCTGCTGTATCGCCTGAACGGCGATGACAATCCGCTGCATGCCGACCCGGCGATTGCTGCCCGCGCCGGCTACCCCCGGCCGATCCTGCACGGGCTGTGCACCCTGGGAGTCGTCGGCCATGCGCTGCTGGCGAAGCTTGGCGGCTACGATCCCGCGCGGTTCCGGGAGATGGACCTACGGTTCACCGCTCCGGTGTTCCCCGGCGAGACCATACGCACCGAGGGCTGGCGCGACGGCGCATTCCGCGCCCGGGTAGTTGAGCGCGACGTCGTGGTAGTCAGCAACGGACGCGCGGTGTTCGGCGGCTGACGCCGGTTTACCGCCAAAGAAGCGGGATAGCTGATCTGGTCGCGCTCCTTCCGGAAGAAGGTTGGGGTGAGGGAAACCCCGTGCGCTACAGGTGCCAAGGACGAACCTGCCTGCATAGCGTCATGCAAGGACGGTCCTTGCGGCTTCCCTCACCCCGACCCTCTCCCGGAGGGAGAGGGAGCAGCTACCCTGCCTCGTTACTCCGCTGCGGCTTTCACTTGCTGGTTTTCGCCGATTTCATGGTGGGCCAGCATTTCCAGCACGCGGACCATGCCGGAATGGTCCCATGCCTTGCCGCCGGCAGCAGCGGCGGCGTTGAACAGTTCTTGGCATGTGGCGGTGTTGGGAAGGCTCACGCCCAATGCGCGCGCGCCGGACAGCGCTAGGTTCAGGTCCTTTTGGTGCAGCTCGATCCGGAAGCCCGGGTCGAAGTTGCGCTTGATCATCCGCTCGCCATGCACCTCCAGGATGCGGGAGTTGGCGAAGCCGCCCATCAGTGCTTGCCGCACCCGTGCGGGGTCGGCGCCCGCCTTGGAGGCAAACAGCAGCGCCTCGCCCACGGCCTCGATGGTCAGCGCCACGATGATTTGGTTGGCGACCTTGGTGGTCTGTCCGTCGCCGTTGCTGCCGACCAGGCTGATGTTCTTGCCCATCAGCTTGAACAGCGGCTCGACCCGGGTGAACGCCGCGTCGGGGCCGCCGACCATGATGGTGAGGCTTGCCGCCTTCGCGCCGACGTCGCCGCCGGACACCGGGGCGTCCAGGTAGTCGCAGCCAAGTGCGTTGATCCGCTTGGCCATGTCCTTGGTGGCGATGGGGGAGATGCTGCTCATGTCCACCACGACCTTGCCGGGGGTCAGGCCCTCGGCGACGCCGCCGGGTCCGAATAGCGCGGCCTCGACGTCAGGGGTGTCGGGCACCATGGTGATGATGATGTCGGTGTGCCGCGCGACCTCGGCGCTGCTGGTGCAGGCGGTGGCGCCAGCATCCAGGATGGCCTGGGGTATGGGGGCGATGTCATGCACGAACAGGGTGTGCCCGCCGGTCATCAGGTGGCCCGCCATGGGCCGGCCCATGATGCCGAGACCGATGAAACCGATGTTGCTCATAATTGGAGGTCCTTTTCAGGCGGTTGCAATAAATTCTGGGAGGCTGTTTCCTGCTCCCTCTCCCTTCGGGAGAAGGTCGGGGTGAAGGGGCAGGCGGGCACAAGGCTTACCGGAAGTAGGCCGCAGTCCAGTGGCACGGATCGCGCCCGGCACGTGGCCGAAACCCCCTCACCCCGACCCTCTCCCGGAGGGAGAGGGAGAGGGAACAGAGAAACCGCCGTCACGGGTGCGAGCCTTGCAAGCTGCGGCGGGCCGCATCAGGCTGCCACGGCGGCGACGTAGGGCTTCATCCAGCTTAGCCCGGCGGCTGACGGCTTGTACTCGCAGCCGATCCAGCCGGTATAGCCCAGTTCGTCGAGGCGGCGGAACACGAAGGTGTAGTTGATTTCACCAGTGCCAGGCTCGTTCCGGCCGGGGTTGTCGGCGACTTGCAGGTGGCCGATGCGGGCAAAGTTTCGCTCGATGGTCGGCAGCAGGTCGCCCTCCATTACCTGGGCATGGTAGATGTCGTATTGCAGCTTGATATTGGGATGGCCGACCTCGTCCAGGATCGTCAGCCCCTGCGCGGTGCGGCTGACGAAGAAGCCCGGCACGTCCCGGGTGTTCACCGGCTCCAGCAGCAGCCCGATCCCCGCCTTGTCCAGCGCATCCCCGGCAAAGCGCAGGTTGTCCACCAGCGTCCGGTGCGCCTCCGCGTCGTCCGGCGCCGCAAGCCCGGCCAGGCAGTTGACCTGCGGGGCGCCCAGCGCCTTGGCATACTCGATGGCGCGGGTGACGCCGGCGCGGAACTCTTCCACACGGCCGGGCAGGCAGGCGATGCCGCGCTCGCCGCCGGCCCAGTTGCCGGCGGGCAAGTTGTGCAGCACCACCTGCAGGTCGGCTGCCTTCGCCATGCCGGCAACCTGCTGCGCCGGGTGGTCATAAGGAAACAGGAACTCGACGGCCTTGAACCCGGCGTGGGACGCGGCGGCGAAGCGATCCAGGAACGGCAGCTCGGTGAACAGCATAGTCAGGTTGGCGGCGAACTTGGGCATATCGTGCTCCTGGGGCGCCTCGCTGGGTGTGGTTTGGCGCCTTGGGTCGGTGGGATAGGCCGGTGCTTGCGGCTTCCCTCACCCCGGCCCTTTCCCGGAGGGAGAGGGAGCAGGGAAGCTACCGGGCGGCAGGCTCGAGCTGCTTCGGTGCGGGCTGCGTGTCCATCTCCTGGCCCTTCTTGATGGACAGCGACGGGTCCAGACATAGGATATCCTCGAACTCGTTCACGCTGTCCACCTCCGTGCCCATGCTGATGTTCGTCACCTTCTCCAGGATGAACTCCATCACGACCGGCACCTGGAACTCCTCCATCAGCGCATGGGCGCGGGCGAAGGCGTCCTTGAACTCGTTCGGGCTCTTTACCCGGACCGCCTTGCAGCCCAGCCCCTCCGCGACGGCCACGTGGTCCACGCCGTAGCCCGGCACCGCGTCGCCGTCCGCCGGGGCGTTGATGTTGTCGAACGCCAGGCTGACCTCGAAGTCCATCTGGAACCCGCGCTGCGCCTGGCGGATCAGCCCGAGGTAGGAGTTGTTTACCACGATGTGCAGGTAGGGCAACTTGTGCTGCGCGCCGACCGCCAGCTCCTCGATCATGAACTGGAAGTCGTAGTCGCCCGACAGCGCCACGATCTTCTTATCCGGGTCCGCGGCACGGACGCCCAAGGCCGCGGGCAGGGTCCAGCCGAGCGGACCCGCTTGGCCGCAGTTGATCCAGTTGCGCGGCTTATAGACGTGCAGGAACTGCGCCCCGGCAATCTGCGACAGGCCGATGGTGGTGACATAGCAGGTGTCGCGGTCCAGGATCTCGTTCATCTCCTGGTAAACGCGCTGCGGCTTCAGCGGCACTGCGTCGAAGTGCGACTTGCGCAGCATGTTCGCCTTGCGGTGCTCGCACGATCCGGCCCAGGCCGAGCGGTCGCGCAGCGTGCCGGCCGCCTTCATCTCACGCGCGACCGCCAGGAACTGCATCAGCGCCGCCTTGGCGTCCGACACGATGCCGAAGTCCGGGCCGAACACCCGGCCAATCTGCGTCGGTTCGATGTCCACGTGCACAAACTTGCGGCCGCGCGTATAAACGTCCACCGACCCGGTGTGACGGTTGGCCCAGCGGTTGCCAATGCCCATCGCGAAGTCGCTTTCCAGGAACGTCGCGTTCCCGTAGCGGTGGCTGGTCTGCAAACCGACCATTCCCGCCATCAGCCGGTGATCGTCGGGGATGGAACCCCAGCCCATCAAGGTCGGGATCACCGGCACGCCGGTCAGCTCGGCAAACTCTACCAGCAAGTCGCAGGCGTCGGCATTGATGATGCCGCCGCCGGCAATCAGCAGCGGGCGCTCGGCGGCGTTCAGCATCGCCATGGCGCGCTCCGCCTGCGGACGGCTGGCGGCGGGCTTGTAGATGGGCAGCGGCTCGTAGGTGCTGTCGTCAAACTCGATCTCGGCCATCTGAACGTCGATCGGCAGGTCGATCAGCACGGGGCCGGGCCGGCCGGAGCGCATGACGTGGAACGCCTGCTGAAACACCATCGGCACCAGCGCGGGTTCGCGCACGCAGACCGACCACTTGGTGACGGCCTTGGCGATGGTCTCGATGTCAACGGCCTGGAAGTCTTCCTTGTACATCTTGGCGCGCGGCGCCTGGCCGGTGATGCACAGGATGGGGATGCTGTCGGCTTGGGCGGTGTAGAGGCCGGTGATCATGTCGGTGCCGGCGGGGCCTGACGTGCCGATGCAGACGCCGATGTTGCCGGCCTTGGTGCGAGTGTAGCCGTCGGCCATGTGGGATGCGCCCTCGACGTGCCGGGCCAGGATGTGACGGATGCTGCCGCGTGCCTTGAGCGCGGCGTAGAGCGGGTTGATGGCGGCGCCGGGCACGCCGAAGGCGACGGTGACGCCTTCCCGTTCCAGCACGCGCACCGCCGCGTCAATCGCCTTCATCTTGGCCATGTCGTCGCCCTCCCCTGCTGTTGCTGCGTTGGGCCAAACATCGCGGAAGCTGGTAGGGATTGCCATAGGTTTTGCAAATGATTCCGCATTGTGGAAAGACGTGGGATTATCCCTTTGACGACAGTAAGTTGCTGAATTGCGGGAGCCAGGATCTTGCTGCTTAATAGTGTAGCGGGAGAGTTGGGGTGAGGGGGTCTTTGGAACTGCAGCGGCCGGGTAAGGACAGTGTGCCGGCTGAGTCCACAGTTTCCCGTTCCGCAGCCAAGGCCCCCTCACCCCGACCCTCTTCCAGAGGGAGAGGTAGCAGACAGCGGCTGTTCTCCAATCGGATACCCTCATGCGCACGCCACGTACCCCGGCCAAACTTATCCGTGCCCCGGCCGAACGCTCGGACCAGGTGCAGTCGCTCGTCCGTGCCTTGTCCATCCTGAACCGCCTCGCCGCCGGGCATGAGGGGACGACGCTGACCGAGGTTGCGCAGCAGGTTGGCCTGTCGCCCTCCACCGCGCATCGCCTGCTCACCACGTTGGAACAGGAGCGTTATGTCCAGTTCGACCCGGAGCGACGGCTGTGGTCGGTGGGCGTGCAGGCCTTCGTCGCCGGCAGCGGCTTCCTGCGCACCCGCAGCCTGGTCGGCGCTGCCCGCCCGCACATGCGCGCCTTGATGGAGGACGGCGAGGAGACCGTGAACCTCGCCGTCGAGGACCAGGGCGAAGCGGTTTACCTGTCCCAGGTCGAGTGCCGGCAGATGATGCGCGCCTTCGCCCGACCGGGAGGGCGGGTGCCGCTCCATTGCTCATCTGTCGGCAAGGCGCTGCTGTCCGCGATGACGGACGCGGACCTGGCCCGCGTGCTGCATCGGCACGGCCTGGCGCGGGTGACGGTGAAGACCATCACCACCACCCCTGCCCTGCGCGCCGACCTGGCCGCCGCCCGCACCCGCGGCTACGCCATTGACGACGAGGAGCACGCGGTCGGCCTGCGCTGCATTGCGGCGGTCATCTTCAACGAATCCGCCGACCCGCTTGGCGCCGTGTCCCTGTCTGGGCCGATGGCCCGCATTCCCGACGAGCGCATCCCGCTGCTGGGCGACCTAGTGCGCCGCAAGGCGGACGCCATCACCGCCCAGCTCGGCGGCGCCCTGCCGGGTTGGCGCAACGCGGGTTAGCTGGCTCCGGCGTGAGCCAAACGTTTGAGGCCGTTACGGCGGGCACATGGATTGCGGCAGCTGAGTACATGCTGAGTACATGAGGCATCCGGCCTGCGGCGTCTTTCACACGTATGTCTTGCCTACAACCCGGCCGGGGCCGGAGATGCTTGCCCGGCATGGGAACGACACCCGGCGGGCATTCCGGATTGTTGTGCTTCCCGCTCCGGCAAAGTAGGCCATACTGCCAACACGAGACCGCACCAACGCGGCACATCCATAATTCCGCCGCCCCGTGCGGCAACGCGAGGAAACGACATGAGCCTGACAAGAACCTTCCGCGCCGCCGTGCTGTTCCTGGCGGCCTACACGGCCCTGGCCCTTACGGCGGCCCCGGCGGGCGCGCAGACCATCTCGGAGATCACGAAGCGCGGCAAGGTCCGCATCGGCGTGCTGGTCGGCGCGCCGCCCTACGGCTCCATAGACGCCGAAGGCAAGCCGGTCGGCTACGACGAGGACGTGGCCGCCCTGATCGCCAAGTATATGGGTTTGCCCATCGAGATGGTCCCGCTGACTCCGCCCAGCCGCATCCCGGCTTTGGAGTCCGGCAAGGTGGACTTCTTGGTAGCCACCCTGGCGCCGACGGCGGAGCGCGCGAAGGCTGTGATGTTCACCATTCCCTACAGCACGTTCCAGATGGGCATCTGGGCAAAGCATGGGGATGCCATAAAGTCCTGGGCCGACCTCAAGGGCAAGCGCGTCGGCGTCAACCGCGGCAGCAGCGTCGAGGGCGAGCTGACCAAGCGGGAGAAGGAGCTGAACCTCAGCATCTCCCGCTTCGAGGACGACAGCACGACGATGCAGGCGCTGTTCACCGGGCAGGTAGAGGCAATTGCCGGGCCGGACGCGCAGGCGCTTGCTGCCATGAAGGCGCGCGGCGACGGCGTGGACTGCGAGCAGAAGTTCGTCTTTGCCCAGCAGCCCAACTCGATGACCGTGCGCCGGGACGCCTTCGAGCTGCACCAGTATCTGAACAACGTGATCTACATCATGAAGCTGAACGGCGAGCTGAACGAGATCAGCCAACGCTGGGTCGGCGTTCCGCTGCCGACGCTGCCGACGTTCTGACGTCAGGACTCATGTTGTGCTGGAAGCACTGCCCCCTGTTCCCTCTCCCTCCGGGAGAGGGTTAGGGTGAGGGGGTCTTGGTTGCGGCACGGGGCACTGTTCGTCACGGAAGCACCTGGCCCTGCGTTGGATAGGTTCGTGCTGGCCCGTTCCCTCACCCCAACCCTCTCCCGGAGGGAGAGGGGGAAGGAGAATGACCGCGCGCCTGGCTCTGGCAGCAGCACGGGAGGCTGGTGAATGGCCTTCGAGTTCCAGTTCGAGCCGGTGCTGGCGGAGTGGCCGTTCATCTGGGACGGCATTGTGCTGACCGTCGAGCTGTCGCTTGGCGCCATCGTGCTCGGCTCGGCCCTGGCGCTGCTGCTGACCGCGGCCCGGCAGCTCGGCCCGCGCCCCGTGCGCGGACTGGTGGAGGCCTATGTCGAGCTGCTGCGGAACACGCCGTTCCTGGTGCAGCTATTCCTGATCTTCTTCGGCCTGTCCGGGTTGGGCCTGCGCCTGTCCGCCCCGCAGGCGTCGCTGCTGGCGATGACGCTGAACCTCGCGGCCTACTGCGTCGAGATCATCCGGGCCGGCGTGGACTCGATCCACAAGTCGCAGATCGAGGCCGGGCTGTCCCTGGCGCTGAGCCGCTGGCAGGTGCTGCAGCACGTCGTCGTCGTGCCCGCCATCGCCAAGGTATGGCCGGCGCTGTCCTCCCAATTCGTGCTGATGATGCTGGCGTCGTCCATCTGCTCCTTCATCTCGACGCAGGAGTTGTCGGGCGTTACCGCCATCGTCGAGCAGCGGACGTTCCGCAGCTTCGAAAGCTACATCGTCGCGACCGTGCTGTATGTCGTGCTGGCGCTGTTGCTCAAGCTGCTGCTGGCCTTCATCGGCCGGGTCAGCTTCCCGCGCGTGTCGGGCCTTGCCCGCATCCAGGCCGGTGGCGAAGCGGCATGATGACCTCGTTCGGCCCGGCGGCGGCGCTGTTTCTGGTCAGCGCCGTGCGCTGGACCCTGCTGCTGACGCTGATCGCCTTCGTCTGCGGCGGCCTGCTCGGCGGGGCGGTGGCGCTGCTGCGCTTGTCCCGGCGGCGGCCGGTGCGCCAGGTTGCCGCGGCCTATATCGGGCTGATCCAGTCGATCCCCGTGCTGATGGTGCTGTTCCAGGCGTATTATGGGCTGGCGCTGGCCGGCCTTGACGTGCCGCCCCTGGTGGCGGCGTCGTTCGCGCTCAGCATCTACGTCAGCGCCTACCTGGCCGACATCTGGCGCGGCGCGGTGGAGGCGGTGCCCTACCAGCAATGGGAGGCTGCGGCGTCCCTGGCCCTGACCCGTGCGCACCAGTATCGCTATGTCATCCTGCCCCAGGCGCTGCGCCTGGCGTTGCCGCCCACGGTGGGGTTCGTGGTGCAGTTGGTGAAGAACACCTCCGTCGTCTCGGTAGTGGGCTTCGTCGAGCTGTCGCGGGCGGGTCAGTTGGTCAACAACGCGACGTTCCAGCCGTTCAAGGTCTTTGGCCTGGTGGCACTGGTATATTTCCTGATCTGCTTCCCCTTGTCCCGGCTCAGCCGGCTGCTGGAAAGGACGCTCCATGCCGGTCGTGCAGGTTGAGGATGTCCGCAAGAGCTTCGGCCCGGTCGAGGTGCTGCGCGGCGTGTCGCTGCAGGTCGAGCGCGGCCAGGTCGTCGCCCTGATCGGCCGCAGCGGGTCGGGCAAGTCCACCCTGCTGCGCTGCATGAACGGGCTGGAGCCGTTCCAGGCCGGGCGGATCGAGGTGGCCGGGCACCAGGTGGACCAGGATGACCGCCGGCTGCGGGCGCTCCGCAAAGAGGTCGGCATCGTGTTCCAGGGCTACAACCTGTTCCCGCACCTCACGGTCGGCCAGAACATCGCCCTGTCGCCGCACTTGACCAAGGGCATCCCCAAGCCGGAGGCACGGCGGCTTGCGGAGCAAGTGCTGGCCCAGGTCGGCCTGTCCGAGAAGATAGACGCCTACCCCGACAACCTGTCCGGCGGCCAGCAGCAGCGCGTCGCCATTGCGCGTTCGCTTGCGATGCAGCCGAAGCTGATGCTGTTCGACGAGGTGACGTCCGCACTGGACCCGGAGCTGACGGCGGAGGTGCTAGGGGTGATGGAGCAGTTGGCGCGCGACGGGATGACGATGATCCTGGTAACGCATGAGATGAACTTCGCCCGCAACGTGGCGGACACGGTGGTGTTCATGCACCAGGGCACGATCTGGGAGAGCGGCCCGGCGCGGACGCTACTGGCGGAGCCACGGACGGCGGAGTTGCAGGCGTTCCTCGGCAGCAGCTTGAAGTAGCGGTACCCGGGAGGATGGGTCCGCCGCAAACCTGGCCACCACGAGCGACCAGATATATCTGTCAAGCAGAGTCGGCGCCTAAAGCGGTTTGCGTCCGGACCGGATGCAAACCGCTTTAGGTTTTTCGTTTGCGAGCAAATACTTGCAGCTTCATGTTCGGCCGTTTCGCGCCGGACCCGGCTGTAAACTGCTCTAGTCGCGCACTACGTTCAACAAGTTGAAGGCGCACTTAGAATTCCGTCCAACCCTCTTCGGCCACGGGCTTGCGCACGGCATTGCCAACCAACCGTAGACCTTTTGGCGACGGCGGCGCGCGGTTCCCCTTCTCCTTTGAGGCAGGAGCAGTCTCCCGTGCTTTGTTGGGCTGCTGCAGTTGCTCGACACCGGTGTTGAAGCGGGCGGTGAGCCGCTCGAGTTCGGCCGTGTCCTTGGCCAGGCTGTGGCTGGCAGCTGTAGACTGCTCGACCATCGCGGCGTTCTGCTGTGTCACCTGGTCCATCTGGTTGATTGCAATGTTGACCTGGGCGAGTCCGCTTGCCTGCTCCTGGGTGCTGGCTGCAATCTCACTCACCGTGCCGGTGATCTGCGTGACCTGACCAAGGATCCTGCTCAGGGCTGCTCCGGTCTCCGTCACCAAGCTCACGCCGCGGCCGACATGCGAGCTGCTGGTTCTGATCAGCGCCTTGATCTCCTTCGCGGCCTGCGCACTGCGCTGCGCCAAGGCACGAACTTCGCTGGCGACCACGGCGAACCCGCGTCCGGCATCCCCAGCCCGGGCAGCCTCCACCCCGGCGTTCAAGGCGAGAAGGTTGGTCTGGAATGCGATCTCGTCGATCACGCCGATGATCTGGCCGATCTCGCCGGCGGACTTCTCGATCTCGCTCATCGCGGTCACGGCGTCCTTCACGATGGTCTCGCCATGTTCGGCCTCGGTTTTCGTCGCTACCACAACGGCATGGGCTGACGTCGCACCCTCGGCGGTGTTGCGCACTGTTGCCGTGATCTGATCGAGTGCTGCGGCGGTTTCCTCTAGGCTGGCCGCCTGCTGCTCGGTGCGCCGCGACAGGTCGTCGGATGCCTGACTGATCTCTCCCGTACCGGCGCGGATGGCGCCCGTGTTGACGATGATTGTGCCGATAACGCTCCGCAACTCGACGACAGCCGCGTTGAAGTCAGCACGCAGTTGCTCGTATTCAGGCGCGAACTCCTCGGTGATGTCGCAGGTCAGATCACCCGCTGACAACCGTCCCAAGCCCGCCGCCAAACTCTGGACGACGAGGGCCTGTTGTGCGGCTTGGGTCTGCCGTTCGGCCTCCGTCCGTGCTCTTTCCTGCTCTGTTGCCTGGCGCAGCTCTGCTGCCTGGCGCTCCATCTGCACCTTCTCAAGTGCGGCGTCCTTGAACACCTGCACGGTGAGGGACATGGCGCCTACCTCGTCCTTGCGCACTGCATCAGGCACCTCGACGGAAAGGTCACCCTTTGCCAGCCGATCCATCGTGTTGTTCAGAACCGTCAGCGGCGCCGAAATCCAGGCCTTGATGGCGAAATAAGCCCAGGTGGTTATCAGCGCCAACCCGCCCACGATCATCGCGAACGTCATCATGATCGTCAGGTGCGTCCGTTCGGTCAAATCCGAGCTAGCCTTGTCTGCATTGTCCACCGCCTTCTGCGTTTCGGCGACAAATTCCATAGACAACGCCGGAAACTTCGGGCCACAGTCTTTGAGGTAAACTTGCTGCGCCTTTTGACCAAGATCACTATCGGTGCTGTTGCCCAGCTTGATCGTTTCAGCGCAGGCTACGTCGAGCACCTGACGCGCACTTTGCTGGAGACGGTCGACCGTGGAAGCGTTGCTCGGGGATGCCGCCTTAGCAGCTACTATGAAACCGTTGAACTGCGTCTTGGCAGTTGAGAGACTTTCCATGGCAGCGGCGTTGCCGGCCTTGGTGTCACTCATTGCCAGTTCGGCAATGGCAGAGCGTGCAGCTTCAAAGGAGCGATTGGCTCGGGCCATATCGAGAGAGAACTTTTCCTGCTGATCGATCAAGTCCGAATAGGCTGTATCGATCATCTTCATGTTGTAGCCAGCGAAGCAAGCCGACCCGACCGCCAGTACTGCAAAAGCTCCAAGGACAATCATGATCTTCTTGAAAATCGGCAGGTTCTTAACTGATGGCATATTGACGACCTCAAAGATGAAAGCGCCACAATCATTTCATATCTTGATTAACAACCTATGTAAGACCGTGGCAGAGATTCGTGCGGGATCGTCACACGTCGGCGCCATACCGCTGACCCGGCGCTTTGGGCCGCCATAATACCCAGTGGGCACCGTCCGCTGAGCTGCCGGCTAGCTTGCAAGATTGGACTGGGCGGGCTGGATGATTATGCCCGCTCCTCCCAGCTATGCCGGTTATAGCTTCCCGGCCGAGATCACCGGCGTCGCCGCTGCAGCGTAACCACGAGCATGCCGTTTCACTTGCCCACCACGTTCATCAAGTTGACGATGCCCAACCAACACTGCCGCCGCTCATGCAGCCGCCTGGTTTGACGCCCCCTCGAAGCTCGCCCGGCATAGGCTGACGCCACCTAGGGACGGCGACAGACGCAGCCGCCGTAACCTCAAGATTGCTGGGTGCTGCGGGAACCCTCCGTGCACGCCTTGGTTTGTCCCAGCGTCATGCGTGCCTTGTCCGTGCTGTCCGTAGTGCCGCGCGGAGGCATCATGTAGGTTCGTGCGACTGCCTTGTATCGGCGCATCCGCCTGCTAGGCACCTGGAGGCTTGAACATGAGCAGTTCGTCTGAGTACACGCCGCCAAAGGTCTGGACCTGGGACAAGGAGAGCGGCGGCCGGTTCGCGAGCACCAACCGTCCCATTGCAGGCCTCACCCATGACAAGGAGCTTCCGGTTGGGCGCCATCCCCTCCAGCTTTATTCCTTGGGGACACCGAACGGCGTGAAGGTCACGGTCATGCTGGAGGAACTGCTGGCCCTGGGCCATCAGGGCGCCGAGTATGACGCCTGGCTGATCCGGATCGGCGACGGCGATCAGTTCGGCAGCGGTTTCGTGGGGGTCAATCCTAACTCCAAGATACCAGCCCTGCTGGACCGGAGCGGACCTACGCCGATCCGTGTGTTCGAGTCCGGCGCAATCCTAATCCACCTCGCAGAAAAGTTTGGGGCTTTCTTACCGACCGAAGCTGCGGCACGCGCCGAGTGCTTGTCATGGCTGTTTTGGCAGATGGGCAGCGCGCCCTACTTGGGCGGAGGGTTCGGCCACTTCTACGCCTACGCACCGTCGAAGATGGAATATCCGATCAACCGGTTCGCCATGGAGGTAAAGCGGCAATTGGATGTGCTCGACCGCCGCCTGGCCGAGACCGAGTATCTGGCTGGCAGCGCCTACACCATTGCCGACATCGCCACCTGGCCCTGGTACGGCGGCCTGGTGAAGGGCTGGCTCTATGAGGCAGCCGAGTTCCTGGGAGTGCAGGAGTACAAGAATGTGCAGCGCTGGGCCGACGCGATTGGCGAACGCCCGGCTGCCAGGCGTGGGCGCATGGTCAACCGCGTCAGCGGCGACCCGGCGAGCCAGTTGCATGAGCGCCACGACGCCGGCGACTTCGACACCAAGACGCAGGACAAGCTGGCGCCCGCCGCTTGAACGAAGGTTCCTAAACCAGCCGAACCGGACCCGCTCGGCGCAGGTGCGGCGGCTGCAACTGCGACGACGGCCACTTCAATGCTGGAACCGGGACGTGCCGCAGCGTCCCGGGGGGAACATGGAACCGCGAGGCTCTTACATCGTAAGATCCCAAGCTAGATGACGGGGCCTCTGCAATGCTGATGCACAAACTAGGATTGCGGCGGCATGCCTGCCGTATGCGTCCTAACGCGACTTTCCCGCGGCAAAATCGTATCGGATGCGCAGCCCGATGAGCGTAGCGGTGCCAGGATGTGCCGTTCCGGTCGAATGGGGTGCGAAGTGGCTCGGCGACCGTACCTGTTTCTCGCTTTGGGCGCCGTCAGCCGCCGAGGTCGTCGTGCTGGGCATTGACGGCCCGGGTCACAAGATGGACCGGCAGGAAAATGGATGGCACATGGCCATCCTCCCTGACTTCCCGCCGGGCGCCCGCTACAAGTTCCTCGTCAAAGGCGCCACAGTAGCCGATCCGGCGTCGCGCAGCCAGCCCGACGGGCCCGAGGGGTTCAGCGAAGTCACGGACCCCGCCGCCTACCGCTGGTCCGACTCCGCCTGGCACGGGCACTTCTGGACCGAAACGGTGCTTTACGAGCTGCATGTCGGCACGTTCTCGCGCGAGGGCACGTTCGCCGGGGTCATCCCGCATCTGGAGCACTTAAAGACGCTGGGCGTGACCATGATCGAGTTGATGCCGGTTGGCTCCTTCCCGGGTGGTTGGGGCTGGGGATATGACGGCGTGCTGCCTTTCGCCCCAAACGCAGCCTATGGCAGCCCGGACGACCTGCGGCGCCTGGTGGAAGCGTGTCATGGCCACGGCATCTCGATGATGCTGGATGTGGTTTACAACCACTTCGGCCCGCACGGGAATATGCTGCGGGGCTACCTGCCGGAGTTCTTCACCGACAAGTACAAGACGCCGTGGGGCGAAGCCATTGCTTTCGACGGCCCGGGAGCACGGGCGGTGCGCGAGTTCTATGTCCAGAATGCCCTATACTGGCTCAACGATTTTCATATGGATGGGCTGCGGCTGGACGCCGTGCAGGCCGTGAAGGATGACAGCCCTGAGCACATCCTGGCCGAGATCGCCCGGCGGGTGCGAGCAACCGATCCGGGCCGGACAGTGCACCTGGTGCTGGAGAACGACAATAACGAGGCGCACTGGCTCGCTCCCGACCGGTATGAGGCGCAGTGGAACGACGATTTCCACCATGCCCTGCGCGTGCTGACGACCGGACGGCGGGACGGCTACTACATCGACTACGCCGACGACCCCCTGCGGCGGCTCGGATGCGCCTTGACCGAGGGTTTTTCCTACCAAGGCGAGGAATCGCGCCACCGGCCCGGCCTGATCCGCGGCACGCCGTCCGCGCACCTGCCGCCGACAGCGTTCGTCAACTTCATCCAGAACCACGACCAGGTCGGCAACACGCCGTTCGGACGCCGGATCACCGAGCTGGCGCCCGAGCCACAGGTGCGGCTGGCAACGGCGGTGACGCTGCTGTCGCCAGGCATCCCGATGCTGTTCATGGGGCAGGAATGGGGATCGGCGCGGCCGTTCGACTTTTTCTGCGACTTTCCGCAACCACTGGCCGGGCTGGTGCGGGACGGGCGCCGCGGTGAATTCAGCCATTTGCCGGAGTTCCAAGATACAGACATGCTGGCCATGTTGGCTGATCCAACGGCCGCCACGACACGGGACGGGTCGGTCCTGGATTGGGATTCTATTGGGAATGAGCCGCATGCCCGCTGGCTAGCGTTTCACCAGCATCTCCTGGAGGTGAGGCGGCGCGTGGTGCTGCCCATGCTGCCGGAGATCGGCGGTTCCGCCGGGTCATACAGGACCATCCCGGCCGAGGGCGGCGGGGATGGGCAAGGCGTGATCGAGGCACGGTGGGCGCTGCAGGACGGCGGGCACCTGGTGCTGGCAGCCAACTTTTGCGATGCGTTTACGGGATGGGCGCTTGATGCGTCGTCACAGCTATTCCGCCTGGTCGAGGGCACGCCGCCCGGAACGCTGGCGCCGTGGGACCTCGTGCTTGTGCGGGACGCAGGTTGACCGGATGCCCGTGGCCGGACCGGCCTATGACGGACTGCAAATCACGCCGCTGGTCCGGTGCAAAACAGCCCTCTGCTGCTCAGCCACGTAGGACCGTTTGGCCCTATTTGGTCACGGGGTCATCGGCCCGGTTCGGCAGCGCGTCCTCAAGCAGTCGGTAGCCCACCCCAGGCTCGGTCACAATCAGCCGCGTACCGGCTAGGCCAAGCTTTTGCCGTAGATGGCCGACATAGACTCGCAAGTACTGCACATCCTGCACGTGTGCCGGCCCCCAGACCGCCGTCAGCAATTGCCGGTGCGTCAACACCCGCCCGGCATTGCGCGCCAGCAGCTCAAGCAAGTCGTACTCCCGCGGACTCAGCACCACCCCGGCGCCATTTGCCGTCACCAGTCGCCGGGCCAAATCCACCTGCAGCCCAGCGGCGCGAAAAACCTCCGGCGCTCCTTCCTGCGCCCGGCCGTGCCGCAGCGCCGCGCGCACCCGGGCCAGCAGCTCGCCGATGCTGAACGGTTTTTCCACGTAGTCATCCGCGCCGCCGTCCAACGCGCGGATCTTCTCCGCTTCCCGGTCCCGGGCGGACACGACGATGACCGGCACGGCGCTGAAGGCGCGCAGCCGGGCCAGCGCCTCCTGTCCGTCCATGTCCGGCAGCCCCAAGTCCAGCAGCACGGCATCCGGCGCACGGGAGGCGCAGAGCCGCAGACCCTCCGCCGCGGTGTCGGCGCGCTCGACCCGGTAGCCTGCGGCCTCCAACGCCGGCCGCAGGAATCGGTGGATTTGCGGCTCATCGTCCACCACCAAGATGGACGCACCCTGTATCCCTGCCCCGCTCACGGTGCGGCCGGCAGGCGCAGCGTGACGACAGTGCCGGGCTGGCCGTCGCGCGGCAGGTCCGGACGCGGGCTGGCCGCCTGGATGCTGCCGTGCATCGCCTCCACCATGCCACGCGCGATCGCCAAGCCGAGCCCAGTGCCCGGCGCCACCCGGTCGCCACGCCGGGCACGGTAGAAGCTGTCGAAGACGTGCGGCAAATCCTCGGCTTGTATGCCCACGCCCTCATCGGCAACGGCGATGGACACCTCACCCCGTCCAGCCGTCACACGCACGGCCACGCGTGCCCCGGTGGGTGCGTATTTTACGGCGTTTTCCAGTAGGTTCACCAGCACTTGCTCCAGCAGCGCGGCATCCGCCATTGCGCGCGCCGGCGGGTCGGGCAGCGACACGCTGGCGTGCAGGGCGTCGGGCACCCGGGCGATAGCGGACTCAATCACCATCTCAACCTCGGTCGGCGCCAGGCGGGCCGACACCTCGCCGCTTTCCAGCCGGGTCAGGTCCATGATGTTGGCCAGGAAGCGGGTCATGCGCGCCGTATCCTCCTCGATGGAGGACAGCAAGTCCGCCCGGGTGTCTGGTGCAAGGCTATCCCAGGCGTCGCGCAAGGTACTGGCCGCACCGCGTATGCCGGCCAGCGGCGTCCGCAAGTCATGGCTGAGCGAATTGAGCAGCGCCGTTCGCAGCCGCTGCGTTTCCTCCATCGCGGTGGCGCGAGCAGACTGTGCCGCCAAGCGCACCCTTTCCAGCGCCAGCGCCGCCTGGTCCGCCAGCGCCTCAAGGGCTTGCAGCACCGGCAGGTCGAAGCTGCCGTCCTTGGCCAACCGCACACCCAGCACTCCGGCGATACCACGTACCGTCCGCACCGGCAGAAACCGCCAGGTGGCCGAGGGCAGGGTGGCCGTACCGCGCCCCGCCTCTGTCCCGTGCGCGGCGGCCCATCGAGCGGCGGCCCAGGCGCCCTCATCGAGACGGCCCTCGTCCCGTGCGGTGTCGTCTGGTGCGGTGGCGCGCAATCGCAAGTCGGCGGTGGCGCCCTCGCCGTCCAGCGTCAGCGCGGCACCCCGCCCGGCGATCCCCGCAGCTTGGCGGGCGACCTCAGCCAACAGGTCCGCCTCCGACGCCGGTTCGCCCAGGCGGCGGCTGAAGGCGGCGACCCGGCGCAAGCTCTCGATCCGTGCCTGCCCGGCGCGCGCCTCTGCCCGCACCTGGCCGGCCAAGACGCCGGTGATGGCCGCAACCACCAGGAACACCACTGCCGCCACCGCGTCATGCGTGTTGGCGATGGTGATGGTGTGGACCGGCGGGATGAAGAAGAAGTCCCAGGCCAGGAAGGCGATCACGGCGGTGTACAGCGCCACCTGCAAGCCCTGCAGGCTTGCGGCGGCCACTACGGTGGCCAGGAACACCATCCCCATCGCCTCGACGGGAGTGTCGCCGCCGCCCAGCAGCCCGGCGCCGGTGATTGCGGCGACCACAGCGGTGGAGCCCGCCCATCCCAGCCAGGGCCGCGGCGCCGGCGGTGCTGCCTGGCGTGACCGGGCGAGCGCCGGGGAAGGCACGACGTGCAGCGCATACTCCGGCGCCCGGCGCAGCAGTTCCAGGCTCAGTGACCGTCCGAGCAGGCGTCGCCATAGCGGTGCGGGAGCGCGGCCGATGACGATATGCGTCGCATTGCGCGCCTGCGCCACCTGCAGCACCACGCCGGCCACATCCGGACCGGACCTGGTTTCAACCTCCGCGCCCAGTTGCTGCGCGAGGGCAAGGGAGGGCCGGGATTGCAGCGGCGCCGCCGGCCGCTCGACATGCAGCGCGATCCAGGGCGCATGCAGCGCGTCGGCCAGGCGCTTGGCATGGCGGATGACCGCCTCCCCAGACGCTTCGGGGCCAATCAGCGCCAGCACTCGGTCGCGGGCGGGCCAGGGGCCGGCCACGCCGGTTTGGCGCATCCAGTCCCGCACGTCCTCGTCCACGTGCTGCGCCGCCTGGCGCAGGGCGATCTCGCGCAGGGCGGCGAGGTTGCCTTCCTTGAAGTAACCCTCCAGCGCCCGGCGTGCGGTGTCGGCGCGGTAGATGCGGCCGCTGGCGAGCCGCGCGCGCAGCTCGCCGGGGGGGACGTCAATCAGCTCGATCTCGTCGGCGCCTTCCAGCACGCGGTCGGGCAGGGTTTCGGCGACACGCACTCCGGTGATCCGGGCGATGTCGTCGTTCAGGCTTTCCAGGTGCTGGATGTTCAGCGTGGCCCAGACATGCAGGCCGGCGTCCAACAGGTCCTGCACATCCTCCCACCGCTTGTTGTGGCGGCTGCCAGGGGCGTTGGTATGGGCCAGCTCATCCACCAGCAGCAGGCCAGGGTGGCGGAGCAGGGCGGCATCAAGGTCGAATTCCTGCAACATCTGACCACGGTAGGGCACGTCCCGGCGCGGCAGCACCGGCAAGGGTCCTACCTGCGCCTCGGTTTCCGCGCGGCCATGGGTTTCGATGACGCCGGCCACCACGTCCACGCCCTCGGCCTGCTGGCGGCGGGCCTGGGTCAGCATCTCCCAGGTCTTGCCGACGCCGGGCGCTGCGCCGAGGAACACCTTGAGCCGCCCACGGCCTTCCCGGGCGGCGGCGGCGATCAGGGCGTCGGGATCGGGTCGGGGGGCGTCCAAGTTGTCAGACCAGCCTCAAATGCGTGGAGGATGGCCACGTCAACTTCCAGGCAGGGTCAATCAATGATCTCAGGATGAATGACTGGGCAAGTCGTCAGCCCGTTCTGGACAGGTTATGCAAACCGTTGGTCCAACTGGCGTCGCTGCCATAATCGCATCCGGCATGACGGGACGTTCTGAAACGGCAAAGCTCCATAGCTGACGGGGATCGCTTGTTATGGTGATCTGCGCCCGGTTCTGGGTCCGCATGGAAGCAGCAACCTGCATCCGCATCGTGGCGCTCGCATGAGGATGGTTTAGCGCCAGCCAAAAAGCAGCAGCAACGCAGGGCCTCATATCTAAATATTCACCCCGCTCCATGTCCCGCCTCAGCAACTCACGTATTCGAGCGTGCGTGCGCAAGTCGGCACGATCAGCCACGTCCATCTCCATCCCAGCTTCAAAGGCGCTGAGCCAAGGATCCAAGTCGGCGACGCCGATAACGGCCGTCATGCATTGCGTCCCATGCAGGCTCACCGTCATTGCAATCTTGCCATCAGGCACTCGGAACGCAGACAGAGGTATTTGCGCTATGAACGGCATAATGGCCTCGACTTTTACCGCATTGCTTCGCTGTGGGTTGACATGGTACATTAGAAGTTGAACTCAATACCAAAGCAACCAAAAGTAGGCCACTAGCAAGCCATGCCAGGGGTATCCGACCCAGCTTCCGGCCGCGACCCCGATGAGATCGTACGGGATGCTTTCCGGCGCCGTGCCGAACACGCGATTGAGCACATCGCTCGCTCAGCCACCATTGAAGCTCTCGGCGAAGCTCTGTCGGCGCCCACAGACTTTGGCGCCGTAGCGCGTGCGCTTGGCGATCCCGCTGCGTTCGCCGCATCCCGTCCGCTGGACCCTCTGGGGGATGCGTGGGCGCGGGGCGCAGCAGAGCGGGAACGCTTGTCGGGTGAGGCGGGCGGCTTGCTGTCGGCCGATGACGCCGGCCGCGCGCTGGGCGGCATCTCCCGCCAGGCGGTGGACAAGCGGCGGCGCAACCGCCAACTGCTCGGCGTCCGTATCGGGCATGATTGGCGATATCCAGCCGCCCAGATCGGACGGGATGGCGAGGCTGTCCGCGGATTGGCTTTTGTGTTGGAAGGCTTGGCCGCATTAGGGCCTTGGGCACAACTGGCGTTCTTGCTGGCAGAGGACGACGCCCTGGGCGGCAACACGCCGTTGGACGCCTTGCGCCGCGGTGGGAGCGCCGCGGACGAGGTGCGTCGCATCGTGCAAAGCCACGGGACCGACGCCTTCGGATGAGCACGCCCGGGCGCGGTCCCGCCGGGTCTGCGCCCCTGCCTCCGCCTTGGCTCGCAACGGCGTCGCTTCCCCTGCTGGAGCTTGCGGCTGGCAGTACTCTCGTCCGCATCCACCGCCTGGCCTTCGATCCGGTCTTCTTTTCTCCAGGCCCGGGACAGCCCGCCATCGGACGGTTCGACAGCTCCAGCGGCAGCTTCGGCGTGCTCTATATGGCGCAATCGCTGGAAGGGGCGTTTGCCGAAACGGTGCTGCGGAACCCGCACCGGCGACTCATCGACCCAACGGAAATCAGCATCCGCGCCGTTTCGGTGCTGGCCGTGTCCCGCGCCGTCCGGCTGGTTGAGATGCGCGGACGCGGGCTGCAATCGCTTGGGACGGACAACGCGGTCAGTACCGGGCCATATGGGCCATGCGGTGCTTGGGTGGACGCGCTGTTCAGCCACAAGGACCAGCCGGACGGCATCGCCTACTCGTCGCGTCATGATTCCGACCAAGTTTGCATTGCCCTGTTTTCACGTGCGGATATCCGGCTTGAGGTCGTCAGCGGCGCAATACCGCTGGCCGACATGGCTGCGGAGGTGGCTGATCTGCTGCGCCGCTACGACAAGGGACTTGGCTGAGCGTTCCTTCAACGCGTCGCATCCAGCGCGAGGTTCAGCCGCAGCACGTTCACCCGCGGCTCACCGACCACGCCCAGCAGCCGTCCCTCCGTGTTGTCCGCCAGCAGCGCCCGCACCCGGTCTTCCCCTAGGCCCCGCGCCGTGGCCACCCGCGCCACCTGACGCAGGGCATTGGCTGGCGTGATGTGCGGATCGAGGCCGGAGGCGGAGGTGGTCACCGCATCCGCCGGCACCGGCGCCGGGCCAGCCGCGGCCACGTCGTTGCCCACGCGCTTCACCAGGTCCTTGCTGGTCGGACCCAAGTTGGATCCCAGGGACGCCGCCGCGTTGTAGGGCGCCGGCACCTGTTTGGTGCTGTCCGCCGGGTCGGTGTCGGTGGTGGCGGACGGGCGTGGGTGGAAATACTTGTCGCCGGCGAACACCTGCCCGATCAGCGCGGAGCCGACCACCTTGCCGTCCCGCTCGATCAGGCTGCCGTTGGCCTGATAGGGCAGCACCGCCTGGCCCACTCCGACGAAGGCCAGCGGCAATGCCAACCCAGTCAGCGCGGTGAACACGACGATCAGCACGACCGCCGGACGAATGGTGGACAGGATGCCCGCGGGGAGAGCCTCGGCGGGGCCGGAGTCAGTGCCCTGCCGGACTTCGGGAGGGATCTGGGAGACGACGTTCATGCGAGCCTCAACACGGAAAGGATCATATCAATCAGCTTGATGCCGATAAACGGAGCAATCAGGCCACCCACGCCATAGACCAGCAGGTTGCGCCGGAGCAGAGCCGCGGCGCCCAATGGACGGAAACCGACGCCACGCAGCGCCAGCGGCACCAGCGCCACGATGATCAGCGCGTTGAAGATCACCGCGGACAGGATCGCGCTCTGCGGGCTGCTCAAGCGCATGACGTTCAGCGCCCCAAGCTCCGGGTAGGTCGCGACGAAGATGGCCGGCAGGATGGCGAAATACTTGCTGACGTCGTTGGCGATGCTGAACGTGGTCAGGCTGCCGCGGGTGATGAGCAGCTGCTTGCCGATCTCGACGACCTCGATCAGCTTGGTCGGGTCGCTGTCCAGGTCCACCATGTTGCCGGCCTCGCGCGCCGCCTGGGTGCCGGTCTGCATGGCGACGCCCACGTCGGCCTGGGCCAGCGCCGGGGCGTCGTTGGTGCCGTCGCCGCACATGGCAACCAAACGCCCTTCCGCTTGCACCTTGCGGATGTAGTCCAGCTTGTCCTGCGGGGTGGCCTGGGCGAGGAAGTCGTCCACCCCGGCCTCGGTCGCGATGGCCGCCGCCGTCACCTTGTTGTCGCCGGTGATCATCACCGTGCGTATGCCCATGGTGCGGAGCTGGGCGAAGCGGTCGCGTATGCCGGGCTTCACGATATCCTTCAGCTCGATGACACCCATCAGGCGGCCGTCCACGGCCACGCCGAGCGGGGTTCCGCCGGCCCGGGCAATGCGGTCCACCGCGGCGGTGAAGGCGGAGGGCGGGTTGCCGCCCGCCAGCTTCAGCAGCGACTCCACTGCGCCCTTGCGCCAGGCCCGGCCGCCAGCGTCCAGGCCGGAAACCCGGGTGTTGGCGGTGAAGGGGATCACCTCGCCGCCGGCGGGCATGGCCGGCGTCAGGCCGTGCCGGTCACGCACCCAGGTCAGGATGGACCGGCCCTCGGGCGTATCATCGCCAAGCGAGGCCATAGCCGCCGCCTCGGCGATGCCACGCTCGTCCACGCCCGGCACCGGCGTCAGCCCGGCGCACATCCGGTTGCCGAAGGTAATCGTCCCCGTCTTGTCCAGCAGCAGCGTGTCCACATCGCCCGCCGCCTCCACCGCACGTCCGGAGGTGGCGACCACGTTGAACCGCACCAGGCGGTCCATGCCGGCAATGCCGATGGCAGACAACAGGCCGCCGATGGTGGTGGGGATCAGCGTCACTAGCAGCGCCGCCAGCACCGGCACGCCGAGGTCGGTGCCGGAATACTTGGCCAGGCCCACAAGCGTGACCACCGCGATCAGGAAGATGATGGTGAGACCCGCGAGCAGGATGTCGAGCGCGATCTCGTTCGGCGTCTTACGGCGGGACGCGCCCTCGACCAGGCTGATCATGCGGTCGAGGAAAGTGCTGCCGGGATCGGCGGTGATGCGCACGACCAGCCAGTCGGAAACCACCTGGGTGCCCCCCGTGACGGCGCTGCGGTCGCCGCCGGCCTCGCGGATCACGGGCGCGCTTTCGCCGGTGACGGCGCTTTCGTTGACGCTGGCGAGGCCCTCGATGATCTCGCCGTCGCTGGGAATCAGGTCGCCCGTCTCCACCAGCACGATGCTGCCGCGGCGCAGCGCGGACGCCGGTGTTTCGGTGATGCGGCTACGGTCGGCGGCGTTGGCCATCACCTTCGCCACCGCGTCGGAGCGGGCGCGGCGCAGGCTTTCGGCCCTGGCCCGGCCGCGGCCCTCGGCCACGGCTTCGGCAAAGGTGGCGAACAGCACCGTCAGCCACAGCCAAGCGGCGATGGACGCGGCAAACGTCCAAGGCTGACCGGAGCCGGCGTTGCGTATGGCAAGCACCGTCACCAGCAGGGCGACGACCTCGGTGACGAAGATGACGGGGTTGCGGATCAGCCGCGCCGGATTGAGCTTGGCGAACGAGTCCCGTGCGGCGCGGGCGATGATCGTGCTGTCGAACAGCGCGATCGTATCGGCGGTTTGAGCCATGGTTTCGTGTCCTAGCGGGATACTGTAGCGATGTTGGTCACTGCGGGGAGCCCGGCGACACGGCAATCCAGGGGCGATGAAGACCGCCTTTTCAACTCCTGGATCGCCATGCCGCACGCGGCCCGTACTGACGAGGGATGGTGAGCGAGCACCTGGCGCGGCGCCTAGAATGTCTTACCGGCAAGCATGGCGAAGTGCTCCGCCAACGGGCCAAGCGAGAGCGAAGGCAGGAACTGCAGGCCGCCCAGGATCAGGATCACTCCGATCAGCAGGCCGACGAACAGCGGCCCATGCGTCGGGAAGGTGCCGGCCGAGGGCGGCAGCTTCGGCTTCAGTGCCAAACTGCCGGCGATGGCCAGCACCGGCACCAGGAAGGCGAACCGACCCAGCAGCATCGCAAGGGCCAGACCGTAATCCAGCAGGTCCGTGTCCGCCGAGATGCCGGCGAAGGCGCTGCCGTTGTTGGCTGTCGCCGATGTCCAGGCATACAGCATCTGGCTCAACCCGTGCGGCCCGGCGTTGGACAGCGACCCGGTGCCGCTTTCCGTCACCAGGCTGATCGCCGTGCCGCCCAGGATGGACAGCGGCAGGATCAGCACCGCCAGCATCGCCAGCTTCACCTCTCGCGCCTGCACCTTCTTCCCCAGGTATTCCGGGGTGCGCCCGACCATCAGCCCGGCGACGAACACCGCCAGCAGCGCGAACACCAGGATGCCATACAGGCCCGACCCGACGCCGCCGGGCACGATCTCACCCAGCTGCATCAGGAACAGGTTGATGAACCCGCCCAGCGGCGTGAAGCTGTCGTGCATCGCGATCACCGCGCCGGTGCTGGTGGCCGTGGTGCCGGAGGCGAACAGCGAGGTCGCAGCAAGCCCGAAGCGGACCTCCTTACCCTCCATGTTGCCGAACGTGGGGTCCACGCCCAGGGCGGTCAGCAGTGGGTTGCCGGCGGACTCCGCCGCGTAGTGCAGCCCAGCCAGCACCGTCAGCAGCGATCCCATCACCCACAGCAGCGCGAAGCCCTGACGCTTGTCACCGACGATGTGGCCGAAGGCGACGGCGAGCGAGAACGGCAACAGCAGGAAGGACCAGTTCTCCAGCAGGTTGCTCAGCGCGGTCGGGTTCTCGAACGGATGCGCGGAGTTGGCGTTGAAGAAGCCGCCGCCGTTGGTGCCCAGCAGCTTGATCGCCTCCTGGAAGGCGATGGGGCCGAGCGAAATGGTCTGCTTCGCACCCTCCAGCGTCGTCGCGTCCACCGATGCGGCCAGCGTTTCCGGCACGCCCATCACAAGCAGGAGCGCCCCGCAGACCAGGGCCAGCGGCAGCAGGATATACAGCGTCGCCCGGGTCACGTCGGCCCACAGGTTGCCAAGCGTCCGCACCCCGCCTTTCACGAAGGCGCGTGATACGGCGCAGGCAGCGGCAATGCCGGTGGCGGCCGACAGGAAGTTGTGGACCGTGAGGCCGAACATCTGGGCGCCGTGGCTCAGCGCCGTTTCGCCGGCGTAGGCCTGCCAGTTGGTGTTGGTGACGAAGCTCATGGCGGTGTTGAACGCCAGGCGCGGCGACATGCCGCTGAACCCCTGCGGGTTGAACGGCAGGTAGAACTGCAGGCGCAGGATCGCATACAGCAGCACGAAGTGCAGCGCATTCAGCATCAGGAGTGCGACGGCATAGCCGCGCCAGCCCATGCCGCGCGCCGGGTCGATGCCGCATAGGGCATAAAGACCGCGCTCGATTGGGCCGAGGACAGGGGACAGGAGATTGCGGTCACCCTGCATCGCGGCCGCGACGTAACCGCCGAGCGGGACCGCTGCCAAGAAGATGAGGGTGAGCGTGAGTGCGAATTGCACCCAACCGATAAGCGTCATGACGGGGTCCTAGAAGTCTTCGGGACGCACGAGCGCCCAGACCAAGTAGAAAAACAGCCCGGCCGACACGGCCCCGCCGAGGATCAGGTCCAGCATGACATCAGATCCGGTCGCAGAGCGCGGCGTAGCCAGCCATGAGAAGGATGCCGCCGGTGCCAAGCACAGCGAGCAGAATGTCGAGCATGGGAGCGCCTTGATTGTTGCACCATGATAGATGCGGCCGGACCCCATAAAGCGGCCATTCCCATCAAGGGCGGAGAACATAAAGGTCCCGTAAAACCTCGGCTGTCTTCGGTCAGGCATTCAGGCAACGTCCTGCTCCGCCTGCGCAGCCTGCTGCGTCCTGCGGCTGTTCGGTGGTCAACCCGGCATTTCGAGCCAAGCCTCTGGACGTTCGCGCACCGCTGACAAGCTAGCCAGGCTTATGCGGCCGGGCACCCCATCTATGTGACACGCTCCGCAAGCCTGCTCAGGTGTTCGCGGATCGGAAACTCCATTGTGCACAGCCGCAGCCTGCAGCCGGGTTCCAGGGCGAAGTATCATTACCTAACGGCACAGCGGGGCACCGGAATGGTTACGATACAGCGCAACGACTCGGTGCTTGGTGCGACCGTGCACGGCCTGGACCTGTCACGGCCGATGGACGATGCGGCATTCCCGACGGTCCTGGGCGCCCTGGGTCAGTACGGCATCCTGCGCATCCCCGGCCAGTCCATTGGGGCTGCCGACCTGAAGGCCTTCGCGTCGCGCTTCGGCACCCTGGAGATCAACGTCGCCAACACGTTCCAGGAACCCGGCCACCCCGAGGTGATGGTGCTGTCCAACATCGTGCGGGACGGCAAGCCGATCGGCTTGTCCGACGCCGGCCAGGACTGGCACACTGACATGTCCTACAGCACGGAGATCGCCTTCGCCAACGTGCTGTATGGCATCACCATCCCGCACCGACACGGCAAGCCATTAGGCGGCACCGAGTTCGCCAGCATGTATGCCGCCTATGACGGGCTGCCTGCCGATGTCGTCGCCCGGCTAGAGGGCGCTACCGCCACCCACGACTTCAACAAGTTCTGGGAGGAGATGCGCCGCCGCCCCGGCAGCATCCGGGCGCCGCTCACCGAGGAGCAGCGCCGCCGCAAGCCGCCGGTGTCGCATCCCGTCCTGATGACCCATCCGATCACCGGCCGGCGCCTGCTGTATGCCAACCCTGGCTACGCCATCCGCATCGACGGCTGGAATGAGGCGGAGAGCGACGAAATGCTGGCCTTCCTGTTCCAGCATCAGCTGCAGCCGCAATACCGCTACGTCCACCGCTGGACCGCAGGCGATCTGCTGATCTGGGACGACCTATGCACGATCCACAACGCCTGGCCGGATTACGGGCCGGATGAGCACCGGCTGATCAAGCGGTGCCAGGTGATGGCGGACCGGGTGTTCGACGCGGCCTGGGCGGCGCAGGCCGTATTGCAACCGGATGAGGCGGCACGGGCGGCATAACGCGCAATCAAGCCATCCGCCCCCACGGTGCCTCCCGCGCCAGCCACTCCGCCAGGAACCCGATAAACGCCCGCACCCGCGCCGGCACGTTGCGCTGGGGATATACGGCGTGGATGCTCAGGCCCACAGGCACTGCGTCCGGCAGCACGACCACCAACCGGCCCGCGGCGATGTCTCCCTCCACCATGTAGGTCGGATGCATCACGATCCCCTGCCCCAGCAGCGCCGCCATACGCAACGCCTCGCCAAAGTTGGCGCTGACCGGACCTGTCACCGGAACCGGCGGGAAATCGGCGAACGACCAGGATGCCGCCGGCGACTTCAGGACATGGACCAAACAGTCATGCTCCGCCAAGTCGGCCAGCACAGCCGGAGTGCCCCGGCGACGCAGATACTCCGGCGATGCCACCAGCACTTGCGGCACCCGCACCAGCAACCGTGCGATATAGCTGGTATCCCGCAGCGATGCAGCGATCCGCAGCGACAGGTCCAGCCCGTCCCGCACCAACTCCGCGTCGCCATGGTCCAGCAGCACGTGTATCCGCACGCCCGGATGCGCTGCCGTGAAGGCGGCAACCGCCGGCATCAGGTGCACCGCCCCAAACGACGGCGGCACCCCCACCCGTATAGTCCCGCGCCGCTCGGACACCGTATGTCGGACCTCCGCTTCCAGCGTGTCGAACCCGTCGAGCAGCCGTGCCCCGCCCTCCATCAGGGACAGCCCAGCCTCCGTCGGTGCGACATGCTGGGTGTTGCGGTTCAGCAGTTGCACGCCCATCAGGCGCTCCAGCGCCGACACCTGCTTCGTCACGTTCGCCCGTGACATGCCCAGGCGCTGCGACGCGGCGGTGAAGCTCCGGGCGCGTGCGACTTCCAGGAACACCTCGATGTAGCGCAGGCGGTCCACTAGCTCCCGCCGCGCCCATGCGCCTCGGGGAAGAACAGGTCCTGCCAGGACGCAGGTGCTGACCGCACCGTGCCGGCCCTCCGCATGAACTCGGCATACGCCATCGTGCTTTCCGGCACCATCGTCCAGCGTACCTGCGGCCCGGACACGACGGCGCCGACCTTCTCGATGGGCAGCTTGGACCCGGTGTCCTCGATCCACAGCCGGGCGGCGGCCACCCGGTCCGCGTTCACGATCTCCGTCGCCTCCTCCAAGGCCAGCAGCAGCGCCTGATACAGCACCGGGTTGCGCTCCCGGAACCGGGCGCTGGTCCAGGCCAAGGTGAAGGAATGGGGACCCGCGACCTCGAACGAGTTCAGCAGGGTGCGGATGCCGGGATGTTCCAGCTGCTGCTCCTGGAACGGCGGCACGCTGAAGGCGCAACTGATCGCGCCGTTGCCGCCGCCGAGCAGCGCAATCGTGGCGTCGGGCGGCGACATGGACAGGGTCAGGGGATCGAACTTGCCGAACTCCGCCGGGCCAAATAGTTCGGCTGCGGCCATCTGCAGTGTCACCGCCTGGATCGACACTTTCACGGTGGGGACGGCGATGCGGTCGGCCTCCGTCAGGTCGGCGATGCCATGCAGCGCCGGGTTGCGGGTGTTGAGCAGGCAGGGCTGCGAACTCAGCGCGCAGATGCCGCGCATCTCCTGCGCCGTGCCGTGAGTACGCGCCCACAACGTCACCAGGCCGGGGATGCCGCCGGAAACGATGTCCACGGAGTCCGAGATCAGCGCGCCGTTCATGGAGTCTGGGCCGTTGAACGTCAGCCATGACACCTTGACCTCTGGCAGGCCGAGCGCTGCCGCATGCCTCTCGACCAGGCCTCGCCGTTCCATGACGTTGAATTGTAGGTAGCCCATCGAGAACTGCCGGGCGAACCGGATCTCAGGCGCCGCGGCCAGGGCCGGCCGGGCCGCAAGCACCGCGGCACCTGGTGCGGCAGCGGCCAGGAATTGTCTGCGGAACATCTTCCATCCCTTGAACATGCGGCTTGTGGCCGCGTTGTCTGGCAGTGTGGCACGGCGCTGCCGGACAGCAACGGTGATCAGCAAGTCACGATGGAGAAGCACCCTGTTTCCAAGCGAGAAACAATGTCTGTCTCATTCCCCTGTATGGTATGGCTAAATTTTAGGACGGAGACGCGATGCGCTGGATTAGGTTCACAGCGGGGGAACGAACTGCGTATGGTCTGGTCGAGGGTGACCGGGTTGCAGAAACCATCACCGGCCCCTTTACCGCATTCGCCGATGCCAGCCCTCCCGATCGGACTGGGCGGACCTACTCGCTTTCGGCGGTCAAGGTCGAGGTGCCGTTCCTGCCGCGCACCTTCTATGCGGCGGGACTGAACTATGTTGGCCACATCCATGAAATGGCGGCTGCATCCGGCGTTGCACCAAACATCCCGTCGAAGCCTGACATGGGATACCGGGCCGTCAATGCCCTGGTGGCGGATGGGCAGCCTGTGGTCATCCCACGCGACGCGACGCGGGTGCAGTATGAGGGAGAATTGGCCGTCGTGATCGGCCGCCGGGCCAAGAACCTGAGCGAGGCGGACGCACTGAGCTGCGTCCTAGGCTACACGATCGGCAATGACGTGAGCGAGCGCGCATGGCAGGCGTCCGATCGCACGTTCTGGCGCAGCAAGAACACTGATACCTTCAAGCCAATGGGACCATTCATTGAGACGGAGGCCGATCTGGATGCGATGGTGACGACAGTGCGGCTGAACGGCGCCGTCCGCACCAGCTTCCGCACCGCAGACATGCTGTTCAGCGTACAGCGGTTCATCAGCACCATGACGCGCTATGTGACGCTGCACCCTGGCGATGTCATCTGGATGGGCACGGACGGCGTGTCCCCCGACTTGCAGCCTGGCGACGTCGTGGAAGTCGAAATCAGCGGTGTTGGCACGCTCCGCAACCCCTTCGTCGCCGAAGATGTGCCATGAGCCACCCCTACGATGCGCACGTGGCACAGCTTCAATCCCTGCTGGCTGCCTGGGGAATGCCCGCAGGCTATGCCGCACGTACGGCGGAAGCGATGGCCTGGGCGGACCTGCACGGCATAGACAGCCACGGCATCTCGATGGTGCCGACCTATCATGCCCATCATAAGGCGGGCCGGGTCCGCATGGCCGCACAGCCGCGCATCGAGCGGGAAACGCCGGTGTCCGCCCTGATGGACGGTGGCGGCGGACTGGGACACGAGCCGTCGCGGCAGGCAGTGGAGCTTGCCATTGCCAAAGCTGAAGCGGCAGGAATCGGGGTGGTGTCAGTCCACCGCTCCGCGCATTTCGGCGCTTGCGGCTTCTACGCCCTGATGGCGGCGGAGGCCGGGATGGTCGGCATGGTGGCGACCTCAGCCAGTCTGGTCCAAGTGGCGCCTGCCGGCGGCACGCAGGCGCGGCTGGGAACCGACCCCTGGGCCTTTGCGGCGCCGGGCCGGGCCGGTGAGCCGTTCCTGCTGGACATGGCGACGACCACAGTGGCTGCGGGGCGCATTCGCAACAAGGCAAATGAGGGGCAGCCGGCGCCGGCGGGCTGGCTGCTGACGCGTGAAGGACTGCCCTCCACTGATCCGTTGGAGGTGAGCAAGGGCGGCTACCTGACATCGCTTGGCGGCAGCCTGGAGGGGAGCAGCCACAAGGGCTACGGGTTGGCAATGATGGTGAACATCCTGGGATCGTGCCTGTCCGGCGCGATGCTCGTCACCGACCGGCCGCAGGCGCAAGCGTCCCAGGGTCTGGATATCGGACACTTTTTCCTGGCGCTCAATCCAGGCCTGTTCCGCGGCCCCGGGGCATTCGAGGCCGATGTCGCCGCGCTGTGTGATGCCATGCGCGGCACCCCCCCGTCCGATCCCGCTGCACCGGTGATGGTCGCGGGCGACCCAGAGCGCAAGGCCGCCGCCCGGCGCCGGGCGGAGGGCATCCCGGTCGGCCCAAAGCTGCTCGCCTCCGTCCGGGCGATCGCCGACGAGTCCGGGGTGCCTTGGCTGCTGGGGAAGGGTGTCTAGCGCGGTCATTCGTGCTGAGCCGCTCCCGGTGGCTACTCATGGAACGCGGCTTTGGGTCTGGTAAGGGCCTTAGATTCAGCCTTGGGCTGGCTCGCACTCGTCACCCTGATCCGGCTCGCTGTTTGCTAAGAGGCGGCTTTCAGAATTCCCGAGTGAGCCTGGATGCAACCAGGAGTATGCATGTGGCGTGGAGCAGGCGTTCGACGATGAAGCCGAAGCGGTCGTAGCGCGTCGAACCAAGGAGTTCGTCGGACAAGCCGGGGCGCTTATTCTCCCGCGACTGGCCGCGCTTTTGAAGGCGGGGATCCATGCGGTAGCTGCGGCACAGGTCGCCGTACGCTTCGGCATCATAGCCCTTATTGGCAAATGCCGTGCTGACCCGGACCTTGACGGCAAAGGCGGCGCGAGACAGGCGCTTGAACATAGTGGTGCCATTGACGTTGGCCGCCGTCGCCACGCAGGCTACCGGCAGGCCGTCCCTGTTGGCTGCGATGTAATACTAATGTACTGTCAGCGCTGTTGTGAGGCGTCCAAATCCTGCCGAGTGCGGATCAGGACAGGCAGGCTGCGCCTATCACATCAGCAATGACGACGTACTAGGCGTCTCCACCTCGGCCACGATCCACAGCTTCTCTTCCAGCCGCCAGCGCCGACGCTGCTCAGTCCGAGTAATGATCTCCATCCAGACACCCGCCCCCAATCTTAACGGCGTTCGTACGAGCGCCAATAAGATCGCCAACCAGGTTCACATCCGCCACGCGGTGCCCGCCGGACGAATATGACCCAGAGCAAGGCGTGGTCCGAGCGGCATCGCCCCCGCCATCGCACCGTGACCAAGTAGGCGAAGCTGGCCGAGGTTTCAGGTGCGTAGCAGCTCGAATTCCAGCGGAGGGGCGCCTGATGCTGCTCGCCGTCCACCGCTGACGGCCGGATCGGCCCGTTGTCGTTGTCGCAGACGGTCGTCATGTCGGCCGAAACCACTGACATGACGGGACCGGTCACGCCGCAACTCCAGGGCCTCCTCGACGCCCTATGCTGCCCAACGCGATCGTGGTCATGTCCGGCCCAACTCACCCCAACTGGGCAACTTCGAGGCCCGTTCTACGGCGTAGCCCCGAGTAGCAAGGCGATGGCGGCAATCACGAAACGACATTAAAACCATTTGCGGTGGTGCCATGTATGCGCACGCTGCTTGTGCTGGTGACCTCCTCAATTTCGCCGCTTGAAAAAAGCCTTCTGTGAGAGCCCCATGCATTGCCATCCAATGATTGCAGCAAGACCTAGCCACCCGTGGCCGAACCGGCACAAACGAACGGGCGGCTCATCGGAACGAGCCGCCCGCCTGCCGTCAGTTCCCGAGCGTGAACGGCCCGGTAAACCGCCCGGTGTTCGCTTTGGTGATCAGGATGCAGTTGAACAGTTGCTTCTCCGTCGCAGCCCCGGTCTTTCCGGTCTTGATGAACGCGTCCGCCTCGTCCACCGCCTTTGCGGCGAAGGTGGCCACCGGCTGCAGCACGGTATAGGCCAACTCTCCCGACTTGACCGCGGCCACAGCGTCCGGAGAGCCATCGAAGCCGCCCACCTTGATACTCGACAGCTTGCCCGTTTCCTTCAGCGCCGCAATCGCTCCGAGCGCCATCTCGTCATTGCCGCTGATCACGCCAATGACGTTGGGATTGGCCTGCAGCAGGCTCTGCATCTTGTCGTGGCCCTGTGTCCGGTCCCAGTTGGCGACCTGCGACCCGACCTTTTTTAGGTCGGGATACTGGCTGAGCACGGTGTTGAAGCCGTTGGACCGGGTGGCAGCGTTGTTGTCGGACGGTGAGCCGAGCAGCTCGACGTAGTTGCCCTTCTGACCCACGTCCTTCACCCATTGCTGGGCGCCGAGCGCTGCGCCTTGTGCGTTGTTGGACACGAGCTGCGCCTTGGCGAGCCCTTCCTGGTTGATCTCCGCGTTGACGAGGATGACCGGGATGTTTGCGGCGATGGCCTTCTTCACGGCGCCGACCGACCCGCTGGCGTTCGCCGGGTCGAGGATGATCGCGACGGACCGGTTGGTGATGGCCGTATCGATCAGGTTGCTTTCGGTGTTGGTGTCGCCCTTGGATGCGCCGACATTTGCGGTGTAGCCCAGCTTCTCGGCTTCGGCCTTGGCGACATTGCCTTCGGTCTGCCAGTATGGGTTGGAGGGGTCGTTGACGATGATGGTCATCAGGCCGCCCGCCGCAGCGGCAGGCGTTGCACTATAGAACAGTGCCGGAACAGCCAAGGCGATAACGGCGGCGGTCGATGTCAGCGTTCTGCGCAGCAAGATGTTTCTCCCGTTTGAGATCAGGCGTTGCGGCCCGGTTGCAGCCGGCATGAGGCCAGCGTGGCGCGTCGGTCCTAGCTCGTCTTCGGCGCGAGCGTCGGATGACCTGGTGTGGGCGTCGTGGGTTTTGCCCGGCGCTTGCGGTACTGCACGGCGTTCAGCAGCACCGCCAACACGATCACGGCGCCGGTGAAAACCGTCTGCCAGTAAGAAGAAATGCCGATGATCACCAGACCGTCGGACAGGAAGCCGATGACGAACCCGCCGAGCAGGGTGCCGCGCACCGTGCCGCGGCCGCCGGTCAGCGCCGCGCCGCCGATGACCACCGCGGCGATGGCCGTCAACTCGTAGGTCACGCCCGCCGTAGGGCCGGCCGAGGTAAGCTGCGACGACAGGATCAGGCCCGCAATGGCGGCGCAGACCCCCGACAGGACATAGACGGTGATCTGCACCGGCTTGACCGGAACGCCCGACAGTTCCGCCGCACGCTCGTTGCCGCCCGACGCATAGAGCCAACGCCCGAACGCAGTGCGCGTCAAAACCAGGTTGCCGACCAGCGCCACCACGGCCAGCACGATCACGCCGATCGGGACGTCGAGCAGGCGGTTGAAGCCGAGCCAGTTGAAGCCGGTGTTGCCCAGCTCCGGCCGGCCGCCGAGGTTGTTGTAGGTGAGGCCGTTGGTGATCAGCAGTGCGACACCGCGGGCCACATACATCACGCCCAAGGTGGCGACGAACGCCGGAACCTTGAAGCGTGCAACGAGCACGCCGTTGATCAGGCCCACGAAGCCGCCGAGGGCGCAGGTGAGGATCACGACCACCCAGACCGGCGGATAAAGCGTATAGCCGAGCGCCGGGAACGACACCCCCTGCATGAGGAACCCGGCGATCACGCCGCATAGGCCGAGCGTTGATCCGACCGACAGGTCAATCCCGCCGTTCAGGATGACCAGCAGCATGCCGACCGCGAGGATTCCGAAGATCGCGACATGGGACGCCATCGTCAGGAAATTGGCGACCGAGAGGTAATACGGCGACATCAACGAGAAGACGATGATGATCGCAATCAGCGCAAAGAAGGCGCGGCCCTCAAGCAGTATCCTCGCGATGTCGAAATCGCTGGTGAATAAACCCGGGGTGGAGCGCTTTGCCGACAGGGTCGTTTCGTTCATTGTTATGACTCCCGCTGGTTTCTCAGGCAACCACGGCTTCGCCGGAGGCGGCCATGATGTCTTCCTTGGCGACGCCGGGCCCAAATTCGGCGGAGATCCTGCCCTTGCTCATCACGACGATCCGGTGCGCGACGCTCAGGCATTCCTGGACTTCCGAGGTCGAATAAACGACGGCAAGCCCCTGCGCCGCCCGCTCGCCGAGCAGGCGGAACACCTCGGCCTTGGCGCCGATGTCGATGCCGCGGCTGGGCTCGTCCAGCAGGATGGCCTTGGGATGGGTCGCCAGCATCTTGCCGATGACCACCTTCTGCTGATTGCCGCCGGACAACGAGCCGATGGCCGCACTGCCACCAGCAGTCTTGATGTGGATGTTGCGGATGGACTGGTCCACCAGCGCCCGTTCCCGCGGCCGCGACGTCAGCATGCACTTGACGAACGCGCCGATGCTGGCCAGCGACAGGTTCTCACCCACTGACATCGTCTGCACCAGGCCGTCGCGCTGCCGGTCCTCGGGCACTAGGCACAGGCCCTTGGCGATGCGCCCGGCGATGTTGAGGCCGGCCACTGGCTCGCCATGCAGCAGGACCTCGCCGGCCACCATCGGCACGCGCCCGGCGATCGCCTCCAGCAGCTCGGTGCGCCCGGCGCCCATCAGCCCATAGATGCACACGATCTCGCCGGCACGCACGTCGAGCGAAAGGTGGTCCACGACCAGGCCGCCCGTGCGTGCCGTATCGGCCACGCAGATATCGTTGGCCGACAGCACCACCTCGCCGAACTCGTAACCTGTGGGTGGGGAGCCGCGGTCGTAATGGTCGCCCACCATGTGGTGCACGATCCACTGCAGGTCGATGTCCCGGGCCTCGGCCGTGGCCGTGATGGCGCCGTCGCGCAGCACCACCGCATAATCGGTGATCTGCAGCGCTTCCTCCAGATGATGCGAGATATAGACGATCGAGACGCCGCGGCTGGTAAGGTCGCGGATGACCTTGAACAACACCTCGACCTCGGCGGCGCTCAGCGCGGAGGTCGGCTCGTCCATGATCAGGATGCGCGCGTCCACCGACAATGCGCGGGCAATCTCGACGAGCTGCTGCTGGCCGAGGCGGAGTTCCTCGACCGGGGTCATCGGATCGATCTCTTCCTCAAGGTCCTCCATCAGGATCTTCGTCTGCCGGGCTTCCTCGGCGAAATCGATGCCGGAGGGCCGGCGCAGTTCGCGCCCCAGGAAGACGTTGTCGCGCACGCTGAGGTTGGGCGCCAGGCTCAGCTCCTGGTGGATGATGGAGATGCCGTTGTCGCGGGCCTCCACCGTGGACGCGAAGGTGACTTGGCGGCCGTCGAGCACGATCTCCCCCGAGGTCGGGGTCACGACACCAGACAAGATTTTCATTAACGTGGATTTGCCAGCGCCGTTCTCGCCGAACAGCGTGGTGACCTTGCCGCGGTGGATGTCGAAGTTCACGCTCTTCAGCGCGTGCGTGTTGCCGTAAACCTTGCTGACGTTGCGCGCGGAAAGCACGGCGTCTTCGGGCGCAGGCGCGGTTTCCGATGCCATGCTCATTGCACCGTCAGCTTCACGGGGGTGATTACCCACTCCGCCGGGTCGGACAACTGGAAGGCGCCGACGACCGAGACCGTCTTGCCCGCGAGATCGGAGGCATCAACCTTCGACAGCACCTCCTTCTTCATCTCGTTATTCAGCGCGGACCCGGCGTTCTGGTAATCGATCTGGTTGCTGAAATCGCCGAACTTGATCAGGCCCGTGGCATCGCGCAGGTCGGTTCCGTTGATCGCAGGCCCCGTCTGCACGCTGACGTGGATAGAGTCCGGGACGCCGGGGATGGCGACGTCATAGACGCCGAAATCCTGCTTGCCGACCTTGCCGGTGAACTTGACGGCATACTCGGGACCTGCCGGCGAAGCCATGCCGTATTGGGTCTCGGCCGCCGCCGGGTCCTTAGCGAGGGCCGCGGCCAGCGTGGCGGCGTCCACAGCGTGGCTATCGATTGCAGACCGCACCTTTGGGAACTGCGTCTGGCCGTAGGCTGCGGCGGAGAAGACGCCGGCCTGCGCGTCGTCGGCGGAGCCAATCTTGACGATTTTGGTGTCGAGGGCCATCGCGGCGCACAGGATCAGGACCGCGCCCGAACCCACAGCGAGCCTTAAATCCAGTTTGCCGCGCCTGGTCATTATCGTTCCTCCCCCTCCCCGCCTTTTTGGCGCGGGCCGTTGTTGCCGTGTTTAGGCAGACCCGGCGGTTCTCATTCCGGAACGAGCACGATCTTGATGGAGCCGTCGCCCTTCTTCATCTTGTCGAACCCGGCCTTCCACTCCGACAACGGCATCACGTCGGTCACCACGCCCTCGGTCGGCAAGCGCCCGTCATTGATGGCGGCGATGGTCAGCGGGTAGCAGTAGGGTCCGAGATGCGCCCCGTAGAGGTCGAGCTGCTTGCGGTCGCTGATGATGCTCCAGTC
>CAXTOB010000011.1:29759-37125 GCA_964245505.1 uncultured Acetobacteraceae bacterium | reverse complement strand
CGCGGAGGCCGCCGCGCGCCGGCTGCGTAAGCTGCTGGCCGCCTACCGCGATGCCGACGGCACCGCGCCGCCCGTCCTGCTGCTGCACGACGCTACGCACGGTGCCCCATTGATCGAGGCCTTGGCCCGCCACGGCCGCGGCCTGCCCGCCCCCGTCATTCCGCTGCCGATGGCCGGGCAGCCCGGTCTGGACCGGCTGGCGACCGCCTTCGCCTTCGGCGCGGCCGAGGTCCGCCTGTTGGTTGGGCGGCGCGACGCCGACCGCCAGGCCGCGCATGAGCGGGAGGTCGAGCTTGTCTCGGCGATCCTCGGCCCGCTCGGCTACGGCGAGGGCCGGGTGGCGGTGCTGGAGGCCGACGACCCCGACACCCTCGACGCCGCATTTCGTGGCATGGCGATCCGGGACGGCGTTCCACCTGCGGCCTACCTGCCGACCGGCGACAAGAACGCGCTGACGATGCAGCCGCTGAACGCCCTGCACGCCGCCGCGCCGGCACCGGCCGACGCTTTGCCGCTGCCGCGCGGCGCCCCTATCGGGCGGGTGCACATCAACACGCAGGGCTGCACGCTCTGCCTGTCCTGCGTCGCCGTCTGTCCGACTGCGGCGCTGCGCGACAACCCCGAGCGGCCGATGGTCAAGTTCATCGAGGACCTGTGCGTCCAGTGCGGCCTGTGCGCTACCACCTGCCCGGAGAACGTCGTGCGCTTGGAGCCGCGCGCCACCTTCGGCGCGGCCCGGCGGAACGAGGTCATCCTGAACGAGGAGCCGCCCGCCATCTGCATCCGCTGCGCCAAGCCGTTCGGCACGCAGTCCACCATCGAGAAGGTGGCGGCCCAGTTGGAAGGCAAGCACTGGATGTTTCGCGATCCCGCCATCGCCGACCGTATCCGCATGTGCGGCGAGTGCCGGATGATGGACCAGGCCAGGGCCGGGCTTGACCCCTACGCCGGGGCGCCGCGTCCGCGTACCCGCATGACTGAGGACTACACCTGACGGCTGCTAAGCAAGCCTCTGGAGGTTTGCGCACAGATGAATGGTGAACCGGGCTTGCGTGCCCTGGAACCGCCGCAGGTCACCTGTGCAAAAGGCCGCCGAAGCTCGCTTATGAGCGGCAGCCAAAAAGGAGACGGGCGCGCGGCGGGCACCCGTCATACCGGACTGGTCTGACCCGCTACTTGCGCTGCTGACCGCCGCCCTGGGTCGGGTCGCTCTCGACTTGCCCACCGGCGCCCTTGGCGCTATTGTTGCCGCCGAAACTGGTCCCCCTGCCGTTCACCCCGGCGACCGAGCTGCTCGCCTTGCCCGGGCTGCTGTCCAGCGATCCCTGCGTGCCCACGCCGTTGTTGGCGCCGGCGCCGCTGCCAGTGGGTAGGCCCATGGTGCTGGACTGGCTGTTGGACTCGCTCTGGTTCGGCTGGCTTGCCGCGGCGCCCTGACCCGGACCTGCTGCAGGGCCGGCTTGGGCCAGCGCCTGGGTGGTGGCCTGCCCGGCCAGAATGGCGGCAACGGCCGCAATGGTTAGGATACCTGCACGCATGACTTGCTCTCCCGCACCGGACGGCGCCGGTGCACCCGTGTGGGCGGTCGGGCCGGGCGTAGCGGCAAGAAGCGGGATTGCCGTGGAAGGTTGCAATGGTTCCAGCTGGTCCGATGCAGGCGGCCTCTGCTGGCAGACTGGAGAGTTGCCCCATATCCCGGGAATGACGCATGTCCAGAGTACGATCTTCCCAGCCACCCGCGCCGCCGGGCTGGCCCACCTCCATGCGGCTGCCGCCGGGCTGGGCCGGCGCTACGCCGAAACCCGCAACACCGACGCCGGACCGGACGCGGATCCCACGACCTCTGCCCTGTCGCCATACCTGCGGCGGCGCATGGTCCTGGAAACCGAGGTCGTGGACGCCGCCCGGGCCGCACATGGCCCGGCGGCGGAAAAGTTCGTCCAGGAAGTATTCTGGCGTACCTACTTCAAGGGGCACCTGGAAACCCGCCCTTGGCTGTGGACGGACTACCAGGGCCTGGTTGCGGATGGGCATGACCGGCTGGCGCGTGAGGCCGGGCTGCGCCGCGCCTATGAACAGGCGGTGGACGGGCGCACCGGCATTGATTGCTTCGATGACTGGGCCGCCCAGTTGGCAGCGCGCAACTGGCTGCACAACCACACCCGCATGTGGTTTGCCTCGATCTGGATCTTCACGCTTGGCCTGCCCTGGGCGCTGGGGGCCGAGCTGTTCATGCAGCGCCTGCTGGATGGCGACCCCGCCAGCAACACCCTCTCATGGCGCTGGGTCGCGGGGCTGCATACCCGTGGCAAGGCATACGCCGCACGAGCGGAGAACATCCACCGCTACACGGACGGCCGCTACGACCCGAGGGGGCTGAACGAGGACCCGGCGCCGTTGGAGGAGCCGGACGGCCGCCCGCCCGTCAAGCTGTCGCCCGCCGACGCGCCACCGGAGGGCAACGTCGCCCTGCTACTGCATCTGGACGACCTGCATCCCGAAAGCCTGCCGTTCGGCCGTGCCCGCATTGTGCGCGTGGGTGGGATGGTGGCCCATGCCGACGGCGCGGTGGACCGGGTGCAGGCGATGGACCGGGCGGCGATGGCCGATGCCCTGGACCGGGCCGCCGCGCATTTCGGCTGCCCTGCGGGACTGGCCGAGGACGGCTGGAACGACGGATTGCCGGTGGTGACGGCCTGGGCGCCGGTCGGCCCGTCCGCCTCGGTGCTGCCGCCCGCCGCGCGGGTCCGGCGGGGATGGGACGACGCGGTGTGGCCCCGTGCGACGAAGGGCTACTTCCAGGTGAAGGCGGCGATACCCGGCATCCTCGGGCCGGATACGGATGGGCGGTAGGCGTCGCGTCGGTCCCTGCTCGGCCAAAAGGCGGACGTAGCCCGGTAACTGGACCAGGTGCCCGCGGGATGGTGAAATAGGGCAGATTGCAGTCAGGTCCGCACGCGCAGCGACGGGACTTGGAAGTGCAAGCCTCTGCCTGCAAACCAAAAGTTAGGCCAGTTTGCGTCCAATCTGGGCGCAAACCGGTTTAACCGCTGAGGAGAAACCGCCGTGAAAACACGCGCCGCCGTCCTGGACCGCATGGGCGCCCCGTTGCCCTACGCCGACAGCAAGCCGCTCCGCATCGCCACCCTGGACCTTGCGCCGCCGGGCCGGGGCGAGGTGCTGGTGCGGATCGCCGCCGCCGGCCTGTGTCATAGCGACCTGTCCGTCATCAACGGTGACCGTCCCCGCCCGATGCCGATGGCCCTGGGCCACGAGGCTGCCGGCGTCGTCGAGGCGCTGGGCGAGGACGTGACCGACCTGCAAACCGGCGATCACGTCGTCATGGTCTTCATGCCAAGCTGCGGCCACTGCATCCTTTGTGCCGAGGGCCGTCCCGCGCTGTGCGAACCTGGCGCCGCCGCCAACGGCGCCGGCACCCTGCTGTCCGGGCGCCGCCGCCTGAGCTGCGATGGGGCGGAGATCAACCATCACCTCGGCGTTTCCGCCTTCGCCGACTACGCCGTCGTGTCCCGGCGCAGCCTGGTCCGGGTGGACCCCGACCTGCCGCTGGCCGAAGCCGCGCTGTTCGGCTGCGCCGTGCTGACCGGGGTGGGCGCCGTGGTCAACACCGCGCGCCTGCAGCCCGGCCAGACCGCGGCGGTGATCGGGCTGGGCGGCGTCGGCCTGGCGAGCGTGCTGGGCGCAGTGGCGTCCGGGGCGGTGCAGGTGGTCGCCGTGGACCTGTCCGACGATAAGCTGGCCCTGGCCCGGCAGCTCGGCGCGACCCATGCCGTCAACGCCAGGGACCCCGACGCGGCAGCGCAAATACGCGAGGCGACCCGCGGCGGCGTGGACGTCGCCTTCGAGATGGCCGGGGCCGTGCGGGCGATGGAGCTGGCCTATGCCGTGACCCGCCGCGGCGGCGCCACCGTGACGGCCGGGCTGCCTCCGCCCGGTGCCGCCCTGCCGCTGCCGCTGGTGCAGATGGTTGCCGAGGAACGGACGGTGAAGGGCAGCTACATCGGCGGCTGCGTGCCGGCGCGAGACATCCCACGCTATGTCGCGCTGTATCGCGCCGGCAAGCTCCCGGTGGACCGGCTGATGAGCGGCCATCTTCGGCTGGACGAGATCAACAAGGGCTTCGACCGCCTGCACGAGGGGCGGGCGGTGCGCCAGGTCATCAAGTTTCCCGGCTGACACGCCAGCCCTAGTTTACTCCCGCGCCGGACGGCCCTAGCTTTGAACCAACGGCGGAAAACGCCGGTTCCCTTTATGGAGGCCCGTCTGATGTCCGCCATCCCCCGCCTGCTGTCTGCACTCGCCCTTGCCGCTGTCCTGCCGGCGGCAGCCCAGGCGGCCGATCCCATACGCATCGGCGTGATCGCCGAGAACTCCGCCATCAGCGGCATCGCCATCCCCAACGCCGCGACGATCGCCGCCGAGGAGATCAACGCCAAGGGCGGCGTGGACGGCCGCATGATCGAGATCGTGGCCTACGACGACCACAACTCCGCCGCCGACGCCGTACGTGCCTTCCAGCGCGCCGCCAACCAGGACAAGGTCCAGGCGGTGATCGCCACCTACACCAGCGAAGTGGCACTCGCCCTGGAACCTTGGGCCGGGCGCCTGCACATCCCGACCATCACCCCCGGCGCCGCCAGCGACGACATCAGCAAGCGCATCCACGGCGACTACGATCACCTGAAGTACAACTTCCACGGCTACCTCGCCTCTGCCTTCCTGGCCCAGGCCGTATGCGACGCGGCCAAGGACCTGCTGGTGGATAGCAAGCTGCACATGAAGACCGCCGTGGTCATGAGCGAGGACGCCGCATGGACCGGCCCGCTGGACGCCGGCTACCTGGCTTGTTTGCCGAAGATCGGGCTGAAGGTCCTGGACCACATCCGCATGTCGCCTGACACCACCGATTTCACCCCGATCTTCAACGGCATCGAGTCCAAGAACCCCGACGTGATCGTCACCGGCATCAGCCACGTCGGCGTGCAGCCGACGGTGCAGTGGACCAACCAGCAGGTGCCGATCCCGATGTTCGGCATTTCGTCCCAGGCCACGTCCAGCACATTCTGGAAGGACACCAACGGCGCCACCGAGGGCGTCGTGCTGCAGCTCGTCGCTGTGGACACCGTGCCCAGCACCGCTAAGACAATCCCGTTCGCTGAAGCCTACACGAAGAAATACGGCATTACCCCGGCCTATTCCGGCTACGGCGCCTATGACGACGTTTATATGATCGCCGACGCGATCCACCGGGCTGGCGGCACCGACCCGGACAAGATGGTCACCGCGCTGGAGACGACGGATTGGGTCGGCACCGTGGGCCGTGTGCAGTTTTATGGCAAAGGCGACGAGTTCACCCACGCCATCAAGTATGGCAAGGACTACGTCAGCGGCCTGGTCGTGCAATGGCAGGATGGCAAGCAGGTCGCGGTCTGGCCGGCTGCCGTGGCGACCGGCGGGCTGCGTTTCCCCAGCTTCGTCAAGGTGACGAACTAGGGCCGGCCTGACCGCGGGTGCTCGGCCTTCAGATCCTCATAGACGGTTTCGCGGTCAGCGCGCTGTACGGGTTGGGGGCGGTCGGTTTCACCCTGATGTTCGGGGTGTCCGGCGTGCTGAACCTATCGCATGGCGGCATCATGCTGGTAGCCGCCGTGGTGGCCTGGCTGGTGGCGGACAGCCTCGGCGCCTATGGCGGCGCGCTGGCCGGGTTGCTGGCCGGCGTTGCCATAGCCTTCGCCACCTACTTTTTCGTGGTGCGCCCGATCCAGCGGTCCCCGGCGATCCCCCCGGAGGAGAAGGAGATCTTCGTCCTCACCGGCACGCTGCTATGGGGGATCATGATCCAGGAGGCCGTCGCCTACTTCACCACCACCAGCCCGCATACCGTTCGCCCGCTGATCGCGGGGGTAACGGTGATCGGCGGGGTGCGGACGCCGACCAATGAGATCCTGACCGCTGTGCTGTGCTGGGCGGCAATCGGCCTGCTGTGGCTGCTGGTCAACCGCACCCGGGCGGGCAAGGCGCTGCTGGCGGCGTCCATCAACCCGCGCGGGCTGACGCTGCTGGGATACGAGCTGCAGCGCATCTACCTGCTGGTCTGGGCGATCTACGGCGTGCTGGCGGGGATCGCCGGAGTGCTGCTGGGCGCCTTCCTGGGCGTGTCGTCGGACAATGCGGGGACGCTCACCGCCTCTGCGTTCTCCATCGTCGTGCTGGGAGGCCTGGGCAGCGTGGCTGGGTCGCTCGTGGCCGCCTACTGCGTGGGATACCTAGAGACGCTCACGGCCTACTTGATCTCCCCCTCCTTCCGCACCATCCCGGCCCTGCTGCTGCTGGTGATCGTCGTTTATCTGCGGCCGCAGGGCCTGTTGGGGCGTCGCTGATGCGCAACGCATTGCGGTCGCCGGTCCTCTGGGTCGGCGTGATCGGGCTGCTGGTCGCGGCGGTGCTGCCCCTAGGAGTCTCCAGCTACGTCCTCGGCATCCTGACTGTCGGCTACTACTTCGGCGTGTTCGCGATGTCGTGGGACCTGCTGTTCGGCTTCGCCGGCGAGGTCAACTTCGGCCCGACCTTCCTGGTGGGGCTGGGCGCCTACGGGGCCGGCATCCTAAACAGCGAGACCGGCCTACCGATCCCGGTCTGCGTCCTGTTCGGCACCGCGCTCGCCGTCGCCGGCGGGCTGCTGCTGGCAGTGCCGGCGCTGCGGCTCAGCGGCCCCTATTTCGGCCTGACGACGCTGGTCGCGGTGCTGCTGCTGCAGCAGATGGTGACGGTGTTCGCCAAGCAAACCGGCGGCGAGATCGGGCTGACCATCCCCGATGTGCTCTCCATCGACGAGACGACCAACTACTACATCGCCCTTACCGTCATGGCGGTCAGCGGCGCGGTGCTGTTCGGGCTGTCGCGCTCGGCCGCCGGGCTGATCCTGCAGGCCTGCGGGCAAGACCCGGTGGAAGCGCAGGCGCTTGGTTTCAACGTTGCCAAGCACAAGCTTGCGGCGTTTTGCGTCAGCGCCTTCTTCAGCGGGCTGGCCGGGGCGATGCTGGTCTTCTACTTCGGCACGGCATCGCCGGGTACGGTCATAGACATCGCGGTCGGCGTGCAGGTCATCATCGCCGCGGTGCTCGGCGGCCGGCGCACCATCCTGGGGGCCGCGGTGGGCGCGGTCGTGCTGATCCTGGCGGGGGAGGTGCTGCGTCCCTTGGGCCAGCTCAGCACCTTCGTGGTCTCGGCCGTGGCGCTGCTGACAATCCTGTTCGTGCCGTCGGGGCTGCTCGGCGTGCTGATGCGGAACCGCCAGTGATGCCGTCGCTCAGATCCCCTAGCCCGCACGCTGCCCCTCCCTCCC
>CAXTOB010000011.1:0-29749 GCA_964245505.1 uncultured Acetobacteraceae bacterium | reverse complement strand
ATCCAGGGCGGCAAGGACCGCGCTTGCCGCCCTGGATCGCCGCGCCGCAAGAGCGGCTCGCGATGACGGCGTCCGATAGCGGCCTGACCGCCTGGTGGCGGGCATGACCGGCCTCCTCGAAGTCCAGGGCCTCGTAAAGCGCTTCGGCGGCCTGGTCGCGGTTGGCGGCATGTCGTTCAGCGTGGCGCCCGGCGAAATCCTCGGTCTGATCGGCCCTAACGGCTCCGGCAAGTCCACCGTGATGAAGCTAATCATGGGCATCGAGCGCCCGAATGCCGGCACCGTCCACATCGACGGCACCGACGTCGCCGGCTGGCCCAGCCACCGCGTGGCCCGGCAGGGCGTCGGCCTGGTGTTCCAGCACTCCCGTCCGCTGCACCGGCAGACCGTGCTGGAGAACATCAAGCTCGCCCTGCTGCCGGACTCGCTGCTCCGCCTGTTTGCCGACCCCGGCGTGGACCGGCGCGCCCGCGCCATCGCCGAGCGCGTCGGCCTCGGCGCCGTGCTGGACCGCCGCCCGTCCACGCTGCCGTTCGCCGACCTGCGCCGGCTGGAACTGGCCAAGGCCATCGGGCGGGACCCCAAGGTGGTCCTGGTGGACGAGCCGTTCGCCGGGCTGACCAGCGGCGAGGTCGGCGCCTTCTCCGACCTGATCGCCAGCTTCCGCGCCGAGGGCAAGGCGGTGCTCCTGGTGGACCACAACGTGAAGGGCGTGGCGGCGCTGGTGGACCGGGTGCTGGCGATGTATCTGGGCGAACGCATCGCCGAGGGATCGGCCGAGCAGGTGATGCAGGACCCGCAGGTGCGCCGGGTTTACCTGGGCGGCGCCATCGAGACGTCCGCCCGCCAGGCCTCCACCACCAAGTCCGGGCCGCCCTTGCTGGAAGCGTCCGGCGTAAACGTCCTGTATGGCAAGGCGCAGGCGCTGCAGGACGTGTCCATCCATGTGCGCGAGGGTGAGTTCGTCTCCGTCGTCGGGCTGAACGGCGCGGGCAAGACCACCCTGTTCAACGCCATCTCCGGCCTGGTGCACTACACGGGCCGGGTTGCCTGGGCCGGGACGCCGCTGGCCGGGCAGAGCGCGGCGCAGATCGCCCGCGGCGGCATCGTGCAGTGCCCGGAAAGCCGCGAGCTGTTCGGCAGCATGAGCGTGCGGGAGAACTTGGACCTCGGCGGCTCCCGCCTACCACGTCCGGAGCGGGATAAGCTGCTGGACTGGCTGTTCGGCCTGTTCCCGATCCTGAAATCCCGTCAGGCGCAGCGGGCGGCCACTCTTTCGGGCGGGGAGCAGCAGATGCTCGCTATCGCCCGCGCGCTAATGATGCAGCCTCGGCTGCTGATCCTGGACGAGCCGACCTTGGGCCTGGCGCCGGTGATCCTGGAGCAGCTCAGCCGGGCGCTGGAGGTGCTGCGGACCACGACGCCGATCACAGTGCTGCTGGGCGAGCAGAACGTCACTTTCGCCCTGCCGCATGCCGACCGGGTGTATGTGCTGGAGCACGCGCGGATTGTCTGGGAGGGCGACCCGGTCCGGTTTGCGCAGGAAGCCGGAGCGGCGTACTTGTAGGACTGGACGGTGGCTTTCGCCCTCGTCCCAGTCTCGTGCTCCCTGAAGGAGCCGGAGGAGGACACGGTGCTTCCGCTTATAGGGTCAGACGTTTCCTGGCCCGCCAGTCCGCCGGACAATACCGGCGCTTTTGGCCTCGTCGCCGGTGACGGGGTCAAGAAACGGGGTCTCGGCCGCTTGTAGTGCTGGCGATCCGAACACATCGGCTCGCCTGCCAAAAGCACGTCGCTTCTCCTGATGTCACCACCAAAAGCTGCAAGCCCCCTAATCCGAACAGGAAGCCGCTCCATTTGCGACCACGAGCGCCGATGGCTCCGAGCGGCTACAGCTTCCGTGCATTTCCGAGCCGCTCCGTCTTTCGCTCCTAATACACAGCTTCAGAAGCTACTTTAGGCCAGGGTCAATGATACACCCAGAAGAAATGTCCGCTCAGAGCTTTGACTGTTATGCTGCGGGGAGCATTACGTGTGGGGCCGGAACTTGCAATTGCTGACAAATCCAGCTCGGCATAGTTTGGACATGCCTCAACTGCATTGATCCACTCGTCAGTGCGAAGCTCGGGCAACAAGAGCAGTTGCTCCGTTTCGTCGTAGATGAGCGCGACGAATTCGTGACTTATAATGCCGCCGCCATTTTCATCCCAGAACCAAGCCTTGAAGCGTACTGATTCAGATGGCATTTCGTTTACTTGAGCAATGTAATATGGACGTACGAGTACAAAGCGCAAATGCTCTGGATCGAGTTTGGTATACCGTTGCACGCTGACTAAGGAGAACGCTGCGAGGACAGCGCCCATTATAGACAGCAAACGTTTCCAGTTAAGTTTGATCAAGTTGTACAAGAAAGCACTCACTATGTAAACAAGCATCGCCAGTAAAGTCAGCACAAAAATTATGACGGCAGAAAAATCAAATCTATATGCGCTGGCTACCTCGCTCCAGAACTGCGATAGGACGATATAGCCGAGCAAGATAGCTACGTAACGCGTCCGAAAGCAATAATTGTTTAGGTTAGGCATGTGCCGATATCCTACGGTCTATAGACGAAGTTCGCCGCGGTTCAAGCTAGACAACATACCTTGCGTGCGGCAATCTCATGAAACAAGGGTTGCAAGCTTCCTGATGCCGCGATAGTCGCCCGTTTAAATCCTATGGACACGCAATACTATCAGCGCTTAACGAACCTTACCCCTAGACCTTAACACTCTGAGCGAGATTAAGCTGTTGCTAACAATAATCGCCCCTACAAAATTGATGCCAGACCCACGCTCAGGTCTTGGGGGTTTATGCCACAAAACGGCAGATCAGTCACTGTAAATTGCAGATCCGCTATAACTTAGGAACGTCACATGGCGATCCACATGTGTCCAGCGCAAAATCGGCAAATTGACCAAGAGCCCGGTCTCCGGCATAACGCTATAAGGTCCAGGCCGGCCCGCCCCCTCACGCCGCCTGTCCGCGCTCCTGCAGCCCATAGGTAGAGAACGACGTCGCCACATCGGCAATCTCCGCCTCCGACAGCACATGCGGCTGGCCGATCTGCAGGCTAAGGCAGTACTGGCGCGCGATCGCCTCCAGCTCGACCGCAAGCCACATCGCCTTGGCCAAGGTAGCCCCAACCACGACCATGCCATGGTTCGCCAGCAGGCAAGCGTTGCGCCCCTCCAGTGCCTCCAGCGTGTAGGCCGCCAACTCCGCCGTGCCATAGGTGGCATAGGGTGCACAGCGCACGTCGGCGCCACCAAAGGCCGCAATCATGTAATGCACCGCCGGTATGGGCCGCCGCAGGATCGCCAGCGTCGTGCAATAGGTCGCATGCGTATGCACCACCGCCCCGGCATCCGGCCGTCCCCGCAGGACGTCGAGGTGGAAGCGCCACTCGGTGCTGGGCTTCAAAGGGCCGGTCCAAGCGCCGCGGTCCCCGTCCAGTGGCATGACCGCAACGTCCTCCGGTCGCATCTGGTCATAAGGGGTGGCGGACGGCGTAATCAGCATAGTGCCGCCCAGCCGGGCGCTGATGTTTCCAGACGTCCCCTGGTTGATGCCGAGCGCGTCCATGCTGCGCGCGGCGTGCACGATCTCGTTGCGAAGGGCAGTCTCGTCCATGCAGTTCACCCTGTCATCTGCGGCAGCTCTGCGTCATGCCCCCATCGCCGGCTCCCCGGCAAGGTGGCACGCAACCGGCCAGGTCGGCCCATCAACCCCCTGCCGCGGAACCAGCGGCGGCACCAGCGAGGTGCAGCGCGGCTCCGCCACGGGGCAGCGAGGATGGAACGGGCAACCCGGCGGCGGCGCCATTGCGCTCGGCAGCTCGCCCCGGACCGCCGCGCCGCGCCGCCGAGCGCCCGCGTCCGCCTGCGGAACCGCCGCGATCAGCCCGGCGGTGTAGGGATGCAACGGCGCGCGGAACAGCGCCTCAGTCGGCCCGGTTTCCACGATCCGGCCCAGATACATCACCGCCACCCGGTGCGCGACATGCCGCACCAGCCGCAGGTCGTGGGTGATGAACAGCAGCGCCAGGCCCAACCGCCCCTGCAATTCCAGCAGCAGGTTCACGATCTGCGCTTGCACCGACACGTCCAGCGCCGAAACCGGCTCGTCGGCGATGATGACCGCCGGCTCCACCGCCAATGCCCGGGCGATGCCGACCCGCTGCCGCTGCCCGCCGGAGAACTCGTGCGGGTAGCGCCCGGCAGCGTCCCCCGGCAGGTGCACCAGGTCCAGTAGCGCCTGCACCCGATCCGGTATCGCCGCGCGCTCCACGACGCAATGCACCCGTAGCGCCTCCGACAGCGCGTCGCCCACCGTCATGCGCGGGTTCAGCGACCCCTGCGGGTCCTGGAACACCATCTGCACCCGGCGGTTATAGGTCCGGCGCGCTGTGCCCGACAGCGCCAGCACGTCCTGTCCGTCCAGCCGGATCGCCCCGGCATCCGGCTCATGCAGCCGCACCAGGCAGCGCGCCAGGGTGGACTTGCCGCAGCCGGACTCGCCGACGATGCCCAGGGTTTCGCCGCGGCTCACCTGCAGGCTGACGCCATCCACCGCCCGCAGCACCGGCGCTGGCCGTCCACGCAGCCGGTCGAGCAGGGGACGGCGCACCGGGAAGCGCTTGGACAGTCCGCTCGCCTCCAGCAGCGGCGCACTCACGACACGGCGGCCAGCCGGTCCGCCGCCCAGCACGCCGCCAGGTGCGCCGGCGCCACCTCCGCCAAGGGCGGCGCCACGGTGGGACAGCGGTCCTCGGCATAAGCGCAGCGGGGTGTAAACGGGCAGCCGGGCACCGGGCGGTCCAGCCGGGGCGGCTGGCCAGGAATGGGCGTCAGCGGCTCCCGCGCCGGGCCGTCCCGTGGCATGGAACGGAGCAGTGCTGTGGTATAGGCGTGGCGCGGGTGGGCGAACACTGGAGCCACCGGCCCGGTCTCCGCCGTGCGCCCGGCATACATCACCACGACCCGGCTGCAGGTCTCAGCCACCACGCCCAGGTCGTGCGTGACCAGCACCATCGCCATCCCCAACTCCCGCCCCAGCCGCAGCAGCAGTTGCAGCACCTGGTCCTGGATCGTCACATCCAACGCCGTCGTCGGCTCGTCTGCCAGCAGCAGCTTCGGCTGCGGCGCGAGCGCTATGGCGATCATCGCCCGCTGCCGCATCCCGCCGGAGAACTCGTGCGGGTAGGCTCCCAGCCGCTGCGGCCCGGCGGCGATGCCGACGAGGTCCAAAAGCTCCAGCGCCCGCGCCCGCCGCCCGCGGGCGTCCAGCGTGCCGTGCGCCTTCAGCCCCTCCTCGATCTGCTGGCCGACCGTCAGCACCGGGTTGAGCGCGGCCATCGGCTCCTGGAACACCATTGCGATCTCCCGCCCGCGGACCGCACGTAGCGCCGGCTCCGGCAAGGCGAGCAGGTCTCGGCCCCGCCACCAAACCTGGCCGGAGACCGCCGCGTTCCGGCGCAGCAGCCGGGTGATGGCGCGCAGGGTGACGCTCTTGCCCGAGCCGCTTTCGCCGACCAGGCCCACGACTTCCCCCGCGTCCACGGTGAAGCCCATCCCGTCCACCGCCTGAATGGTCCCGCGCGGCGTGGTGAACCTGACCCGTAAGCCGTCCACCCGCAGCAGCGCGTCGGTCACCGCTTCACGTCCATCAGGTCGGCCACCCCGTCCCCGGTCAGGCTGAAGCCGATGCCCGCCAGCACGACCGCGGCGCCGGGGAACACGGCGATCCACCAGGCCTGGGTGAACAGGTTCTTGCCGTCGGCGATCAGTACGCCCCACTCGGCGGCGGGCGGCTGCGCCCCCAGGCCCAGGTAGCCCAGGCTGGACCCCAGCAGGATCGCCAGCGCCATGTCGGTCATCCAATAGACGATCACCGGCCGGATGGCGTTCGGCAGCACGTGGCGCAGCAGGATGCGCCCTTGGCCGTAGCCCAGCACCCGGCAGGCCGACACGAAGTCCTGGCCGCTGAGCACCCGCACCTCCGCCCGCATCAGCCGGGCATAGAACACCCAGCCCACGACGGTGACGGCGACATACATGTTGCCCAGCCCCGGCCCGAGCACGGCGACGATGGCGATCACCAGCACCAGGAACGGGAACGTCACCACCAGGTCCACCACCCGCCCGAACACCGCATCGGCAATCCCGCCGAAATAGCCGACCAGCAGGCCCACGGCGGTCCCGATCAGCAGCGGCCCGACCGTGGCGAACACTGCGATCTGCAGGTCAATAGTTGCCGCCGCGATCGTGCGGGACAGGATATCCCGGCCGAACTGGTCGGTGCCGAAGGGGTGCGCCGCGGTCGGTCCTTGCAGCAGCGCGGCGAAGTCGAATGCCAGCGGGTCATACGGTGCGACCAAGCCCGGCGCCACCGCGCAGAACAGCAGCGCGAGCAGGATCGCAGCACCCGCCAGCATCGGCGCAGGCGCCCGCCTCAATGCGCGACCCGCGGGTCCAGCCACATCTGCACGAGGTCGGTCAGCAGGAACGCCAGCGACACGATCACCGCCAGCACCAGCGTCAGCGCCTGGATCACCGGGTAGTCCCGCGCGAAGATGCTGTCCACCATCAGCCGGCCGACGCCGGGCACGGCGAAGACGCTTTCGGTGATGACGGCTCCGCCCAGCAGCGCGCCGACCTGCAGGCCCACCAGGGTCACGGTGGACAGCATCGCGTTGCGCAGTACGTGCTGCACCAGGATGACCCGGCGCGGCAGGCCCTTGGACCAGGCGAAGTCCACGAACTCCGCCTGCAGCACCTGCAGGATCGCTGCCCGCAGGTTTCGCATGATGACGGCGGAGAAGCTGAGCGCCAATGTCAGCGCCGGCAGCAGCAGGTGGTGCAGGTGCTCGGCCAGGCCGTCCCCGTAGCCGCCCACCGGGAACCAGCGCAGCCCCGCCGCGAACACCGTCAGCAGCACCAGCCCGACGTAGAAGATCGGCGATGACAGCCCGACCTGGAACACTGCCCGGATCAGGTGGTCCGGCCAGCGGCCCGCCTGCACCGCGGCGACAAAGGCGAGCGGGATGGCGATGGCCAGGGCGAACAGGGTTGCCAGCCCCGTGAGCATCAGCGTCGCCGGCAGACGCTCGGCGATGACGGCGGTGACTGGTAGGCGGAAGGCGATGGAGGTGCCGAACTCGCCGCGCATCATGTTGCCGGCGAAGATCAGGAACTGGGTCCAGATGGGTTCGTCCAAGCCCAGGCCTTGGCGCAGGCGGGCTATGGCCTCGTCGCTGGCGCGGTCGCCCAGCATGGCGCTGACGGGATCGCCGGGCAGCAGCCGCGCGAGGACGAATACGACCACGCCGATCGCCAGGAACGTCGGCACGATCTGCAGCAGCCGCCCCACGACCAGCCCGGTGCGGCTCACAGGCGCCGTCCGGCAGGGAGATCTAGCCTGCTCCTTCTCCCTCCGGGAGAGGGAGCAGGAAACACTCGGGGCCGCCAGCATCACTTCTCGACGTAGGCGTCTTCGAACAGGTTGTTTCCCAAGGGTATCTGCACGAAGCCCTGTGCCTGCTTGCGGAAGGCGACGGGATAGGGCGTTTCATACAAGAACACCACCGGCGCCGCGGCGACATACCGCTCCTGGATTTCCTTATACTGCGCCGTGCGCGCCGCCACGTTGATTTCCTGCTGCGACGCGGTGAACAGCTCGTCCAGGCGATCATCCTTCCACTGCGAATGCAGGGAGTGGATGTTCGGATAATAGGCGGCGTAGGACGTGACCTCGCTGGGATCGGAGATGTCGTTGGTCCACAGCGAGGTCCGCATCGCGAAATCCTCCGCCCGGTAGCGGGCGGTGCGGGTGGCGTTGTCCACCTGCTCGATCCGCAGCTTCACGCCGACCTGGCCCCACATCTGCTGGGTGATGGCGAGGTTGCTGGCCTCGTCCGCGTTGCCTGACAAGGCCAGGATCGAAGTCTCGAACCCCTGCGGATATCCGGCCTCCGCCAGCAGCGCACGGGCCTTGGCCGGGTCGTATTTATACAGGTCCTGGCTCAGGAACAGCGGTGTGGTGCTGGACATGAACGAGCGCATCGGCTTGCCCAGGCCCAACGTCGTGATGCCGATGACCGCGTCCTTGTTGAGGGCATAGTTCAGCGCCTGCCGCACCCGGGGGTCCGCCATCGGATTAGGCTTGCCGTCCTTGTAGGTCGGACCGCAGAAGACGGTCAGGTAGGTGATGCGGGTGGACGGCCACAGCTCCATCCGCAGCGCCGGATCAGCCTGCAGTTCCTTCACCCGGCTGAATGGCACGAACTCGGTGCCATCGATCTCGCCGGCCTTCAGCTTCAGCAGCCGGGTGGCGTCGTCGGGGATGATCTGGAACTGCAGCTCGTCCAGGTAGGGCAGCGGCTTCCCGTCCTCACCCTGCTTCCAGTAGTACGGGTTGCGCCGCAGCGTCATGGCGACGCCGTGCTGCCAGGATGCGAGCATGAAGGGGCCGGTACCCACCGGTTTCTCGGCGAACGCCTTGGCCTTGTCCTCCGCCGTTGCGCCCGGCGCGGCATCGAACAGCTTGTGCGGCAGGATCGCGGCGTTGAAGGTCGCCAGCGCCGGGATGATGGTCGGGTCGGCGTGCTTCAGCAGGACGCGTATGGTCCCGCCCTCCGCCTCGATCCGGTCGATTGAGGCCAGCGATGACGACCAGGCCCCGGCCTTAGGGTCGCGGGCGCGGTCGAGCGACCAGGTCACGTCGTCCGCGGTCAGGTCCGAGCCGTCGGCGAACTTGACCCCGGGGCGCAGGGCCAGCGTGAGCGTCTTGCCGTCGGCGGACAGGTCCCACTTGGTGGCGAGGCCGGGCTGTACGCCCAGGCCGTCCCGTGTCGGGGCCAGCAGCGTGTCATACAGATTGGTCAGCACCCAAATGTCCACGTTGGCGTCGTTCAGGACCGGGTCGAGGAACAGGGAGTCGGCATAGCGGGCGTAAACCATCTTGCCGCCGCGAGTGGCGGCGTCGGCTGCAGCCGGGTGGCCCAGGATGCCGGCTGCCAGCAGGGCCGCGACGCCAGCCTGGAGGAATGTGCGACGCATGGCGGCTCCTTCGGTGTTCGGTATGCCGAACGGTAGGTTTGGACCTCAATCCAAGTCAACGCCGCTTGCTCCTTCTGTCTCTCTCCAGGAGAGACGCCCCGCATCACGGGTGATGCGCCACCATGGATGAAAATAGGCATTTTCATAGCAGGGCCGGGGTGAGGGGGCGGGCAAGTGCGGAGAAGGAGGGTGCGTGGCGTTGCAGGTCCCGCTCGCCCGCTGCTTCCGGCATCGGCGCAGCCGTGATTGCCCACGGCATCCTCAGTTTCGGAGCGCGGCCTGACCGGGACCGCCAGCCATGATGATACGCCCGTTCCGCTGCTACGACATCGCCGCTCTGATCGCCTAATTCCAGACTCCCGCCGAGCTGATCCAGTAGGGCGGCCCGAAACGCCGCTTTCCGCTGTACGAGGTCCAACCGGCCGCGTGCCTTGCGGAAACGCAGGGTCCGTGTCCAGCACGCCGCATGTGGCGACCGGGACGGCGCCTTGGCCGTCACGGCCAGCGTGCTGATGGATTGGGATCAAGGCGTCGCCTTGCTTTCGATGGTCGGTGCAGCGCCGGAGGCCCCGGAGGCCCCGGAGGCCCCGGAGGCCCCGGAGGCAAGGATCGGCGGCTTTCTTCATCGGGCAAGTCATCGCATCCGTATTCGGGAGGCCGGTATTCGAGAAGCCGGTGTTCGAGGCGCTGGAACTGAACGTTTACACCTTCAAAGCCGCCGCCATCCGCACCTGCGAGACGCTTGGCTTCGTGCGGGACGGCATCTGGCGGTCGCTGCGCAAGATGGGGGAGGAACGCTGGGATGCCGCCCACTACGCGATGCTGCGCGCCGACTACGTGGATCACCTCCGGCGCGGCAGGGCAGGGGTAGCCGCCGCGGCCGATCCCGGCTGATACTCCGGCGCGGCAACGCCCGGAGGCACCAAGACGCATGATGACCTATCCGCTCAACTCCACAGGCGCTCTATCGTGAGCGGTGACGCCGTGCTGGTCTGGGGCGCCGGCGCGATTGGCGGCACCGTCGGGGCCTACCTGGCGCGTGCCGGCCATGATGTAACCTTCGTGGACATCGTGCCCGAGCATGTCGCCTCCATCCGCGGACCCGGCCTGCACATCCACGGACCCGTCGCCGACTTCACCGTCCAGGCGCTCGCCCTGCTACCGGCGGAGGTGTTCGGCACCTGGGACAAGGTGTTCCTCTGCGTCAAGGCGCACCACACGGAGGAGGCGTGCCGTGCCCTGCTGCCGCACCTCGCCGCGGATGGCTACGTGCTGTCGCTGCAGAACGGCCTGTGCGAGACCATCATCGCCGGCATCGCCGGTGCCGGCCGCACGGTGGGCGCCTTCGTCAACTTCGGCGCGGACTGGATGGGGCCGGGCAGCATCCTGTATGGCAACCGCGGCGCCGTCGTGCTCGGCGAGATCAACGGCGCCGACACGCCCCGCCTGCGCCAACTGCACACCCTGATGCGCGACTTCGAGCCGGACGCCATCACCACACCCGACATCTGGTCCTACTTGTGGGGTAAGCTTGGCTACGGCGCCATGCTGTTCGCCCAGGCCCTAGGCGACGCCTCCATCGCCGATTGCCTGGCCCGGCCGGAGCTGCTGCCGGCTTGGCGCGCCCTCGGTGGCGAGGCGGTCGCGGTGGCGCTCGCGGAGGGCGTGCAGCCCCGCGGCTTCAACGGCTTCGACCCTGCCGCCTTTCGCCCTGGCGCCGCGGAAGCGGAGGCCGCCGCCAGCGTTGCCGCAATGGTCGCCTTCAACCGGCCCAGCGCCAAGACGCACTCCGGCGTATGGCGCGACGTGGCGGTGCGCCGCCGCCGGACGGAGGTGGACGTGCAGATCGCCCCCATCGCCGAAATCGGCGCCAGGCACAACCTTCCATGCCCCACCATCGCCCGCCTGGTCACGCTGATCCACGAAGTCGAGGCCGGGCGCCCGCAATCCGATGCGCTGCTGCTGGAGCTGCTGCCATGAACTCGCAATTCGACTGGCAGGTGGAGCTGCCGCGATGAACCTGCAATTCGATGGACAGGTGGTCGCGGTCAGCGGCGCCGGGCATGGGCTGGGCCGGGCGATCGCCGAGACCTTTGCCGGGCTGGGCGCCCGGGTGTTCGGCTGCCATCCGGTGCCGGCGACGGTGCCCGGCGTGACCCTAGCGACCGTGGACCTGACCGACCGTGCCGCCGGTGCCGCCTGGATCGCGTCGGTCGAGGCCGCAGCCGGCGGTCCGCTGCACGTCCTGGTCAACAACGCCGGCGGCGTAGCGGGCCAGGTGTTCCAACCCATCGAGCAAGTGCCGGACGACGACTGGGACCGCATCATTGCCGTAAACCTCGGCGCGGCCTTCGCACTCAGCCGCGCCGCGGCGCCCGGCATGAAGCGACAGGGAAGGGGGCGGATCGTCAACATCTCCTCCGGCGCCGGGCTGCAGGCGTCGCTGACCGGCATCCAGGCCTATGCCAGCGCCAAGCACGCCGTGGTCGGCCTGACCCGGCAGTTGGCGCACGAACTCGGCCCCTACGGCATCACCGTCAACAGCGTCGCGCCAGGCCTGATCCCGAGCAATCCCGCCAGCACCGCGCAGTGGGAAGGCTATGGTGCCGAGCGTCAGGCGGCGATGCTGGGCGCCATCGCGCTGCGCCGGCTCGGTACGCCGCAGGACATCGCCAACGCCGTGCTGTTTTTCGCCAGCCCCTTGGCGGACTTCGTGAATGGCCAAATCCTGCAGGTGGACGGCGGCAAGTAGCGGTTAGCGCAGCCGTTCGAAGGCCGTTTCCCGGAAGGTCAGGATGGTGGCGCCGGACACCAGGGCGGCGGCGATCAAGTAGAACGTCGGTGCTACCGGCGTGCCGGTCTGCTGGATCAGCCACGTCGCGATGAACGGTGCGAACCCGCCGAAGATCGCAACTGCCAACGCGTAGCTGCTCGACATCAGCGTGGTGCGCGACCTCGTCGGGAACAGTTCTGCGAGTGCCGCCGGGCCGGCGCCGGAGAAGGTGGCGATCACCAGGTTGAAGCCGACCTGCAGCAGCGCCACCCCCCAAACCGGGACGCCCGACAGGATCAGCCGGAAGCCGGGATAGGCCAGCACCGCGAACGCCGCGCAGCAGAACACCAGCATCGGCTTGCGCCCGATCCGGTCCGACAGCGCGCCCATCACCGGGATTGCCGCCACCAGCGCCAGCAGCCCCACCGTGTTGGACCACAGCGCCTGCGACGCGGTCAGCCCGGCATATTTCTGGGTAAACGTCGGGAGATACGTCAGCATCACGTAATAAACCACGGTCCACAGCACCGTGAAGCCGAACGCCTTGAGCATGAGGCCAAACGGCGTGCCGAGGTCGGGCAGCCCGGCGCCGTGCCCCTCCTGCTCCGCCTGGAACCGCGGCGTTTCGCTGATGCCGCGGCGCAGCCACAGCCCGACCGGCAGCAGCACCGCGCCCAGCAGGAACGGCAGCCGCCAGGCCCAGGCGTCAATGTCCGCAGGCGTGAACACGCTGTTCAGCAGTGCAGCGACCGCCGAACTGGCCAGCAGCCCGCCCACGACGGAGGCCTGGCTGTAGCTGCCGTAGTAGCCGCGCCGGCCCTCCGGCGCCCACTCGACGATGAAGGTCGTGGCGTTGCCCCACTCGCCCCCGGCGGACAGGCCCTGCAGCACACGGCACAGCACCAGCAGCGCCGGCGCCAGCACGCCGATGCTGGCATAGTCCGGGATCAGGCCGATCCCCACGGTCCCAATCGCCATCAGCAGGATCGTCAGCACCAGGGCCGACTTACGCCCGCGCACGTCGCCCAGCCGGCCCAGCACGATCCCGCCCACCGGACGCGCCAGGAACCCGACGCCGAACGCCGCAAAGGTCGCAAGCAGGGACGCAACCTCATCGGTGCCGGGAAAGAACTTGCGGCCGATCACGCCGGCCAGGAAGCCGTAAACGCCGAAGTCGTAGTACTCCAGCACGTTGCCGATGCCCGCCGCGGTGCTGGCCCGGCTCGGCGACATCGCCGCAGGCTTCATCCCAGGTGCCGCCAGGTCCATCCCCGCCTCCGACGCTTCGTGGTGACGCTAGCGTGCGTGCCGGGTGCCGCACAGCCCCCTTTCCAGCCCGCAGGAGCCGGGCGCAAGATCGGCATCACACAGCATGAGTTTGGCGATGAGCGGCAGCAAGCACCCCGACGGTGAACCCTGGCAGTGGCCCGAAGCCACCTGGCGCCGCATCACCGGACGCGCCCGCGCCGGGCGCAGCCTGGCTCCCGCAGCCTGGCCCGGCGGCGCACGCTGCGCCGTTGCCATTTCCTTCGACGCCGACCACGACACCATCCCGCTGCGCGACGCCGATGAAAGCCCCATGCGGATCAGCCAGGGCCAGTACGGCAACCGCCAGGCCATGCCCCGCATCCGCCGCCTCCTGGCACGCGAGGCCATCCCCGCCAGCTTCTTCTACCCCGCAGTGTCAGCCCTGCTGTATCCGGACGAGGTCCGCGGTGTCGCGGCGGAGGGGCACGAGATCGGCATCCACTCCTGGATCCATGAGGCCAACACCACCCTGCCGCCCGGCGTCGAGCGCGACCTGACCTTTCGTGCCGCCGACACGCTGGAGCGGCTCGCCGGCGTCCGCCCGGTCGGGATGCGCACGGCGAGCTGGGACTTCTCGGTGGACACCATGTCCATCATCCGTGAGCTGGGCCTGCTGTATGACAGCTCGCTGATGGCCGACGACGACCCGTATGAGCTGGTGGCGGACGACGAGCCGACCGGGGTGGTGGAGCTGCCGCCGGAGTGGATCAGGGACGACGCCGTTTACTACAACTTCGTCCGGTTCAGCGCCCTGCGCCCCTACACGCCGCCGAGTTCGGTGCTGGAGATTTTCACTGCCGAGTTCGACGGCGCGTGGGAGGAGGGCGGGCTGTTCCTGCTGACCTTGCACCCGCACGTTTCCGGCCACCGTTCCCGGATGCCGGTGCTGGAGCAACTGATCGCCCACGCCAAGGCCCGCGGCGGCTGCTGGTTCGCGACCCATGCGGAGGTGGCGCGGTGGTGTAAGGATCAGGCAGGGACGTCAGCAGCCTGACTGAGGGTCACATGCAAGACATTCACGTCGCTGCCTACAATGGCGACGGTGAAAGTTTGAGCAGGTTGCTGGCAGCGGGTGCTTTGGTGAACGGGCGTGATCGCTCAGGCTATACCCCGCTGCTGTGGGCGTGTTTTCGGGCGGGCGTCGCCGATTATGTCCCAGTCATCAGAATGCTGGCCGGTGCTGGGGCCGATATTGAGGCCACCACCGGACAGGGGGCAGAAAGCTGCCTCATACTGGCTGTGCAAAGTGGAAGTGCGCCGGCCGTCCACGCCCTGATTGAATTGGGAGCACAGGTGAATGCGGCGGTTGACGGTGTTACGCCCCTGATGGTCGCCGCGGGCAAGGGTGACAGAACTATGGTTTGTTTGCTTCTCAATGCCGGAGCTAACCCAAACATTGCTTGCGGCAGCCGCAAAGCCTCGGACTACGCAGACTACTACGGACATAATGAACTTGCAGCCGAGTTGACCCTGGGCGCTTGCCGGTCACGGGATAGCTGAGCCGTATGTCATACTGGAACGCAGGATATCTATTCCAGTGATCACCGATTGCCTCTTTATGCTCTCGAACGACGCCTGCGGCCCCGCACTCCCCTAAGCCGCCTGCGCCTGCACCGTCGGAGCATCCCCCGCCACCGTCGTGCGCCGCATGTCCCGCACCTGGCTGTCATCGAACCGGCGCACGCGGTGCATCGTCTGCCGGTTGTCCCACATCACCAGGTCATACTGCTGCCACTTGTGGACATAAACGAAGCGCCGGTCGGTCGCGTGCTCTACCAGATCACGCACGAAGGCCCGCGCCTCCGGCACCGGCCAGCCGATGATCCCGCCGATGTGGGACGACAGGAACAGCGACCGCCGCCCCGTCACGGGATGGCGGCGCACCAGGCGCTGCCGCACCGGCGCAAACGTCGCCCGTTCCTCCGCCGTCAGGTCGTCGAAGCCGAGCGACCCACGCGAATACATCAGCGAGTGCTCGCACACCAGGTCCTCGACCTCCGCCTTGGTGCGGTCATCCAGGGCGTCATACGCCGCGCGCATGTCGGCGAACTCGGTATCGCCGCCCACCGTCGCGACCGCCCGGCCAGATAGGATCGAGTACTTGGCCGGAACCGCACGGAACGAGCTGTCGGAGTGCCAAAGCTGGTTGCCCAGGTTGAACATCCGCCGCCGGTCGTCCCGGGCCAGCGGCTTGCCATGCTGATCCAGGTTGGACACGTCGGCCAGCTTGGCATCCAGCCGCCGCTGATCCTTGTGGGTGACATTGCCGCCCCCGGTGGCCTCCAGCGCGCCGAAGTTCTCGGTGAAGGCGACCTGCTGCTCGTCGGTCAGCGCCTGCCCGGGAAACACCAGCACAGCAAAACGATCCATTCCGGCCTCGATCTCCCGGACCTGCTCCGCATTCAGCGGCCGGGTGGCATCCACCCCGGTCACGCGGGCCGCCAGCGTCGGACCGGCTAGTTCAAAGGACACCGTCATCGCGTCTGCTCCCTCGCCTGTTGCCGGGCATGTCAAGGGCCTGGCGCAGGCCTGTCAAGAACGTTGTAATGCCAGTCGCATTATGGGCGCAGCCGCACGCTGCCCAGCCGGATCAGCCCGTCCGGCTGCGGCACGAAACCCTCGACCCGGTCGCTGGCCGCCCACAGCCAGGTCGGATTGTAGAGCACGATGTGCGGACGGTCCCGCTGCATGATCGCCGCGATCTCGCGGTAAACCGGCACCCTCGCCGCCGGGTTGGTGAGTTGCCGGCCCTGGCGTAGCAGCTCGTCCATCCGCGGGTTGCAGTACTTGCCCCAGTTCAGGAAACCGTCGCAGGCCAGCCAAACCGCGGCGTTGCCATCGGGATCGGCCCGGCCGCTCCAGATCAGGATGCTCGCCTCGTAGTCGCCGCGCCGTGTGGCGTCGGTGGCCGCCACTGACTCCATCGTCCGCAGCGTCACGTCGAACCCGGCCTCCCCGGCCATGGACTGGATCAGCGCGCCGGTCTGCTCGTCCAGGGGATTGTTGGCGACCGTCAGCACGACGGGCACGCGGCCCAGCCCGGCCTGCGCGAGCAAGGCCCGCGCCCGCGCCGGGTCGCGCGCCGGCACGGGGAAGTCGGGGTTCCAGTACTGGGTGCCCGTCGGCTCGAACTGGTTGGCCGTGCGGAAGGCTCCTTCCGCCGCGACCTGGTTGATCACGTCGCGGTCAATTGCCGCCTCGAACGCGGCGCGCACCCGGGGGTCACGCCCCAGCGGCGTATCGCCGGCCAGGTTGATGGACATGGTGCGAAAGGCGATGCTGGGCGAGGACAACAACCGCAGCCGCCGCTCCCCGCGCACGGTGGCGAGGTCGGACGGCGCCACCCGCTCGATCAGGTCCAAGGCGCCAGCGCGCAGGCTGGCGAGCCGCACCGTGCTGTCCGGGAAGGGACGGTAGATCACCCGGTCCAAATCCGGCGGTCCGGCCCAGTATTCCAGGAAGCGGTCCAACACGATCCGGTCCTGCGCCACCCGCTCAGTAAAGCGGAACGGCCCGGCGCAAACGGGACCAGCGGCCACGCCGTCCCCCAGCGGCCCAATCTGCGCTGGCGACAGCATCATCCCCGCACGATCCGCCAGCACCGCAATCAGCGGCGCATAAGGTTCGCTCAACCGCAGGCGGACCGTGCCGGGGTCCACCACTTCGACGGCCGCGACCGGCTTCAGCTCGCCCCGGCGCAGGCTGCGTGGGTTGGCGCGATAACGTTCGAGATTGTCGCGCACCGCCGCGGCGTCCATCGGCGTGCCATCGTGGAAGCGTACACCGGGGCGCAGCGTCAGCGTCAGCGCCAACCCGTCCGGCGCCCAGGTCCAGGCCGTCGCAAGCTGCGGCATGAAGGCTCCATCCGGCGCCGTGTCGATCAACTTGTCGCATAGCGCCGCCAGCACCACTCGGTCCGGCAGGCCGCTGCTGCGGGCTGGGTCCAGCAGCTCGGGATCGTCCTGCATGCCGATCCGCAGCGTGCCCGACGCCACCGCAGGCCCGGCGAGCAGCAGGCCCGCAAGCAGGGCGGCCCACAACCGGCTCATGCGGCAGCCCACGCGACCCGGCGCAAGAACAGTATGGCGGCGCAGAGCAGCCGCAAGCGAATTTGGAAACGGCCGGCTGGGTGGATGGCTGGGGTAGCAACGACGCCCGGCTGCATCCCGGCTGCACCGTGTGGTTTGTGCTGCGGCATGGGGTGCGTGTTCCTCCCGAATCCCGGTTCTCATGCTATGCAAACCGCGGCGTGGAGTCAGGTGGCGGCTTTCTCCCAAACCTAAAATGTTTGTTGCGCCGTTCCTAGCCCAAGTCACCGCATGAAACGGCGCCGGAGGCCCTGCGGCGGTGCCTCGCGAGTGAGGCAGCAGTGTAGGCCTGGCGGCATCGGACAAGCAGCCGCGCCAAACCAGGCGGAGCACAGGGAGGGCGGCGACGACCCAGAGACGCAGCCTGCCGCCGTCCCCGCGCCGCCTCGCGTAAATCCTGGAGTGGCGGCCGAAACCCGGCGGGCGGGTCCAAGTGTCCCCACACCGGCATCAGGCGCGAGTGCCTGACACCAGCGCACAAACGCTGTATAAGCAGGGACCGCGGCCAGCCTGCCTGGCCAGGAGTTCCATCAATCAAAGTAAGCGTTTCGGGGAAATTGCGATGACCAAAGCACTGTCTGGCGTGCGTATCCTGGACTTCACGCACGTCCAATCCGGCCCGACCTGCACCCAGCTGCTCGCCTGGCTCGGCGCCGACGTCATCAAGGTCGAACGGCCGGGCGAGGGCGACATCACCCGCGGCCAGCTGCGCGACATCCCCGACGTGGACAGCCTGTATTTCACGATGCTGAACCACAACAAGCGCTCCATCACCATCGACAGCAAGGCGAAGGAAGGCAAGTCGGTCATCGAGGGCCTGATTCGCGAGTGCGACGTCCTCGTCGAGAACTTCGCCCCCGGCGCCCTGGACCGCATGGGCTTCACCTGGGAGCGCATCCAGGAACTCAACCCGCGGATGATCCTGGCCTCGGTCAAGGGTTTCGGCCCCGGCCCTTACGAGGACTGCAAGGTGTATGAGAACGTCGCGCAGTGCGCCGGCGGCGCCGCGTCCACCACCGGGTTTGACGACGGCCCGCCGCTGGTGACGGGCGCGCAGATCGGCGACAGCGGCACCGGGCTGCATCTGGCGCTCGGCATCGTCTCGGCCCTGTATCAGCGCAACACCACCGGACGCGGGCAGAAGGTACTGGCAGCGATGCAGGACGGGGTGCTGAACCTGTGCCGGGTCAAGCTGCGCGATCAGCAGCGCCTGGCGCACGGGCCGTTGAAGGAATACCCGCAATATCCCTACGGCCAGTTCGGCGACAGCGTGCCGCGCGCGGCCAACGCCTCCGGCGGCGGCCAGCCCGGCTCCATCGTGAAGTGCAAGGGCTGGGAGACCGACCCGAACGCCTACCTGTACTTTATCGCCCAGGCCCCGGTATGGGCGAAGATCTGCCAGGTGATCGGCAAGGAGGAGTGGATCACCGACCCCGACTATGCCAAGCCCGCCGCCCGGCTGCCGCGCCTGGTCGAGGTGTTCGCCGCCATCGAGCAGTGGACCAAGACCAAGACCAAGTTCGAGGCGATGGAAATCCTGAACGAGCACGACATCCCCTGCGGCCCCATCCTGTCGATGAAGGAGATTGCCGAGGACCAGTCGTTGCGCGCGACCGGCACCATCGTGGACGTGGAGCATCCGACGCGGGGCAACTACCTGACCGTCGGCAACCCGATCAAGCTGTCCGACAGCCCGACGGAGGTCGTGCGCTCGCCGCTGCTGGGCGAGCATACGGGAGAGATCCTGCGCGACGTGCTCAAGCTCGACGCGCGCCGCATTGCCGAGATCGAGGCGTCAGGGGCAGTCGGGACGGTAATGAAGGCGGCGGCCGAATAGGCGTCCGCAACGGCACCGTGCGGCCTGGCGGCACGGTGGTGCGCTAGGCCGGTCTGCATCCAGTCGGGACGCAAATCGGCCTAGCCTTTTTTGTCTGCGAGCAGAGACTTGCAGTATCACGTCCTGTTGCTGCGCGTCTGGACCTGACTGCGGTCTGCTTCGAGCCCTTACTACGTCGTTTCCGACGCGCACTTTGCTGGCCCGGCGCAGGGCTTCGCACCGGGCCAGTGCCGTGGCATATGCCTTGGGATGGGCGGCACAGGACAATAACTGGTCGGCCAATGGAATCGAAACCAAGCGCACCCAAGATGCGGACCCGGGGACTCATCCAATGAAGATTTGCATCTACGGCGCCGGAGCCATCGGCGGCTACGTCGGCGCACAGCTTGCCAGTGCCGGAGCAGACGTCAGCCTGGTCGCGCGGGGCCCGCATCTCAAGGCGATGCGCGAGAACGGCCTGAAGCTCCGCATCGGCGGCGAGGAGAAGGTCGTCAAGGTGAACGCAACCGACGACCCGGCGGAACTCGGCCCGCAGGATTACATCTTCGTCGCCTTGAAGGCGCACTCGATCCCCGGTGTCGTGGACGCGATGCAGCCGCTGATCAGCAACCGCACCAGCGTCGTCACCGCGGTCAACGGCGTCCCGTATTGGTATTTTTACCAGCACGGCGGCGAGCTGGCCGGCACGCGGTTGGAAACGGTGGACCCCGGCGGCAAGCAGTGGAACGGCCTGAGGCCGGAGCGCGCCATCGGCTGCGTCGTGTATCCTGCGACGGAGATGGTGGAGCCCGGCATCATCCAGCACATTTACGGCGACAAGTTCCCACTCGGCGAGCCCAGCGGCGAGAAGACCGAACGGGTGCAGGCGCTCAGCGAAGCAATGGAGAAGGCCGGCCTGCGCGCGCCGGTGCTTGACCGCATCCGGGACGAAATTTGGCTGAAGCTGTGGGGAAATCTCTGCTTCAACCCGATCAGCGCACTGACCCACGCGACGCTGGACGTGATCACCGAGGACCCCGGCACCCGCGCCGTCGCCAAAGCCATGATGCTCGAAGGTCAGGCGATTGCCGAGAAGCTGGGCATACGCTTCCGCGTCGATGTGGAGCGGCGGATCAACGGCGCCGGTGCGGTCGGCGCCCACAAGACATCGATGCTGCAAGATCTGGAGCGTGGGCGGGCCATGGAGATCGGCGCCCTGGTCGGCGTGGTACAGGAGTTGGGGCAGTTGACCGGCCTGCCGACGCCGACGCTCGACGTGGTGCTGGCGCTGGTGACGCAGCGGGCCCGCGTCGCTGGGTTGATCTAGCAATGGCGCACTGGCTGCGGTTCGAGCGGGACGGCGCCACCGGGTTCGGCACCCTGGCGGACGGCATGGTCGCGGTGCACGGCGGCAGCATGTTCGACACCCCCGCGCCGACCGGCGAGACAGTGGCCCTGGACCAGGTCCGGCTGCTCGCCCCGGCGGTGCCGTCCAAGATGATTGCGCTATGGAACAACTTCCATGCGATGGCGGCAAAGCAGGGCCTGTCGCAGCCGCCGGAGCCGCTGTTCTTCATCAAGGCCGCCTCGTCCTACGCCGGCCCGGACGCCACGGTCCATCGCCCCGCGGGATATGATGGAAAGGTGGTGTTCGAGGGCGAGCTGGGCGTCGTCATCGGCAAGACCTGCCGCAACGCGTCGGAGGCCGAGGCCCGTGACGCCATCTTCGGCTTCACCTGCGTGAACGACATCACCGCCATAGACATCCTGCAGCGCGATCCGAGCTTTCCGCAGTGGACCCGCGCCAAGAGCTTCGACGGCTTCAGCCCATGCGGCCCAGTGATCGCTACCGGGCTTGACCCGGCGACGCTGATCATCCGAACCGTGCTGAACGGGGCGGAGCGGCAGAACTACCCGGTGTCGGACATGGTGTTCCCTCCCGCCACCCTGGTTAGCCTGCTGTCCCGCGACATGACGCTGGTGCCTGGGGACGTCATCTGCTGCGGCACTTCCCTGGGTGTCGGCGTCATGCGGGAGCCGAGCAACACGGTCGAAGTGACGATCACCGGCGTCGGCACGCTGCGAACCACTTACCAGAACGAGTGACGCCGCGCGCTGGGACGGGTCAGGACGCCCAACCGGTCCCTAATACACATGCTCGGCGATCGGCTGGTTGGCCGCGATCCGCTCGAAGGCGAAGGGCCTGATGTCCACCGACCGCGCCTCCCCATAAAGGATCAGCTCGCTAGTCCCAGCCCCGGCGGCCGGCGAGTGCATCATGCCATGGCCGCTGAAGCCGCAGGCCAGCACCAGGTTGGGAACGTCCGGATGCCGCCCGATGATGGCGCTGTGGTCGAACAGGTTGTGCTCATACAGCCCGGCCCAGGCGCGCAGCAGACGCAACTGCTCGAAGCCCGGGATGCGGTGCGCGAGCGCCGGCCAGATCACCTCGTCGAACAGCGCATGGTCCACCTCCATGCCGAAGTCATCATGCGAGTTCTCCGTCTTCGGCGTGGTGCCGCAGATGTAAAGGTGCCCCTCCGGCCGGAAGATGAAGCCCGATGTGTCGAAGATGAACGGGCCGTCCGGCAGCTTCTCCGGGCTGTCGAACACGAATACGCAGCGTTTGAGCGGCACCACCGGCACGTTCAACCCGGCCATGCGCCCGACCTGCCCGCTCCAGGAGCCGGCGGCGTTGACCACGGTTCCAGCGGCAAGACGGCTGCCATCCGATAGCAGCACCGCGCCAACCTTGCCGGCGCCCACCATTTCCAGCCCGGTCACGGTGCCAGCGATGTAGTCCACTCCCTGCGACCGGGCCTTGCGCTTGAAGGCCTGTAGCAGCGCCGGGCCGTCGAACCAGCCCTCCTTCTCCGGCCCATACGAGACGATGCCGAGGTCGTCTGTCCGCAGCCAGGGATGGCGGCGGCGTGCCTCGTCCGGGGTCAGCAGCTCGGTCTTGGTGCCGCAGGCCCGCTGGGTCGCGTTCCGGGCCTGGAAGGCCGGGATGTCCGAAGGTCCGCCGAGGATGAGGTAGCCGGGCTCACGCAGGCCGATCTCGGCGTCATAGCCTTCGACGCTCAGCACCTCGCGCACCTGGCGGAGGAAGCCGATGCTGTACTCAGACATGCGTATGTTCGCCGGCGTGGCGAACTGCTGCCGGATGGCGCTGGTGGACAGCGACGAGGAGGATGCGGCGTAGGTGGGATCGCGCTCGATGACCGCGATCCGTCCGGTGAAGGCGGGGTCGGCGGACAGGTGGTAGGCGACGGAGCTGCCGATTACGCCGCCGCCGATGATCACCACGTCGTAGGAGGGCTGCATCACGAAGTCCTTGGTTCAGGTTCGGCGTTGGTCCGCATGCGGCGGGATGGTTGCCGTTGACGGAGGACCGCTGCCTGCTCCCTCTCCCTCCGGGAGAGGGTTGGGGTGAGGGAAACGGCAAGCGCCGCCTTTGCCGATGAGTGAATGCCGCTGCCCAGCCTACAGGGCTTGAGGGTGGCCTCCCTCACCCCAACCCTCTCCCGGAGGGAGAGGGAGTAGGCGGCACTTCTCGACTGGTCCGGTCCCGGCATGCCCGCCACACCCGCTCCGGCGTCGCCGGCATGTCCAGGTGCGGGATGCCGATCGCATCGGCGATGGCCGACATAACCGTCTGCGGCGCGCCGATGGCGCCGGCCTGGCCCGATCCCTTGGCGCCCAGCGGGTTGCGCCCGGTCGGGTGCTCATTGAATTGCACCTCAAGTGCCGGCAGGTCGGCCGCCCGCGGCAAGCAGTAATCCTGGAACGAGGCGGTCAGCAACTGGCCACCGCTGGGATCATAATGCACCCCCTCCATCAGCGCCTGCCCGATCCCCTGCGCCAGCCCGCCCTGGACTTGGCCCTCCGTCAGCAGCGGATTGACCAGTACGCCGTAGTCATCCACCGCGACGTAGCGCAGCAGCGACACCGCGCCGGTCTCCGGATCAACTTCCACCTCCGCCATGTGCGCGCCGTTCGGGAACACGAACGCCTCATTGGGGTTGTGGGCGTCCGCATCCAGCGTCCCAGCCGGCAGGGTGCGCGCCAGCTCCAGCAGCCCGACGCTGGCGCCCTCGGCCGTATGGAACGCTCCATCCGCGAAGCTGACCGACGCCGGGCCGGATTGCAGCAGGCGCGCGGCCTCCGCATGGGCCTTGGCCAGCGCCGCATCCAACGCCATTACAAGCGCGGTACCGGCCATTGGCAGCGAACGCGCGCCGCCATGGCCGCCGCCGAACCCGACCTGGCGGCTGTCCCCCTGCACCAGGCGAAACGCCTCGACCGGCAGACCCAGCCGGGCCGCGGCGAACTGGGCAAAGCTGGTCTCATGCCCCTGGCCATTGGACTGTGTGCCCGACAGCAGCTCGACCGAGCCATCCCCGGGGAACCGGACGCCGCCATCCTCCCCGGGCCGGCCGCGGGAGGTTTCCAGGAAGCAGGCGATCCCCTGGCCTAGCCATCGCCCGCGCCGGGCGGCCTCGGCCCGGCGCGCGGGAAAGTCGGCGCCGTCCGCGGCCAGCATCACCGCGGCCAGGTTGGCGCCGAACATCCCTGTATCCATCGTGATGCCCAACGCACTGGTATGCGGGAACGCCCGGATCAGGTTGGCCTCACGCAACGCCAGGCGGTCCCGCCCCAACTGATGCGCCGCGCGGTCCGCCAGGCGTTCGATGATATAGTTGGCCTCCGGCTTGCCAGCACCGCGGTAGGCGTCCAGCGGGACGGTGTTGGTGAAGGCGCCACGCACGTCCATGTACACGGCAGGCACCGCATACAGCCCGCCCATCGCCGTCGCCGGCGACGCCGTGTGCGCGCCGGGTCCTAGGGCGGACACGTAGGCGCCCAGGTTGCCCGTCGTCTCAACGTGCAGCGCCAGGAATCGCCCGGCGGCATCCAGTGCCAGCCGCGCCCGCGTCAGGTTGTCGCGCCCGTGCGCGCCGGATAGGAAGTCCTCGGTCCGCTCGGCGATCCAGCGCACCGGCTGCCGTAGGCGCCGCGCCGCCCATAGCAGCGCGACATGTTCGGGATGCACGACATTCTTCATGCCGAAGCCGCCGCCAACGTCGGGGCAGAGCACGTGGATTTCCTCCGGCGTCACCCCGAAGCAGTGCGCCAGGTCCCGCCGGATGCCGTGCACGTCCTGGCCGCTCAGGGTCAGGCGCATCTGTCCGGTAGCCGGGTCAAGCTCGGCCAGCGCCGTGCGAGTTTCCAAGGATGCGGCGACGACCCGGTTGTTCACCAGGTCCAAGCTGACGACATCGGCCGCCTGATCGAATGCCGCCATGACCGCGGCCCGGTCGCCGCGCTCATAATGGAAGGCCAGGTTGCCCGGCGCCTCCGGCCAGAGCTGCGGTGCATCCTCGGCCAGCGCCTCGCCTAGCGCCGTCACCGCAGGCAGGTCGCCATACTCCACGCCCACCAGTTCCAGCGCGTCCCGTGCAGCGGCGGCGCTGTCCGCGACCACCAGCGCCACGGTCTCACCGACATGGCGAACCCGGCCGGACGCCAGGGCATGGCGCGGCGGCACGACCAGTCCGGCCTCAGCGGGCAGCGCCATGGCGCAGGGGATCGGGCGAATGCCGTCGGCCAGCAGGTCGGCCGCGGTGAACACGCCGCGCACCCCCGGCATCCCCGCAGCCTCCGCTGTCCGAACCTCCAGGATGTCGGCATGGGCATGGGGCGAGCGCAGGAATAGCGCATGCAGGTGCCCGGCCGCCGGCAGGTCGTCCACATACCGCCCGGCGCCGCGCAGGAATCGCTCGTCTTCGCGCCGCCGCAGCGAGCGTGGGTCGTCGGCGTTGCAACCCACCAGCTAGGACACCGGTAGGCCGAGATGCTGCCGAAACCTGGTTTTTAGGAACACGCCATCGCGCGGCGGCAGCGCCCGCTCCACGTGCCCGGCTCCGATCCGCACCACCGCCAGCCGCGGGCCGCCGGACACCTGACTCAGCCACTGTGGGCAGGCGAGCAGCCCGGCCTCGTCGGTGACCTCCCGCACATCGGGGATGCCGCAGCCCGCTCCAACCCGGTCCAGCCGCACGCCCAGGCCGGAGTGGCTGACCTGCATCCCGGTCTCGCCATAGTAGCCGTTGTCCAGCACGACGACCGACAGGTTGCCAGGCTTGGCGACGGCGATGGTCATCAGCGCCCCTGCGCCCATCAACTGCTCGCCGTCGCCGGTCACTACCACCACCGGCCGCTCCGGCCGCGCCAACGCCAGTCCCAGCCCGGTCATCGCCGCGCCGCCCATTGCGCCCCACAAGTAGAAATTGCCGTCCCGGTCGCCGGCGTCGAACACGTCATAGGACGGCGACCCCAGCCCGGTGACGACCAGCCAATCCGTGCCGCCCGCCAGCAAGGTCCTGACCGCCGCCCGGCGGTCCAGCGTTCCGAACGAGGTTGCCACTACTTGCTCTCCAGCCATTGCTTGCGGCCCAGCATGCGCTGCGACACCAGTACGGCCACCTGCTGGTCCGCGTCATAGGCCAGCGCCGCCGCGGCGGACACGACCTCCGCCGCATCCTCGGGACGGTCCAGCCGCAGGACGGTCACGCCCATCGCCTGCATCACTGCCGGGGCAGCCTGGCCCATCGGGACCTGCCACGGGTTGAACTCCGCCCACTCGCCGCGCATCGTCACCAGCGTCAGGAGCGGGAAGCGGCACGCCGTCATCAGCGACAGCATGTTGACGCAGTTGCCGACGCCGCTCGACTGCATCAGCAGCACCGCCCGTGCGCCGCCGAGCCAAGCGCCGGCCGCAAGTGCGACTCCCTCCTCCTCTGTCGTTAGGACGACCGTCCGCACCGCCGCGTCCCCGTGCATGAGCTGGATCAGCCGCGAGTGCCCGGCGTCCGGCACGTAGGCCGCCTGGGTCACGCCGGCCCGCCGCAGAGTGTTGAATACGTCCAGCGGCCAATCGGGCGCGAGCTTCGCCTCGGCGCCTTGCGGGATCACGTCCATCCAGTTCCTCCCCTTGTCTCCCCTGGGCGGGGTGTGACTGCATGCGTCCATGCTGCCAGGCTCGCACCTCGCCTGCATACCGGCAACCGGCATGGAGCATTGAGCAGGCAGGATCGGACGTGCAGGGACCCCGGACCCAACCGCAAGTTTCTGCTCGCGAACAACAAAGCTTGACCGGTCTGCGTCCAGCCTCGAGGCAAACCTGTCTAGCCGGTCCTGCCCGGACGGCATGCCTCACGCGCCCTTGGTCACCGCCGCGTAATCGGTGCGCCCCGCCAAGCCCGCCAGGTGGAAGCCGGTGACGCCCGGCCGGGTCACGGCCACCTCGACCTGCTGCAGCAGGATCACGAAGGGGTCGGACTGCTGTGCGTCGCGCTGCAGGCGGCGGTATTCGTCCAGGCGCTTCGCAGTGTCACCCTCCCGCGCATTGGCCGCCGCCGCCGCGCTGAGCGCCGCGTCCCGCCAGTTGTTCCGCCAGGCAACGGTCCGCATTTTGGCGTCGTCCGAGTTGTCCGGGTTGACGCAGAACGCCTGGGCGTTCGAGTTCGGGTCGAAGTAGTCCGATCCCCAGTACAGCAGCGCCGCCTGGTGCTGCCGCGCCCGGGTCTTGGTGATGATCTGCCGCTGGTCCCCGGCCAGCAGCATCACCCGTATGCCCACCGCCCCCAGGTTAGCCTGCAGAGCCTGCGCGATCTCGGCATAGGGCGGGATGGCGGGGTGATCCAGCGCAAGCTCGAACCCGTCCGGCAGCCCGGCCTCGGCGAGCAGGGCCTTGGCCCGCGCCACGTCCTGCTGGAACGGCAGGTCGGTCAGCGCGCCGGGCATCCCTGCGGGCAGGAAGGCCTGGTGGACGCGCCAGGTCTGCGGCACCAGGTTGCGCTGGATGCCGGCGTAGTCCACCGCCCACTTGATGGCCTGGTGCACGGCGGGATGCGCCAGCGCCGGGTGGCTCTGGTTCAGCGCCAGGTAGATCAGGATGGCGCGGTCCGCCCTGACGAACGGCAGGCCGGACGTTTCACCCAGCGCCTGCAACTGGTCGGAGGACAGGTTGCGCACGATGTCGGCGTCGCCCTGCTGCAGCATGAGCAGTTGCGCCGTGGGATCGGCGACGTGCCGGGTCACTACCCGGTTGACAGTGCCGGCCACCCGCGGCACCCGGTCCAGCACGACGGATTCGTTGGCGCGCCAGCCCTTCAGCACCCAGGGTCCGGAGCCGGCGCTGTTCTGCCGCAGCCAGGCGTTGCCCATGTCGCCTTCTGTGGCATGGGACAGTACGGCCTCGCGGTCCACGATGCTCGCCACGTTGGCGGTCAGGCAGTATTGCACGAAGCTCGGCGCCTGGCGCTCGGTGGTGCGGAGCAGCAGCGTGCGGCCATCGGCCTGGATGCGCTCCTCCACGTTGCCCGGCGTGAAGCCGAACTGCCCCAGGATGAAGGCCGGCGACTTGTTCATCTTGATCGCGCGCTGGAACGAGAACGCCGCGTCGGCCGCGGCGACGGGACGGCCGGTGGTGAACTTTGCCCCTTCGCGCAGCACGAAGCTGTGGGTCAGCCCGTCCTTGCTGACTGACCAGCTCTCAGCCAGCTCGCCTTGCAGCCGGCTTGGGTCGTGTGGGTCCACGGCCAGCAGGTACTGGTAGATGTTGGTGACGATCTCCCCGCTGGACACCTCGAAGGCTTCATGCGGGTCCAGGCTGGTCAGGTCGTCAATCTGCTTGGCCATGACCAGCACCTCCGGCGGGACCGCCGCACGTGCGGGGCGGATGGCGGCGGCCAGGGGTGCGGCTAGCAGGGCGCGGCGTGGCAGCATGACGGGCCTCCTCCGACGGTGCAGGGGAGTGGCCTTGCATGGCCTGTGCCAAAACCAGCCGGCAAGGAAGTCGGTCCCTTCTCCCTCTCCCTCCGGGAGAGGGCCGGGGTGAGGGAGGCCGCCAGAACGACCCATGGCGTTGGCAGAGGCCGCTGCTAAGACGAGAAGCCACTGCATGCCGTTTCCCTCACCCCAACCCTCTCCCGGAGGGAGAGGGAGCAAAGCCAGCCCGCCATTCCCGTCCGCCGGTTCCGCCGCAAGAGTCCCCGCCTTGCCACATGCAGGAGCTGACTGCCATGGCGTTGCTGGAGGTCCGAGGCCTCACCCGGTCATTCTACGGCGTGCAAGCCCTGTCCGGCGTGGACCTGGACGTGCAGCCCGGCACCATCACCGCGCTGATCGGCCCCAACGGCGCCGGCAAGACCACCCTGTTCGGCTGCGTGTCCGGCGTTGTGCCCCCTGATGGCGGCCGTGTGCTGCTGGACGGGGTGGACATCACCGGCTGGCGCGCCGACCGGGTAACGCGCGCCGGGCTGACCCGTACATTCCAGATCGCCCGCGGCATCCCGCGCCTGTCGGTGATCGAGAACCTGCTGCTGTATGCCCCTGGCCTGCCCGGCGAGCGCCTGCTGCCCGCCCTGCTCGGCGGCGGACGCCGGGAGGCCCGGGCGGCGATGAAGGAGGCGTTCGCGGTGGCACGCCGCCTCGGCCTGGCGCGCGTTGCCGACACCCCGGCCGGCGCCCTGTCCGGCGGGCAGAAGAAGCTGCTGGAGATCGGCCGCGCCCTGATGGCCCGCCCGCGCCTGATCCTGCTGGACGAGCCGATTGCCGGGGTGAACCCGAGCCTGGCGGAGGAGATCGCCGGCCAGCTCCGCAGCCTGCGCGACGAGGGCATGACCTTCCTGGTGATCGAGCACCACATGGACCTGATCGCCCGCCTGTGCGACCCGGTGATCGTCATGGCCGAGGGCCGCCGTCTGACCGAGGGCAGTTTCTCCAGTATCGCCGCTGACCCGCGGGTGCAGGAAGCCTACATGGGCGTCCGCAAGGCCGCGGCCTGATGGTGCTGCGGGCGGACGGGGTGGTGTGCGGCTACGGCGCCGCGGACGAAATTCTCAAGGGCGCCAGCCTGTCCGTAGCACCCGGCGAACTCGTCGCCATCATCGGCCCGAACGGCGCTGGCAAGTCCACGCTGCTGAAGGCGGTTGCCGGGCTGCTGCGGCTGAAATCCGGCAGCATCCGGCTGGACGGGCAGGGGATCGAGGCGCTGCCCGCACGCGACCGGGCACGGCGCGGCATCGCCTTCGTGCCGCAGGAAGCCAACATCTTCCCGACGCTCACCGTGCGGGAGAACCTGGAGATGGGCGGCTTCATCCTGCCCCGCGCCGCGGTGTCCCGAGGGATTGAGGGCCTGCTGGCCCGTTTCCCCATGCTGGCGCAGAAGCGCCGCCAGGCCGCCCGCACCCTGTCCGGCGGGCAGCGCCAGGTGCTGGCGATGGCGATGGCCCTGATGGTCGAACCGCGCCTGCTGCTGCTGGACGAGCCATCCGCCGGGCTGTCCCCCTTGGCGGCGGAGGCGCTGTTCCAAACCATCGGCGACATCCACCGGCAAGGCACCTCCGTGGCGATGGTGGAGCAGAACGCGCACGAGGCCCTGGCCATCGCCGATACCGGCGTCGTGCTGGTGGACGGCCGCGCCGCCCGCACCGGCCCGGCGGCGGCGCTGGCAGGGGACCCCGAGGTGCGCCGGCTGTTCCTGGGGGGCTAGGCTATTGCTGCTCCCTCTCCCTCCGGGAGAGACGCCCTGCATCAAGGCTGATGCGCTACCATGGATGAAAATTGGCGTTTTCATAGCAGGGCCGGGGTGGGGGGCGGG
>CAXTOB010000010.1:26320-37205 GCA_964245505.1 uncultured Acetobacteraceae bacterium | reverse complement strand
GCCCCCACCTTGCCGTTCCGCGCCTTGACCTGGCGCGCCCAGGCGGCAAGCCTCCGGTCCATGCAAACCTCCGACCCCACTGCCTCCGCCGCCGACACCCTGCTGGGCCGGCTGGCCCAGGTCCAGGCCCGGATCGCCGCCGCGGTTGTCCGCGCCGGACGGCCCGCCGGGTCCGTCCAGCTCGTCGCGGTATCCAAGACTTATCCTGCAGCGGATGTGCTGGCTGTTTTGGGCGCCGGGCAACTCGTGTTCGGGGAAAACCGTGTGCAGGAGGCAGCCGGCAAGTTCGGGCCATTGCGCGCCGGCCATCCCGGGCTGCAGCTGCACCTGATCGGCGGCCTGCAGACCAACAAGGCGCGGGACGCCGTGCGGACCGCGGACGTGATCGAGAGCTTGGACCGCCCCCGCTTGGCCGACGCCATCGCCGATGCGCTCGCCAAGGAAAGCGTCAAGGAAGGCGCGCCGCCTGGCCCCCGCCTGCTGGTGCAGGTGAACGTCGGCGACGAGCCGCAGAAGGCCGGCATCCCCACCCGGGACGCCGACGACTTCATCGAGGCGTGCAGCCGCCGCTTCGGGCCGCTACTCACCGGCCTGATGTGCATCCCACCGGCTGACGGGGACCCGGCGCCGCACTTCGCCTGGCTGGCGGCCTGCGCGGCGAGGCATGGGCTGGGCACCTTGTCCATGGGCATGTCAGGGGATTACGAGGCCGCCATCGCCCAGGGCGCAACTCATGTCAGAGTCGGCAGCGCGATCTTCGGAGCGCGGCCACCCCAGGCGCAGCCGCTGCCGTTGTCAGGGGAGCCCACGGCAAAGGGCTGAGCGCGCAACGACGCCTTCCATTGCTGCAGGGTCAAGGAACCCTCTCATAAACGATGCAATCCTGACGGTGGTTAACACGCAAGAAAGTTAGAAAGCGGTTCACCTTCCTGCACGGTGGTTGAACCATGCTCAGCTTCTGCACGTCCGCTGCAAAAACCGTCCTAAGCATCGCCAGCGCCCCGATCCGCCATGTGGTCCACCAGGCGGCTCGCCGGACGGCTGTGCGCCATGTCCCGCACCTGCACGTCCACCACGCCGTCGTGCACGCGGGCGTGCCGCAGTCCAGCGCGGTGGCGCCCAGCTGCACACATGCCCCCGGCAGCGCACTTCCTGCCGGGCCTGGGCACGCCCTGGCGCCTGGCCCGGCGTCCGGCTCCCTGCATGGAGGCAATGGGGCGGAATACGTTCAAGGCGGTGCAAGTAACGGGGGTGCCAGCGGATTGGGCGCCCAGCCCGGCATCGGCGACCCAGGCGCCAGCAGCATAAACCCCGCCAGCCTGAACTCCGCCAGCCTGAACTCCGGCAGCCTGAACTCCGGCAGCTTGGGCACGGCCACAGCTTTTGGCAGCCCGCTTGCCGCGGGCGCCGGCCTCCTGGCCGGCACGCTGGCACTGGGCGGGTTGGCCACGGTAGCTGCCCTTGCATCCTGGTCGGCCACGCCCGGGCAGCAGGCGCCCATCGTGCCGGCCATGCAGCTTGATCTCGCCGCGGTCGCGCCGTCCGTGTTCAGCATGACGCTCAGCCCAGCCGCCGGCGTCGGTCCGGCTGCGGCAGTGCCGGGCATTGCCGCGGATCCTGGCCTTGCTGGGCCTGCGCTGCTGCCCGACACCATGAGTGTGGCGAAGCCGGTCAGTGTGCCGGAACCGGCAAGCCTCGCCCTCATGGGCATTGGCGCCGCGGCGGCTGTAGCCGCCCGCCGTGCGATGCGGCGCCGGAAGCCGGGTTAGCTTGGCCTGGCGGGCAGTCCCACTAAAAAGGTGATGCACCCCGTAACCCCGTGCCATCATGGGGGATGGGACAGCGCAGCGGCGGTGAGCGCGGTTCTTCACGCGCCCAGCACCGGCACGCATCCAGCACCGGCATTCGTCCAGCACCGGCATTCGTCCAGCACTGGGCAGGCGCCGGGCTGCTGGCCAGGGCCGGCCGGTTCAACGGCAGCAGTCGTATAGGTTTCCGCATCCCCGGTCCGGACAGCGGCGCCGGCCCGCCGCGCCAAGCTGCCCCAGCGCCGGCAGCTTCCGCAGTGCCCCAGTCATCTTGCCGAATCATCCAACCCGCGCCAATTGCGGCGGAATGTGGGCGTGCTAGACACCACTGCGGACCGCACCCTCAAGGGATGGACCATCTATGACCCTGCAACGCCTCGCCCGTTGCCACCCTCCAGCCTGGACACTGCGATGAGCGCCACCATCAGTCCCGCCGCGAGAGGACCTGCCCTGCCGCATGGCGCTGCCCGCCCGCTGACCGGGGGCGCGCTGCTGGGCGTGCTCGGCATCGTATATGGCGACATCGGCACCAGCCCGCTCTATGCCCTCAAGGCCAGCCTGACCCAGTTCAAGGATGTTGGCATCCACGAAACCGAGATCCTCGGCATCCTGTCGCTGATCTTCTGGTCGCTGATCCTGATCGTGACGGTCAAGTACGTGCTGCTGGTCATGCGCGCGGACAACAACGGCGAGGGCGGCATCCTGGCACTGATGGCCCTGGCCCAGCGCGGCACCGTGGGCGTGCGAATGCGGAACGCCCTGGGGCTGATCGGCATCGGCGGCGCCTGCCTGTTCTTCGGCGACGGCGCTATCACCCCTGCAATCTCCGTGCTGTCGGCCGTCGAGGGATTGTCGGTCGTCTCGCCGACCTTCCAGCGCTTCGTGCTGCCGTTGTCCATCGTCATCATCGTGGCGCTGTTCGCCGTGCAGGTCCGCGGCACCTATACCATTGGGCGGCTGTTCGGCCCGGTGATGGCAGTGTGGTTTCTGGCGCTGGCCGTCATGGGTCTGCGCCAAATCGCCCTGTATCCCGGCATCCTGCGCGCGGTCTCGCCGCATTACGGCGTCGAGGTCTGCGCCGAGCATGGCTGGCTGGCCTTCGTCACCCTCGGCTCGGTCGTGCTGGCGGTAACAGGGGCGGAGGCGCTGTATGCCGACATGGGCCACTTCGGCGCCAAGCCGATCCGCGTCGCCTGGATCATCTACGTGCTGCCCTGCCTGGTGCTGAACTACTTCGGCCAGGGCGCGCTCGTGCTGGCCGACCCGGCGTCGCTGGAGAACCCGTTCTACCTGATGGCGCCCGAGTTCCTGCGCCTGCCGCTGGTGGTGCTGGCCACCGCCGCCACGGTGATCGCCAGCCAAGCGCTCATCAGCGGCGCCTACAGCATCGCGCGCCAATGCATGCAGATGGCGTTCCTGCCGCGCATGGCGGTGCTGCACACCAGCACGACCGAGCAGGGGCAGATCTACGTGCCCCAGATCAATACCGCGCTGCTGGTCGGCGTGCTGATACTGGTGCTGGCGTTCCGCAGCAGCGACGCCTTGGCCGCGGCCTACGGCATCGCCGTCACCGGCACTTTCCTGTGCACCTGCGTGCTGGCCACCGTGGCGTTCCGGCGGCAGTTCGGCTGGCCGCGGCTGCTGGCGCTAGGAGTGTTCGGCGGCTTCTTCGTGATAGACGCGGTATTCTTTGCCGCCAACGCCCTCAAGATACCCGAGGGCGGCTGGGTGCCGCTGCTGGTCGGCGTGGCGCTGATGGCAATGATGACGAGCTGGCACAGCGGGCGGGAGCTGATGCTGGCGCGGTGGAAGCAGGACAGCCTGCCGCTCGCGTCCTTCCTCGCCCGGCTGCCGCAGTCGCGCACCATTCGGGTGCCGGGCATCGCGGTGTTCCTGACCGGCAACCCGGACTACGTACCGGCGGCGCTGCTGCACAACCTGAAGCACAACAAGGTCCTGCACGAGCGGGTGCTGTTTGTGACGGTGCAGAACCTGGACGTGCCGGAGGCCGGGCCGGACGGGCGGACCGAGGTGATCGAGCTTGCGCCGAACGTCCACCGGGTCGTGCTGCGCTACGGCTTCATGGAGTCGCCGAATATCCCGCGTGCATTGGAGGAATTGGGCGCGCATGGGCTGGACTATCAGCCGATGCAGGCGAGCTTCTTCCTGGGACGGGAAGTGCTGGTCCGTGCGATGGTGCCTAAGCTGAATGCGTGGCGGCTGATCTTGTTCCTGTTCATGGCGCGCAATGCCGTGCCCGCGACGGAGTTCTTCCGTATCCCGAGCGACCGTGTGGTGGAGCTGGGAGTTCGGGTGGCGATCTGACGGAGCGTCACCTGTTTTCCAGGCGGTTAGGCGAATGGCGGCCATAACCTGGGCTGGGCGCGGCGCCATGTGCGGCATCCTTATATATCTCCGGCAGCCGCTCTACGGCGTGCTCCGGGCCTGCCGCTGTGGCACACCGTAAGCGCGCTGCGATACGCCAGGGCCGCGCAACATCAGGCAGGCCTGGGCTGGCCTACCGAAACCTAGGCGGTGGTTGCAGCGCGGCCGGCCTTGATCGTCACGGCTTTGATACTGCTAGCGAGGTCGCCCGACCCGTCAGGACACGCGTTGGCAAGGTGAGAAGGCCCGTCCTCAATACCGATGAAGTCGGGTCCACAAGGCCAGTGACGCCGTGAACAAACGGTCAACTCCGACTTCGCCAGCAGTATCGGCTTTGCAGCAACTCGTCTTGTCGGCAAGTCTGGCCGCGCCTGGTGAGGACCGGGGCGGTTGACGCCACCGGCGGGGTGCGGGTTCGCTGGCCCGCCGGGGTAGGGCCTCACCCAGAGACCGCAGGACTACTCATCCGCCCACGCGGTCAAACCTTCTTTCGCAACTAGCGACGAAGCGGGTGTTAATCCTCGATTTTGTGTTCGACAAGTAACGAATAACGATTTTGGCTTGAGGTTCAGAGAATAACGTCAGAAAAGCTTACATGCGTCAAGAATGGGATGGACCTATCAAGCGAATTCTTAGCAATAGTAATTGCTTATATCCTTGGCACGGGAGTTGCGTATTCCGTAACGAATCTGTCGCAAGGAGGCTGCCGTGTTTAAGTCTGTCAAATACCTGCCCGCTATGATGGTCGTCATGGCCGCGATCGCCGGCCCAGCGGCCGCTGATCCCACCAACCTAGTAACGAACCCGGGCTTCGAGACCGGTGATATGACGGGTTGGTCCGGAGACGGTGCCTTCGCAGCGACGAACTACGACGAAGGCGCCAACTCCGGATTATACGCCGCGTTCTTCGGCTACGTTAACGCTCTTGGCTCCATCTCGCAGACGATCGCGACGACGGCGGGCGAGTCCTATACGTTCAGCTTCTACTTCGCCAGCGACGGCGGCACACCGAACGAGTTCCAAGCCTACTTTGGCAATACTCAGGTTTTCGAATCGCTGAACGCCCCAGCATTCGGCTATACCCTGGAAAGCTTCACCGTCGCGGCCATCGACGTCAACACGACAATCACGTTCTCGGGCCAAAACAACCCGAGCTGGCAGGCGCTCGACGACGTGTCGGTCACGGCCAATGACGTTCCGGAGCCGGCAACGCTGGCAGTGCTGGGCAGCGCACTGTTCGGGCTCGGAGCATTGCGCCGCCGCACCCGCGGCTAAGCCGCAGCGCCGCGCGGCCGTGCAAGCCACGGCCCCGCGCCGCCCGCCATCCGACGCCGCCCGCCATCCGACGCCGCCAGTCAGTGCGGCGCCGTCCGGCTGCCGGCCCATCCGTGCCAGCGGCAGCAAACCCGAGCCATCCCCAAGCATTATGGCAGGCATGGATGTCATCGCTCCCGCCTCCCACTCCCAACAGGCCGCTGGCGCAGCCGACGCGTTCCGGTCGGCCGTCACCGCATTTGACCGTGCTGCCCCGGTTCTTATCCTCTGCCACAACGACGCCGACGGCCTGTCCGCCGGCGCCCTGTTCGCCCGGGCATTCGGCGCCGCGGGCTGGCAGGTCCGCACCCGCGTCGTCGGGCGCGGCGAGGGCGCTTGGACGGAGGAGATGCGGGCCGAACTGGCCGGCACGCCAGTGGGCGGCGTCGTCGTCACCGACCTCGGCATACAGCCGGACCTGCCCAGGCCCGGCGTGCCGACGGTCGTGGTGGACCACCACATCCCCGGCGCGTCGCCGGCTGGCGCCACCGTCATCACCGGCTACGGCATGGACCCGATCCCCACCAGCAGCCTCCTGGCCTATTGGTGTGCAGGCGCGCTTGCGGACGCATCGGCCTGGCTGTGGATCGCTGCGGTTGGCCTGATCGGCGATATGGCGGAGGACGCGGGCTTCCCCGAAATGACCGAGGCCCGGCGCTACGGCATCACCGCCCTGCGCGACGCTGCCTCCCTGGTCAATGCCCCGCGACGGACCGCTGCCGGCGACGCGTCCGCCGCGTTGGCGCTGCTGATGCAGGCAGACGGTCCGCGGGACATCACCAAGGGCGCTAGCCCCGAAGCCACGGCGCTGCGAGCGGCCAAGGCAGAGGTCAAGACCGAGCTGGACGCCGCCCGCTGCGCCGCGCCCAAGCTGCGGGGCGAGGTGGCGCTGATCCGGTTCAGCTCGCCCGCGCAGGTGCACCCGCTGATCGCCCAGCAATGGCGCGGACGCCTGAAGGACTCCATCGTCCTGGCGGCCAACACGGGATACCGGCCGGGCTGGGTCCACTTCGCGGCGCGAGGCGGACGGGACCGGGACCTGGTGGCCTTCCTGGCGGACCACCGCCCGCCGGGCGCGGACGGCGCCTATGGCAACGGCCACCGCCAGGCCAGCGGCGGCGCACTGCGCCCGGCAGATTGGAACTGGTTCATACGCAGCCTGGGATTCGAAACGGAGGACGAAGTGCCGATGCATGAGGACGCAGCATGACCCCCTTGCGCCTAGGCTTCCCGGTCAAGGTGATGGGCGCACCGGGCCTGAAGAGCAACGACACCCGGCGCTGGCAGAAGGGGCCGCACCTCAAGACCTCGCTCGAATACCTGCACACCATCTTCGACCACCTGCAGAAGCGGCGGATCGGCATGTATCGCATGTCGTCCGATCTGGCGCCCTACGCGACCCACCCGGACATGCCGCAATTCCACGGCATGGTGGCCGAATCCGACGTGGAGTTGCGCGCCGTCGGCGCCCGTTCGCGCGAGCTGGACATCCGCCTATCCTTCCACCCCTCGCAATTTGTGCTGCTGAATAGCCCCGACCCGGACCTGACACGGAAAAGCATCTGGGACCTGTCCAGCCAGGCCGAGATGCTGGACCGCATGGAGCTGGGACCGGAGGCCGTGCTGGTCACCCATGTCGGCGGCACTTATGGCGACGTGGAGGCCAGCCGTGCCCGCTGGGCGCAAACCTGGCCGACACTCCCGGAACACGTCCGCCGCCGCCTGGTGCTGGAGCATGACGACATCCGGTTCTCCGCCGCCGACACGATCTGGGTGCACGGGCACACTGGCGTGCGCCTGGTGTTCGACTACCAGCATCATTGGTGCCTGAACCCGGCGGGGCTGGACGCCGTGGACGCACTGCGCACGATGCTGCGGACCTGGCCGGAGGGGGTGCGGCCGAAGGTGCATTTCTCCTCGCCGCGTACGGAACTGCGGGAGGTCAAGCGGCCGGTGCCCGGCACCCGCAAGAAAACCACCGTGCTGCTGCCGCCGGTCTGGACGGGCCACGCGGACTTCACCAACCCGTTCGAGTTCGCGCGCTTCATGCGGGACGCCGCCGGGCTGGAGTTCGACGTGATGCTGGAGGGCAAGGCGAAGGACCTTTCGCTGGCCAAGCTGCGTCCGGACCTGCTGCGCTACGCCCCGGACGTCGCGGCACGGTTCGGCGTGTTCCCAGCAGCGGCCAAGCTGCTGGAGGAAGAGGAGGCAGGGCTGGCAACCGGCCACGATCCCGCAGCGGACCCGGATGTGGATGAGGCGCCGGTGGACGAAGCAGCTTGACGACGAACCTTAACGCCGGCTGCCGCGTTCCATTTTGTGGTGGTAACGGGACAAGGCGAGGTGATGGCGAAGCTGACAATGCTGCTGGCCCAGGGGCCGGGGATGCCGGACGGCAACCTGGCGGACCGCCTGGTTACGCACTTGCAGCTTAATCCCCAGGGTCAGATTGACGCTGCGGCCTATGACCAAGACCCGAACCCCTGGTTGGCAATCCGTGAGCGGCCCGGCGCCGACCCAATCCATGTCGAGCTGATCCGCCTCGACGAAGGTTGGGCGCTGCAGAGCATAAGGGATGCCGACGATCCGCTATGGACGTTCGAGGGTCACGTGTTCCGTCCGGGGGAACTGGTTCGGCTGGTTCGGCCGGACGGCGAGGCCCTGCTGTTCCGGATCGTAGCAAGTGAGGCGGATTGAGAGCGGCAGCGACCGGGAAAACGGCCGGGCAGACGCTCAACTCTTCCATAACGTGGGCAGACGCGGATGGATGCCGGGACGATGGCCAGCAGTCCCAGGATGCACCCCTTCTGCCCCCTCGGCGGCAAACGCCGGCTGCGCCGCCCGGGTCGTCTCCACTGCGGCGTCGAGCGTCACTGCAGCTACGCCATCGCTCGGACCGCGCCGAACAGCTTACAGGATCGGTGCACTCTCGCCTTTAGGCCAGGCGATCCCGAGCCGGGGCATTAACCTTGCCGCGATGGTGCTGCTCCCCCATTGCCGCGAGGTCGCACTACAGGCGCGATCACGCATGCAGGCATCCAGCGAAGACCAGGACCGGAGAGTCCGCGGCATCAATCGACTGAGCCGTAATTTGAGAACGGGCTGTGGCCGTTGCCGCGCATGATGGCTCCCGTCCAAGGCTGGACGAATATCATGTTCTGCAGAACGTTGTTGTACGTTGCTGCCATGCCGGCGCCCGACGCTCCTCCGCCTCCCGTCCGGCGGCCGGGTCCAACGGCCACGGCGCGCGCCACGTTGGCGGCGTAAGCTGGCAACTGGTCTCCCGTGGCCCTCGTCTCACCCATCTTGGCGACGAAGCTTGCCCGGCGTGCCGGCGCCTGGGTGGCTATGACCTGTTGAGCGATTGGAAGGTAAACTTCCGTCAAAGCGATCGCATCCTGCTGGTCCGCCGGAATTATGCCGAGGTTCTCGCGCAGGAAGGCACGTTCCCGGTCAATGAAGTCCGGGCCGGGCGGGGGAAGGTTCTCCATCGCGGCAAACCAGGCGTAGGTCATCTGCAGGCCGCGCAGGGTCCGCTCCGTGAAGACCCGCTTGCCCGCCGGGTCCAACCACACCACCGTGTCGTGCGCTGCGATGATTGCGACGCACTCGGGTTTACTCGCGAACGAATTGCGCAAGGCGGCGCGGAGCCGTGTGGCAGCCGGTCCAGCCGGTCCGGATGCCACACGCAGCATTGCGGCATATTGTGGTGCTTCGCTCGCCGCTTTACGGGGATCGCGCGCATCCACCTCCTTCCGTTCCCGGGCGGCAAAGTCATACGCAGTCGCTCGCTCGGCCGGCGTGAGCGGCGACCCGGCGGTGAATCCAAGCAGCGTGACCGCGCCCTGCACAAGCTGTTGCTCCTGCGGCGACAAAGCCATCTGGTCCGCGGCAGCGCCCTGGCCTGAGTACAGCAACGCCACTACTGCCCATGCCAAAATCTGTGCCCGTACCATGGCTGCCCCCGGTATGATCGACGCGGTGTTTAGGGTGTGAAGACCCGCAGCGGCAAGTCGCGCAGCCGCCGCACCGGCGGAATGCAGCCCTGACCCAATTCTCCCAATAGCCGCCGCCAAGCCGGATCAAACGAGGCCGAACCAGGAGCCGATGCCGGGGCCGGAGCGGAGGGCCGCTGGCATGAAACCGCCGGATCCTGGCCGATGCGATCCCAGGAGTCGAAGGCATCCGGCATGGAGTGATAAGAAGCATTCCATGAACGCGCTGCACTCCATCACCTTGGCCCACGTGCTCTCCGGCTTCGGGGTCGGCGTCCTGGTTGGCCTGACCGGCGTTGGCGGCGGCTCGCTGATGACGCCCCTCCTCGTCCTCTTGTTTGGCATCCACCCTGCTACGGCAGTCGGCACCGACCTTTTCTTCGCCGCGGCGACCAAGAGCGTCGGCACCCTGGTTCATGGCATCGGCAGGACCGTGCGCTGGGACATCGTTGGACGGCTGGCCTGCGGCAGCGTGCCGGCCACTGCCCTGACCCTGTTCATCCTGTCCCGCTTCGACGTGAAGGACGCAGCCCTCGACCAGCTTATCACCAAGGTCCTGGCATGCTCCCTGCTCTTTACGGCGCTTACCCTGATCTTCCGTCAGCAGCTCCTGGACTTGTATGCGGCCCGGGTGGGTGAGCTGGGGCCACGCGCCACTGCGGCTTGCACGGTGGCAGTGGGCGTGTTCCTGGGCGCTGTCGTCTCGGCCTCCTCGATCGGGGCGGGGGCGATCGGAGTGACCGCGCTGCTGCTGCTCTACCCGCGGCTGCCCACGGTCCAGATCGTTGGCTCGGACATCGCCCACGCGGTGCCGCTCACCTTATTGGCCGGGCTTGGGCACTGGATCATCGGCTCGGTGGATACGCACCTGCTGCGCCTGCTCCTGACCGGCTCGCTGCCCGGCATCGTGCTTGGCAGCTACTTCGCGGCGCGTGTGCCGGACCGGGTCTTGCGGTTTGCGCTTGCGATCACCCTGCTTGTGGTCGGGGGCAGGCTCGTACTGTAGCCAGCGCGGCTGCCCCTGGACGCACGGCAGCAACCGCTCGTTCGGCAACGGCCGGCGGGGCAAGTGCCTCGCAACCTGCGGCGCGCGGGCCGTAGCAGCGCCCGCCTGCATTGACCCCTAGCGTCCACGCCCGGCTGCCCTTATTCCAGCGCACGCCACCGAGGAACCGACCCGCATGACCATTGCCGCGCCGCCCTTCGTCATCACCGTATGCGGCATCGAGGAGCTGGATGGGCACGGCGCGTTGGGCGCCAGCCATGTCCTGTCCATCCTCGATCCCGACCACCCCGTGCCCGAAGCCTTTGGCGCATTCGGCGAGCATGCGAAGCTGGAGCTGCGGTTCCACGACATCGTTGATCCCCGCCCCGGCGATATCC
>CAXTOB010000010.1:23850-26310 GCA_964245505.1 uncultured Acetobacteraceae bacterium | reverse complement strand
GCCCAGCCCCGAGCACGTGGACGCCATCCTGGCGTTCGGCCGCACCCTGCATCCGGAAGGCGCGAGCCTGCTGGTGCACTGCCATGCCGGCGTTTCCCGCTCGACGGCCAGCATGGCGCTGCTGATCGCGCAGGCCATGCCGGATATGCCGGCGGCCGACGTACTGCGCACCGTGCACGGCATCCGGGAAAAGGCATGGCCCAACCTGCGGCTGATCGAGCTGGGCGACGCCGCGCTCGGCCGGGGCGGGTCGCTGGTGGCTGCGACGCACGCTCTGCACAGCCGTCAACTACAGGTCCGGCCGCACATTGCCGAGTTCATGACCGATGCTGGCCGGGAGCGGGAGGTCGCCGCCGCCCGGACTACGGTCCCGTTGTAGGCGGCGGTCCCGCGTCACTTCTGCGGCGTCTTAAAGCATGTCCAGCCCAAACCGCCCCATTTGGGCCGGACAAACGCATGCAAAAACATGACGTCGGAGCACGTTTGACATTTGTCCTTGAACCGGACGTGCTCTGGCCGCGGCCGGCCCTTGCCTCCTTTGGCGTGCCAACCCCGGACAGGCACCTGCGCGGGCGGCCATAAGCCATTCCTGCCTATACTATCGCTTGCCCATGGCCGAGGACATCAACTTGGAGACGGCCTTGACCACGGCATCGCCTTCAAGCCTGCAGACCGTCCATTGAACCGAGGCAATCCCAGATGGTTACCATCGTGAACCTTCTGGCCCCAAGTAGCCCGTGGTCGTGAGGTTCAGCTGATTACGTCCGGCGCGATCCCAGCCGTTTGCGGATGCTGCGCGGCTCTGCGGCGTGCCCGGACGCGTGGTTGGACCCAGCGGTCAAAGCAGGCATCAGTTCGGGCGGAAGCTCCTTATGCTTCAGGATGCCAAGCTCGTCGCAGGCTGCCAGGAAGAGAGCGGCTTCATCGGCGTCATGCCCCGTTGCCTTCGCAAGTGCGGCGGCCGTCATGGCCCGGCGGCTGAGCAGGCTGCTCCAGGCGACGTGCTGGCGTGCATGCGGCAGGCCCGGAAGGTCCGGCATGGATTGAAGCTTAAACGTGCCGTTCCGGTATCGTGCGGCTTCCGCCTTGCCGCCGCACCGGAGGACCACCACCCAGAACAGGCTTCGAAGCGGAAAGCCCGGCACGCTTACGAGGGGGCCGTTATGAGCCGGCCGCACTGCATTCCGGCCGTAGTAGGAGTTCTGCGCCACGCTGACATGAGCGGGCACGAGCGCCTCGACCGGGCTGTCGAACATGATTTGCAGCGTTGTGAACGAGTAGCCCATCTCGATCGTGGGGGCAGCGCAGATGGCAGGAAGGTCGCGCAAGCGAACCACGACGACCTGTGACATCGCCTTTGCCTGGCGCAGTAGGTCCAGCAAGTTGCAGCCTGCTGCACCGGCCACGACCAAAGTGCCGGCCGTTGCGGATGCGGGCTGCTTCGGTCGGTCAAGCTCCATGACGGCTGTTCCGCCCGGACCCGGCGTGTCAGGGCCGGTGTCCGCCATGCGGCCTTGGGCGGAAGTAGGCAGGAGCTGGATGCCATACGTGTGCTGTGCCGGTTCGGGCTCGTCATCGACCAGAAAAGCGCTGCCGGGCGCATCAGGCATGTGCATTACGTGCGGTATGGCTGGGTCTGCACGCCGTCTGGACCTCCATCCGAAGATGGAGCGTAAGAAAGACCGCAGCCAGCCCAACTTCGGCCGTGCCCCGCCATGCTCTGCAGATCCGGATACTGGCGAGCTTGGCGCGGCAAGGGCTTTGCCGAGTTGGGCGGCCTCGTTGAGGATATGGACGATGCCACCGGGCCCATGCGCCTGCGCCGGCTTATTTAACGTCAGCCCGCCCGAGGTCCTAAACCCGATGGTTGCTGCGGCGCGGGCTCCGCCACGCGTTGCGCTGCGTTGCCAAGCGGCGGCACCCGCGGCCGAGTCAATATCACACAGCAACAGGTCGCAACTGTCTCCACCCGTCATGGAGAACGACCATTCGGCTGACAAGCGCGAGCGCGTCAGCCTCGCCAGGTTTTCGATATCCAACGCATCGGAGGCGTTAAACCCGGCGAGAGAGCAGTGCAGCTTTGCCATCGCACCCCTATCCAGGTTGATCAGGCGGCGTAGAGGTGCCGGGCCGAAAGATCAGTTAAGCTTCGCGTCATCTACGTTCCGCAGGCGGCGCGGCATGGCCAGGTTAGAGTTCGCCGCGTTGAGGGCGAGATGGGCAAACAATGCGCTATCGCCGTTGGCCATGCAGTGGTGATGCTGGCCGTCCTCCAGTTGCATGATCTGTTCGATACGTGCACGCAAACCCAGCCCTAAACTTGTCTTCATCTTGGCCTCCAAGGCTTCGGTGCCGCCCGCGGCGGCCACGTTCCGATCCATTCCCAGTCCGCCGGCTGCGCTAAGGCACATGCCGCTCGTCCGGTCTGCCGGCGCAGAACTGACCCCACCATCTATCATC
>CAXTOB010000010.1:0-23840 GCA_964245505.1 uncultured Acetobacteraceae bacterium | reverse complement strand
ACAAACCAACTTCCCCACTCATGAAATTCGCTGCTTGACCGCCCTTCCGGAGACCACCGACCCTCGACAATCTTCTGCCCTAATCAGGCGCGCCACTCTTGTTGACAGTATTCATAATATCGGTGGAACAATTTTTTGCCAGGGACCAATTTGTCAGATTTTGTCGGAATGTCGCAACAGGACTTGAGGGCAATCTTTGTATAACTGTTCTATATTTGAGGTCTCGCTAAACTTCGATGAGCGATGAACGGGTGTCCGCCTTAACCCCGTCGCAGGCTCGGCCCGTAGCTAGTCTGGGTTGGCCGGACGTTTCTTCGACGGCTCGTGGGATACGAGGCCCACGGCTGCCTTGACCCCGTGCCGAACCAACCAGAAGCGGTTTGGCATGCGCCGATGCCATACGACACGCCGTATTTGGCCATCAAATCGCACCGCGGCACAATCTTATCGAACGATAACCCCGGGAGCGGCATAGCTGGCAACGTCCAAGTCCACGTCCATTCCGCCTACGTCCGGCAGACATTCAGATCAAGCCGATGATACCCTTCGAGATGCAATCTACTTCGCTGCGAGCTGAATGCAATCTCTCAAGGTATTTAGCTTGAACCACCCACTATTAAACGAGGCTTCCGCCAGCGACGACTTGGACTGAATGCAAACGGCCCCCCAAAATTGGCAAATGATTAAAGAATTTCCCCGCATGGTATCCGCCTGATCATTCCCCGATGTTGAGCAGGGCGCCCCGCAGCCGGGCCTGGCGGAACTGCCCAGCGAACAGCAGCAGCCCAGCCGCCATCCAAAACACATTGAGGGCAAAGGCCCAGGCCAGGTGATCCCATCGCACAACCCCCTGCAACGCTGCCCGCATCCCTTCGAACACATGCGCCGACGGAAGGGATAGCGCGACTGGCTGCAAGACAGCCGGAAGCACCGAAACCGGGTAGAAAACAGCACTGATGGGTGTGAGCCCAAACAGCACGGACCAAGCCAGCGCCTCCGCCCCGGCGCCGTGCCGCAGAATCAGGCTGACAACACCCAGCGCCACCCACCAGCCCATCACCATGAGGTTGGCGAAAAAGAGCACGACCACCGGCCCCATCGCGAACAGGTTGAATGCGTATAGCAGGAAAGCGATCAAGATGGCCGGCAGCACGCCGGTCAGCATCCGAAGCACGCTGATGCCGACCAGTGCCGCCAGCATCTCCCATGGGCGGATCGGGCTGACGAAAAGGTGGCCGAGGTTGCGGGACCATAGTTCTTCAAGGAAGCTGATGGCCACGCCCATCTGGCTGCGCAGCGCAACCTCCCACAGCAGCACTCCGCCCAGCAGGGCTCCGGCCGCTACGGCGACGGCGCCACCCGTCCCGGCACGTCCGGCAATGAAGGAGGCGGTGAAGCCCCAGATGCACATCTGCAGCACCGGCCAATACATCAACTCAAGCAGCCGCGGCCAGGAGTGGCGATAGAGCGCGAGGTGGCGATACATCAACCCCCAAATGCGGCGTGCAGCGCTCGTCATGCGTGGCGGCCCCAGCGGAGGCGACGTTCGTCACAAGGCCGCCCGGCACCGTGGTGATCCCGAAAATACCGGCGCAAAGCGGCGGTCTGGATGTCCTCCGGACTGCTACGCCGTGCGTGCGGTGACGACGGCATCGGAAGATGCAGCGTCATGCCGCTTCTCGCCGCCGGGCAATGTCCAGAAACACCTGCTCCAAATCACTGCGGCCGTAGCGGCCCACAAGCTCCGACGGCCGACCTTGGTCCACGATGCGGCCCTGTTTGAGCATCAGCACCTCATCGCACAGCCGCTCCACTTCTGGCATGTTGTGCGATGCCAGCAGGATCGTGCAGCCGCTTTCGGCCCGGTAATGCTCCAGCCAACTCCGGACCATGTCGCCGGTGTCGGGGTCCAGGCTCGCGGTCGGCTCGTCGAGCAGCAGCAGGTCCGGGCGGTTGATGAGAGACTTCGCAAGCGCTACCCGCGTCTTCTGTCCGGCAGACAAGGCGCCGGACGGCCGGTTAAGCAGGCCGGTCAGGTCGAGCTGCGACGCAAGCTCGCAGATGCGCGCCTCCAGGCCGCGGACGCCATAAAGGTGGCCATAGACGCGCAGATTCTCGGCTACGGTCAGGCGGGACGGCAAGGCGATGTAGGGACTGCTGAAGTTCATTCTCGCAAGTGCGGCGAACCGGTCCCGCGCCATGTCGCGGCCCATGATCCGTATGCTGCCGGCGCTCGGGATCAGCAGACCGAGCAGCATGGCGATGGTGGTAGTCTTACCGGCGCCATTGCCACCCAGCAGGCCTAATGTCTGGCCCGGCGTCACGCTGAAGGACACGCCATCTACAGCCAGAACATCGCCATAGCGCTTGGTCAGGCCTTCGACCTCGATGGCGTTTACACTTTCCTTCATCTCCGAGGCATTTGGTGCGCGCGGCGGACACGCCAAGGCAAGATTGGGTGACTTTGGCGTGGTGCGGGGCGGGGTGACGGACTGGGATGCCTGTCTTATGGAGGAGCGCATGGTCCTACACCGTCTTGATCCACGCCTTGTCGGGTTGCCGCCAGGCCAGCGCATCTATGCCGTGGGCGATGTTCATGGGCACCTTGACAGGTTGCAGCGTGTGCATGACGGTATACGGGCGGACCTACGGGACCGGCCTTGCAGCGATGCCGTGGTGGTTCACCTGGGCGACTACATAGACCGTGGGCCAGAATCCGCCGGGGTGATCGCGCACCTGTTGGCCGGGCCGCCTGCCCCGGGGGTGGAGGTGGTCAACCTGATGGGAAACCATGAAGCCATGATGCTGGCCGCGCTGCATGGACCCAGTTCCTCAGCCGTGGATGACTGGCTGAGCAACGGTGGCGTTGATACGTTGCTGAGCTGGGGCGCGCCGATCCGCAGCCCGGCGCGGGACTGGGTGGGCCATCTACCGCCGTCCCATCTGCAGTTCGTCCGGGATCTGCTGCCGCACTGGTCCTGCGAGGGTGCGTTGTTCGTCCACGCCGGCGTGCGCCCGGGCGTGACCCTGGCGGAACAGTCGCTGGATGACTTGCTATGGATACGCGAACCCTTCCTGCGCTGGCGCGGCACGATGCTGCCGGAGGCTCCGGACATGCTGGTCGTGCACGGCCATACGCCGAGCCAGCGACCCGAGATCAAGGCGAACCGCTTGGGCCTGGACACGGGCGCCGGGCGTGGCGGTCCGTTGACCTGCGCCGTGCTGGAGGGGTCGGGAGTATCGTTCTTTCAAGGATGATGCGCCACAGTAACCGTCGCTCAAACGCCATACCGCGCTTGCCACATGAGCAGGGGAAGGCTAGCCCTGCGGTCTATGCAGAGCATCACCCCTGCCCAAGGCCGCCCTGGCGAGACAGCTTCGCATCCAAACGGCTCGGACTCTGGCAGCTCCGGCTCGCAGCCTGATGGTCCCACTGTTGAGGAGCTGACCGCAGCGGTCCGCCGTCTGGCGCGAACAAGCGTGATGGTCATTGGCGACGTGATGCTGGACCGGACGGTTTATGGCAACGTCGAGCGGATCAGCCCCGAGGCGCCGGTGCCGATCCTTGTCGTCGAGCGGGAGCTGGCCATGCCTGGTGGGGCAGGCAATGTGGTGCGGAATCTGACGGCCCTTGGCACCGCCGTGGCATTTGTGTCCGTGGTTGGAGATGACCAGGACGGGTCCGACCTCACCGGTTTGATCGGCGGCCAGCCCGGCGTGGAGCCATGGCTGCTGGTGCAGGGCGGCCGGGCCACAACAGTCAAGACGCGCTTTGTCAGTGGTGGGCAGCAGCTTCTGCGGTCCGACCGGGAGGAAACCAGCGCGATCCCCACCAAGCTCGCCGAACGGATGATGCGGGTTGCAGGGGACACGTTGGCGGCGACTTCAGTTGCGGTGCTGTCCGATTATGGCAAGGGAGTTCTGGCTGGGAACACTCCAGCACTGCTGATCGCGGCCGCGCAAGCCGCCGGTCGGCGCGTGGTGGTGGACCCAAAAGGGTCGGACTACGCACGTTACGCGGGGGCGGACGTGATCACGCCAAACCGCAGGCAACTCGCCGATGCAACGGGCTTGCCCGCCGGCACGGATGCGGAGATCGCTGCTGGCGCGCTGGCTCTCCGTTCCGCGCACGGTTTCGGTGCCGTGCTGGTAACGCGGGGCGAGGACGGCATGACGCTCGCCGATGCCACGGGGGTACTGCACCTGCCGGCGGTCGCAACGGACGTCTATGACCCTGCTGGAGCGGGGGACACTGTGGTGGCGACGCTTGCGGCGGGATTGGCGGCCGGGCTGGACCTGCGCATTGCCGCAAGGCTGGCCAACTTGGCCGGTGGTGTCGTCGTGGGCAAGATCGGCACCAGTGTCGCGCGTGAGGAAGACTTGCTGCAAGCGCTGGCACCAGGGGGCGGGACGCCTCGCAAGATTGTTTCACGTGAAACAGCCACCGAGCAGATCGAACGCTGGCGGCGGCGTGGCTGGCGCACCGGGTTCATTATGGGCGTGTTCGACCTGATGGATTCCCGGCACCTGCATTTGTTGGAACAGGCCCGGGGCCAGTGTGACCGCCTTGTGGTTGGGCTTCGCTCGGACGCGGGCCTGCAGCGTATGCCGAGCAGCAGCACAGTTCCGCCCGAGGCGGCGCGGGCGGCCGTCCTGGCCAGCCTAGCCACCGTGGACCTTGTCTGCCTTTTCGACGAGGATACATCGCTTCCGCTGCTGGAGACCTTGCGGCCGGATCTGCTGGTGAAAGGTGCCGACCAGCCGCCGGAAGATATGATCGGCACAGACCAGGTTCAGGGCTGGAGCGGCAGGGTCTGGCTTGCGGAACTGCTGGACGGCTAAGGCAGGTTGCAGTCAGGGCCAGCAGAGTCCGGACGGTCATCAGTTAAGATGCTGCAGGGCGTTCAAGCTTCCGATGGACGCGTATTGGCGGGAATGCGCGGCTGGCCTTGGCGTTGTGCAATCTCGTCGCCTGGTGTTCCTACTCCGCGCGCAACGCCGTGCGCACACCGTTCATGGCTGCCGGGTCTTCAAGCCAGGCGAGGCGCTGGGCGGCGATGATGGCAAAACGCTGCAGCAGGGCACGGCGACGGGCTGGCGCCAAGGGATGCGATGGTGCGTCGCGCAGCATCTCGGCTTCCAGTCCGCACGTGACGATCAGGCCGGTGTCGGGCGGCAACATCGCCAGCGGAAAATCGCCATCCACGGCAAAGAAAAGCGCGTCCGAGTAGGCCCGGTATTCCGGCCATTTCCCGTCGGTTTGAAAGTCACGGACCCCCGACTTCACCTCGATGCAGACGAAGCCGCCATCGGGCCGTAACGCCAGGATGTCGGCCCGGCGATGGTTCGGCAGCGGCACTTCGTGCACTGGCGACCATCCCATCTGCAAGCACAGGCGAGCGGCAGCACGCCGTACCGCTAACGAGCGCTCAGGCAAAGTAGGTTCGCGCGCGACCTCAACAACGATGTCCATGTTGCTGTTTACACCAGCATGGGATGCCTCGGCTACGGCTGCCTTACTGTTGCGTTGGCGTGACTGGAACCCCCGGCCGGTCCGGGCTTTTATGTTCGATGGTTGCCACGCGCTTCGCCGTCGCCATTCACATCCTGCTGCTGCTGGCATCCGGGCTGGTAGATGGGCCAGCGACCAGCCTGCGAATGGCGCGGAGCGTCAACACCAACCCGGTAGTCGTGCGGCGGATCACGGGATTGCTGGCACGTGCCGGTCTGGTCCGGGTCAAGCGTGGGCCTGGCGGTGCCGAGCTGACGCGGGCGCCGGAAGACATCACGCTCGGCGACGTTTGGCAGGCCGTCAACCCCGGTGGCTGCCGCCCGTTGCTGCCGGTGCACGGCAATCCCAACATAGCCTGCGTTTTCGGCTGCAGCATTCACTCGGTGCTGGGCGATGCCTTCGCGGCAGCCGAGGCGGCGATGTATGCATCTCTATGCCGGACCACGCTCGCCAGCTTGGTCGTCGGAATGTTGGCCGTTGCAGACCAGCCGGCAGCGATCGGCTTGGGGTAGGGCAAATGACAGTCAGGTCGGGACGTAATGCTGCTGCACCGGAAGGTGCAGGCACCTGCTCGCAATAGAGGAATTTAACGCGGTTTACGCCCACCCTCGAAACGTGTTCAAAGGCCTAGCTCGTCGATCGCCTGTGCCAGCCGCACATCCCGTTCAGACAAGCCGCCAGCGTCGTGCGTCGAAAGGATGATCAAGACCCGGCCATAAGTGTTGGACCACTCGGGATGGTGATCCTGCGCTTCGGCAAGGAGGGCCACACGGGACATGAACCCCCAAGCGGCATTGAAGCTCGAGAAGTTGAACTCGCGTTGGATCGCGTCCCGGCCAGGCACGGGATGCCAGAGCGGCAGCATTTCCTGAAGGGCTGCGCGCCCTTCCGGGGGCAGAAGATTTGCTGATGCAGGCTTCATTTCGGTTGCTTTCCTCGCCGGGATCAGGCGGATACCCGCCATGCCGATCTATACACTGCCGCCCGCACCCGAGGATATCGCCGACCTGGCCGACCGGGCGCTCGCCGCCATTCCCTCGGCACTGCGCAAGCATGTCCGCGGCGTATCCATCCTGGTGGAGGAGGTCGCAGATGATGAGACGCTTGCTGAACTTGGCTTGGACAACGCCTGGGAGCTGACCGGCCTATATCGCGGTGTTCCGCTCGGCCAGGCCGAGGCGGCCGGCCCCCGTCATGCGCCCGACCTGATCCTGCTCTACCGCGAACCGATCCTGCTGGAATGGATCGAGACCGGGGAAGACCTGTTCCGCCTGGTCCGCAACGTCCTGCTCCATGAGATTGCCCATCACTTCGGTTTTAGCGACGCCGATATCGCCAGCCTGGAATCCGAAGGCGACTGACGGACAGGTCCTGCCGTGCGTCCCCTGAGCGTCCTAGCGCCCAATGCCCCTGCTCCTGCGACCTGGCTGTTGCTGGCGCTGAACGTCGCTGTGTTCTTCGCCATTGCCGCGGCAACGGGAACGTTGACCCTGAGCGTGCCGGCGGCGGTGCGGTTCGGGGCCTTATATCCCGGGGCATTGAACGGAGGCGGCCTGCTGCACGGGCAGTGGCGCCTTGTGGCGTCGGGCTTCCTGCACTTCAGCCCCATGCACCTGCTGTTTAACATGGTCTGCCTGGCGTCCTGGGGCATGGCCGTCGAGCGGCGGATCGGCACAGCATGGTTCGTGCTGCTATACGGAACGTCTCTGGTGGCCGGCAGCCTCGTTGCATCGGCCGAGCCGCACGGCGTGACGGCCGGGGCGTCCGGCGCCATAGCCGGGCTGCTGGGGGCGCTGCTCTACCTATCCTTACGCCGCAAGGTGGAGATGCCGTTTGCGACGATAGCCGCAACGGTTGCATTGAACGTCGCCTTCTCGGCCGGCGTGCCGTCCGTCAGTTGGCGCGCCCACCTGGGCGGCTTCATCACCGGCATCCTGGTCTGCCTGGTGCTGGACGTGGCCGCGTGGGGGTCCGGGTGGATGCTGCGGTGCCGGTTCCCGGAATGGCTCAAGCTGGATCTGATGCTGGTCCCAGCGCTGGCGGCGGCAATCTTTCCAGTCGGCCCCGCGGTCCTTGGAGCGTCGCTGCTGTTGTATGTCGTCGTGGTGGTGAAGGCGGCCGACCTGGCGCTATGCCGGCGGCATGGAATGGCTGCGGTGGCCGGCGCGGCCGTGCTGGCGCAGGCGGCGCTCCTAGCGCGAGCCGGGGCAGGGTTTGGGACAGCGGGGCTGCAGACGGCTGGAGCAGCGCTGGTGGTCATTATCCTCCTCCACCTACCGCCGCTGCTGCGCGGGCTGCAGGACCGCAGCTTCGTTCCGGCGGCGCTGCAGGCGGAGCGGCGGCGAATACAAGGCCTGTAGCGTCCGCCTACGCCGGCGACGGGGCAGCTTCGGGCATGTCCGCAGCGATCCGGCTGGCGTGCCGCTTGATGTCCCGCTACGACGGGACCGGTTGGGAACCTTTGCGATTGACCTGGTTCGCAAAGACTTTCTTAAGCGCTGTCCCCGATATTGCGACCATGGCTGCCCTTGCCGAACCTACCGACCTTACGGCTTCGGCGCACGGCAAGTGCGTCTTGCAGCATCCCGTGTTCACTCAGTTCGGGGACGTGCTGTTCCGACCGGCGGAGGCCGACGCTGCCCCAGTGATGATATTCTCCCTTGGCGGCACCGTAGCCGCCATCCCGCTGCGGTCGCTGCAGCAGAACTACGGCATCGAGGATGGCAGCCCGGACGCAGTGATGCTCAGCCTCGTCGTGCAGGCGCTGCACTTTGTCGCCGAGGTGAGACCGGGAGATCTGCTCCCGCTCGAGGTGCTTGGCCGTGGCGCAAGTTGGGAGCCTAGCACCTTGCATCAGCGCGTGGCGGAGGAGCGGCTGCGGCTGCAACTGGTTGGCGCTTTCGGCGGCGGAATCTGCCCGGCCTGGGCGTCGGAAGATCCGCAAGCCGTATTGCAAGCAGCGGCCGAGCCGGACATGGATGAACGCCTGCAATCCGCCGCCATCGAGGCGGCAGCCATGCTGGATCTGCCCAACGCCACGGCCGCCGCTCGCCTGCTGGCCATTGCGGCGCACGAGTTGGGTTTCGTTGAGGCTTTGCGGGACCGGCTGTTGCGCCGGGTCGGCCTGCTGCTGGCGCAGGTGGACACGCTCGGCGCCAGTGTGGGCCATAATCTCGGCGCGATCGAGCTGCTGTCCCGCGTCCGCCGTCTGGCCGGCATCGCCTATAAGAAGTTGCGCGCCCGGTTCCACGAGTTGGACGCCTGCACGGCCGACGTCATCGAAGTGTTGCGGGACATGGACGGCTGGACCGGCGCCGTGCGTATCCACCGGGACTGGCTCTACAGCAGCCTGCGCGCCTGGGAGGACATCCTGGCATCGTGGGAAGGTGCTGGGAATGTCTGGTCGCAGAACACCTGGAATCTGCTGCGCCGCACATACCGCTTCCTGGCGCCACGCTTCATGCCGGTGCAGGACTGGCAGATCAGCCATACTGGTTACAATTTGGACGCGGCTTTGCGCGAGCCTATGATTTGGTAGTACGGGCCGCGACGATAGCTTGAACCCCTTCCGTTCAATTCCGGTTGCCGAACGACGCTGAACCGCGGCATGGTTGCCCGGTCGCACGGGCGAAGTCCGGCGTCAGCGGAACCACGTAATGGGGGGAAACCAGAAATGCTCATGCAAGATGCCGCGGCCACGCGCCGTATGTTCCTGGCCGGTGCAGGCGCCGCGCTGCTGATGCCTGGCGCCGGGTGGGCCAAGGTGCCGATGGGACTGGCGCAGGCACCTTACTTCTATCGCTTCAGGCTTGGCGATGCAGAATGCACCGTCGTCACCGACGGTCAACTTCCTCTCGGCGATCCAAACGCCGCGTTCCTGAACATCTCCAAGGAAGAGATTGCCCGGCAGCTTCACGACAACTTCCTGTCCCCCAGCAACGCCGTGCTGGAGCAGAATATACTGGTCGTGAACACCGGTGACCGCACCGTGCTGTTCGACACCGGCATGGGCGGAGACACCTTATTCGGCAAGACCACCGGCAAGCTCCAAACCGCCCTGCGCACCGCAGGTATTGACCCGGCCGGCGTGGACGCCGTGGTGATGAGCCACGCCCACATAGACCACTGCGGCGGCCTCGTCGGCGCCGACGGCAAGCCGAACTTCCCGAACGCCCAATACTTCATCGGGCAGGCCGACTTCGATTATTGGACGGACGACAGCAAGGTGCCGGCAAACTACCCGGCCCGGGCCAGCTTCGTAGCGCAAGCCAAGCGCAACCTGCTGCCCCTGCGGGAGCGCATCACCTTCTATCGCGACGGGCAGGAGATCCTGCCGGGCATCACCGCCTTGGCAGCGCCGGGGCATACCGTCAGCCACTCGATTTTCATGATCAACTCGGGCAATGCCCAGATGTGTTACATCGGCGACCTGGCGCACCATCCCGTCCTGCTGCTGGAGCGTCCGCGCACCCAGTTCGCCTTCGACACCGACCCCGTGCAGTCGTCTGAAAGCAGGGTCCGCATGATGGATATGCTGGCCGCCAACCGGGTGCCGCTGCTGGCCTACCACTTCGCCTGGCCGGGCATCGGCCATGTGGTCAAGGCCGGTGACGGCTTCCACTACCTGCCGGCTGCGCAGACCTTGGAGGGCGTAACCCAGCTTTAGCCTTCACTAAGCCGAAACTTTGGGGAAAGAGGCATTGCATCCGGCGCCCCCGCCCTGCCAATGTTGTGCAATGCAACACGGCGGGGCGGCATGGACCAGGAGCAGACCACCCCTGAGGGCCTCGCGCAGACGCTGACGGACACCGTTGCCGCCGCGCGGGACCGGGCTCAGGAAGACCCGTTCGGCAACCCGGTGCTGCTGGTGGCGCTGGCCATTTCCCGTCAGTTGGACAGGGGCGGGCTGGACCTGGATCAGGTGGGCAGCTTGGTGCGGCTGCTTCGGGACCGAGCTTTCCTTGGCCGGGCTGCCCGCCTGGCCAAGTATGCGCATAGGTCCGGCGAACCGGATGACGCCCTCGGCACCCTGGCCCGGCGGCTGGCGCGGCCCGATCCGCTGGACAGCCCGGTGCCCTTCGCCGCCTTCAGCGACGCCTGCCGCCGCACGCGTTTCGCCGCGGTGTTCACGGCGCATCCGACCTTCTCCGCCCCAGCGCAGGTACTGCACGCTCTGGCAGACGCCGCGGACGGCGCGGCCCCGCCAGCCTTCGCCAGCCACCGCCCCCGCCGTCCCACACTGGAGGAGGAGTTCGAGCAGGCCGCCGCCGCAATGCATCGCGGCCGCGACGCGCTGGACGACTTATCCGCCGCCATGCTGCGGGAAGCCGCTGCCATCTGGCCGGACCGCTGGACCGGCCTGGCCCCACAACCCGTCGTTTTGGCAAGCTGGGTCGGCTACGACACCGATGGCCGCACCGACATTGGCTGGTGGGACACGCTGCGTTTGCGCCTGCGGATGAAGCGGATGGGATTGGCACGCCTGGCGGCTCAAACGGGCGGGCTACCGTCCGGCGCCGCGTTGGCCGCCCGAGTGGAGGAGGCAGTTGCCGCGGTGGATGCGCAACTGCTGATGGCCCCGACCAGCGCTGATCCCGCCGGGGTCGCGGCATTCGCCGAGGTGCTGGTCGGCCGGCGGGACGCCGCCCTGCTGACGCCGGCGCCGCTGATGCCGATGTTCGACGCCGCCATTGCGAAGGCGGAGGGCGATGACCGCCTGCGGCTGCTGGTCGCTCGGGCCGGGCTGGTCGGGCATGGCATGTCGCTGGCCCATACGCATGTCCGCCTGAACGCCACCCAGCTGCACAACGCGGTCCGGCAGCGGCTGGGATTGAACGACCCGCCTGGCGATCCGGTGCGCCGCCGGACGCTGCTTGCAGGGATCAATGCCGCGCTGGACGCGGTGCAGCCGGTGCCGGTTTACTTCGGCGCGCTGCTGGCGGAACAATCATCCGCCGTCCGCCTGATGATGACCGTCGCACAGATCGTCAAGCATGTGGATGGAGCCAGCCCCGTCCGCTTCCTGATCGCCGAAACCGAAAGCGGCTACACCCTGCTGGCTGCCCTATGGCTCGCCCGGCTGTTCGGATGCGACCGGAACATCGAGATCAGCCCGCTGTTCGAGACCGGCGAGGCGCTGGAGTCCGGCGCCCGCGTGCTGGACGAGGCGTTGCGGTCGCCGCACTACCGGGACTACCTGCGGCAGATCGGGCGGCTTTGCCTGCAATTCGGCTACTCCGACAGCGGACGCTACGTCGGACAGTTGGATGCGTCCTACCTGATCGAGCGCCTGCGGCTGCGTGTCGCCGACGCCCTGGCCCGGCATGGCGTGACGGGCATCGAGGTCGTGCTGTTCGACACCCACGGCGAGAGCATCGGACGCGGCGGCCATCCCGGCAGCATGACCGACCGGCTCCGCTACCTGTCGCCCGCCGCAAGCCGCCAGGCCTTTACCCGTGCCGGCGTCACCGTCCGGGAGGAAAGCGCCTTCCAAGGCGGCGACGGCTACCTGCACTTCGGCAGTCCGGCCCTGGCCGCAGCGACGGTTGCACGCATTGCCGAACATGCGTTCGCCGACCCGGCGGGCAGCCGCGATCCGATCTACGACGACCCGGACTTCGCGGTGGACTTCTTCGCCACCATCGGCCAGGCAATGCGCGGGCTGGTGGAAGATCCGGGGTATGCCGCGCTGCTCGGCACCTTCGGCCCGGCGCTGCTGGACTCAACGGGGTCGCGCCCCAGCGCGCGGCAAACCGACGTGGGCGGGCCGGTGGCGATCCGCCATCCACGGGAGCTGCGGGCGATCCCCAACAACGCCATCCTGCAGCAGGTCGGCTGGTGCGCGAACACCGTGCACGGCCTGGGCGCCGCGGCGCTGCGGAACCCCGAGCCGTTTTCGGAACTGCGCCGCACCAGCAGCCGGTTCCGCCGGGCCATTGAGCTGGCCGCGCATGGGCTGCTGCACTCGGACCTGGATGTGCTGCGTGCCACGGTGGCAATGCTGGACCCTGGTACCTGGCTGGACCGCGCCGCCCATGCCGGGGTACCCGGGCGGCGTGACGCACTGGTCGCAGTGGCGCGGGCGCTGGAACGGCTGGGCCTTTGGTCGGACCTGACGGCGATGTTCCACCGGGTGCAAACAGACTATCTGCAATTGCGTGCGGTATGGCCGGACGCCCCGCGCATGGAGGATGAGGAGGTGCTGCTGCACGCGCTGCGCCTGGCGCTGATCCAGCGGATCTGGCTGCTGGCGACGGCGATACCGGACTTTTCGCCGCGGCACGGCGTCACGCCGGAGGCCATGATGGACCGGTTGATCCGCCTGGACGTGCCGGCCGGAGTGGCGCTGTTGGTCGAGGTGTTCCCGGCCGCGCCAGCAGTCGGGACCGATCTGGATTTCGGGGAAGCTGCGGGGCCGCGCAGCGGGTCGTATGCCGCGGAGCACAAGGCGATTTTCGAGCCGATGCGGCGGCTGTTCGATCTGCTGCGGGAGATCGGCGTGGCGGTCACCCATCACGTCGGGGCGTTCGGGTAAGGAGCCACGCTGCGAGTTGGTCGCGCCCGATCTGGTAGGTGCCGATCTCCTTGCGCCTGACGAAGCCCAGCCGCGTATTGATGGACAGCATCGGCGCGTTCGAAACGGCATTGTAGGTGCTCATCATGGCAACGCCAGGCTTCTGCTCCCGTATCAAGCGCAGCATGCGGGCCTTGAGCGCCTTGGCCAAACCGCACCCTCGCCAGGGACGGGCTACAGCAGTCAGATACTGCGACACGCGGTCGGGAAAGCGCGCATCCCACCAGCCCTCGCACATGCCCGCCACATTGCTGCCGTCCAGCAGCATCACCAGCAGATGCTCGCCGCCGCTCCGGTCGGCCTCCTCGTATCCTGCAACATAGCCTTCCAGGTTATAGCGGCTCGGGGGCCGGTCCACGTCGCCGGTTGGGGCATCTGCGATCAGGCGGTTAAACGTGGGGATCAGCGTCTCCAGTCGTCCTAGCGGCACCCGGCCAGCGTGTATCTCCCACTCCAGGCCTGGCGGAGCCGCGGCCTCCCATCGCGTCAGTTCCATCCAGTTTAGCCCGGCGAAGTCCAGACGGTTTTCGACCTCAAGCTGCTTTCGAGAGGCGCCAATTTCGGTCAGGAACGCATGACCCTCTGACGACTGCGCGTGAAAGGTTGCGGTGGCCTTGCCGTGCTGCTCCATGAAGGCCAGCAGTGAGTGCATTAGGGCGGTGGCAACGCCTTGCCGGCGCCAGGACGGCAAGACGCCTCCCCAAACCGTCACGAACGGCGCGAAAGCGGCGTAGTCCTCCGTCTTCTCGCGTCGGATGCTCAGGCCAATGTTGCCCACGATCATTCCGTCATGGAGGGCCAGGATGCGGCTGGCTTTCCAGAACGGCCATTGCCGTCTCGCATCATGCTCGAAGTCGGCATCAGGCAGGTTGGGCTCGCCAGGGTCCTCTGCCAGGCTGCGGGCACGGCGGAATGCGTGGAAAGCCGCCCAAACATCCGGTGTGGCAGCGTGCGGATCGAACGGCTCTGTCGTGATCACGTCGGACCCTATCTGTCCGGCGATCAAGCTACACGATGCTTTGGGGGACGTTAAGATGGACGCGTGCAGTTTTCCAGGCACAGTGCAGAACGCGGCGGGAGGCCCTCACAAGCATCGCTTTGCACAAGACGCGTAGGGTTGGTTTGGCGTGTATGATGCAGAATGCGAAATTGCGCGCTCCTACATCACGACCAGCCTTGCGATCTCTGCCTGACCCTAAAGTGTTTCATGTGAAACCACCCTTATGAACTCCTCAGGCTGGACCAAACCGAAAACGTGCAGCATCTCGCCGGCAATGCCGCTTGTTGACGCATGATGTCATGATGCCGTCATTCGTCCCCACCCAGGACGACCGTTAAGGTTGGGTTGGCCACCATGGAGGCCCGGATATGCACAGTCTTGGTTAAGTTGCTGAGTTCCCATGGCCCGAGCAAAACGGCACGGTGAAAATCCCAGGCAAATCTTTGAAACGCCCGCTCGGCCAGTCTGGTGTCTTGATGCCTCCACCCAACGCGGATACGGGCTTGACCACGCTTACGCGAAAGTTGCGGAGACATGTGTCCGTTTTGCCCGCCGGTCGCCGAGCCGCCGCCGCCTGTCGCTCTGAACTATGTTCCCCATACGACGGAACCAACCGTGCCGATCATGGTGACCAAGGCCACAAATATCTTGGATTTTGACCCCTCGACCAGCCCAGCCAGCGGCATCGTGCGCAAAACCGGGCTTCCCAGCGCCGTGCCCCAACTTGCCTGACGTGCTGTCTGGCGCGGCCTTGGCGGTGCAAGGTCTGGTGATCGCCTTCCCAGGCGCTGGCCCGGTCCTGTCCGTTCCCGCCTTGGCCCTGCCACCCGGCAGCGCCACCGCCGTCAAGGGTGCGTCCGGCGCCGGCAAGACCAGCCTGCTCCACGTCCTAGCTGGGATCGAACCTCCGTCTGCCGGCCATGTGCGCTGGGACGGCGAAGATCTATGGGCCATGTCCAGCCCCGCCCGGGACCGCTGGCGCCGGACCCGGCTCGGCCTGGTGTTCCAGGAGATGCACCTGCTGCCAGGCCTCTCAGCCCTGGACAATGTGCTGCTGCCTTTATCGTTTGACCACGCCCGCGTACCCCCTGCCCTACGCACCCACGCCCGGGCGTTGCTCGACAGCCTAGGCGTTGCCAACCCCGCCCGCCGAGCCGCCGTGCTCAGCCGTGGCGAGCGGCAGCGCGTCGCCCTCGCCCGCGCCTTGCTCCGCCAGCCCATGGTCCTCTTGGCGGACGAGCCTACCGCCAGCCTGGACGCTGCAGCCGCACACGCGGTCGGCACCCTCCTGTTGGACGCTGCCGCAGCGGGAGGCGCCACGCTGCTGGTCGCTACCCACGACCCGGCGCTGCTTGCCCGCCTGCCCCGCCGCCTGCGCCTGCATGCGGGTCAACTGGAAACCATAGGAATCCCTGGCCTGTCGCTCGTGACGCCCTGCGCAGGGGCTGGCGTGCCGCATTCGCGATGGCGCTGCTGGTTGCCTTGTCCACCGCTTTAAGCACCGGTGTCGGCGCGCTGGAGCGCGGGATGCGCCACGCGGCGGCGCAGGCTGCGGACGCCTTCGACCTGGTAATCGGCGCACCCGGCAGCGCCACACAGCTTGTCCTCACCTCGGTTTACCTGCAGCCCGATACCGTGCCGCTGCTGGATGGCGCCACCCTCACGCGGGTGGCTGCCGAGCCGGAGGCAGCCTGGACGTCCCCCATCGCCTTCGGTGATGCTTGGCACGGCCGCCCCATCGTCGGCGTTGCGCCAGCTTTCGTAACGCTCGGCGGCCGGCGCGCCCTCGCGCAAGGCCGCACCTTCGCCACTGAGGACGAGGCCATAGCCGGCGCTGATGTGCCGCTGGCCCTAGGCGCCACCCTGCAGCCGCAGCACGGCCGCGTGGCAGGGCCGGAGGGTGGCCACGTCCATACCGAGAGCACCTACACCGTGGTCGGCCGCCTGCCCGCCACCGGCACGCCTTGGGACGCGGCCATCCTGGTCCCGGTCGAGAGCGTGTGGGAAATACATGGCCTGGGCAACGGCCACCCCGCCGGCATCGAGCGTATCGGGCCGCCCTGGGAGGCTGGCCCGCCCCCGGTTCCCGCCGTGGTGGTGAAGCCGCGCAGCTTCGCCGGAGCCTACCAACTCCGCGCCCGTTATCGCACTGCGGCCAGCACCGCGGTGTTCCCCGGCGAGGTGCTGTCCAGCCTGTTCCGCACCCTGGGCGATGTGCGTAGCGTGCTGTCGTGGATGGCGGTTGCCTGCGCCGTGCTGGTCGTTGCTGCCGTGATCCTGGCCTTCGGAGCCATCGTCGCAGGGCGTGCACGGGACCATGCGGTGCTCCGCGCAATCGGCGCCCCGCCAGCATTCCTTCTCCTGGCTTTATGGATGGAGCTGGGGATCGTGCTGGCGGCAGGCGTTGTTGCCGGCACCGGGCTGGGCTGGGCGGCGGCTGCCATTGGTGGGGCAGCGCTGGGCGGCGCGGCAGGGCTGCACATTCCAGTCACGCTGTCCTGGGCCGACGCCACCCTGGCCGCTGCCGTCTTGGCCGGAGGTTTGCTGGCTGCAGCCGTGCCGGCCCTGTCCGCCAGCCGCGTGCCGCCGGGAGCCGGTCTCAAAGGCTGAGCAGGCTTGCACAGCCTCAAGAACAAACGCACGGCGGTAAAGCCCGCCCATTCAAACCTGCCGGTCCACCACCGGAGCACCCACCCATGAGACCCGGTGCATCATCATGCGCGAGGAATGCAAACTACTCCCAAAGCGCCGCCGAGCACGAAAGACCCTTCAACGACCTCAGGTTTGCCGGATCGGGAAGGAGGCAATATAGCCCTCTGGGTCCTTTGGGTCGAAGGTCTTGCCCATGATCTGGAACGACCGGTAGGGGTCCGCCGGTGTCGCTATGCCCAAACCCTTCATCTTGGTTTCAGCACCGGCAGCCAAGAAGACTTGCTGCGCCACGTCACGCCATTGCAGGTCGCCCTTCACCTGCCCCCAGCGCTTCATCTGCGTCATGATCCACAGCGCCATGCTGGGATACGGGAACGGGTCGAAACGGATGCGGTCCGCCACATGGTGCGTCCCACCCAGGCCGTCCGGAAACTTGCCGGTCAGCACCTGCACCACCACGGCCTCCGGCTGGTTCAGGTAGTCTGGCCCGGCGATGGAGGCGGCGATGTCCTCTCGGTTATCGGCCTGGTTGGCGTATTCTGTGGCCTGGATCACCGATTTCAGCAACGCCTGATAGGTGTTCGGCGCCTCCAAAACCATCTTGCGCGGCACTGCGAAGGCACAGCACGGATGTCCGTCCCACAGATCGCCCGTCAGCAGGCGAATAAAGCCCACACCGTCATATACCGCGCGCTGGTTGAACGGGTCGGGCCCGAGAAAGCCGTCGATCTCCTCTGCCCGCAGCTTATCCACCATCACCGGCGGTGGAACGGTCCGGATTTGCACGTCCCGGTCCGGGTCCAGGCCAGCCTCGGCCAGGTAATAGCGCAGCAAATAGTTTTGCATCGAGTACTCGAAGGACACCCCAAACTTGAACCCTTTCCAGTCCCGGGGATCTTGCTTGCCTTTGTGCTTGTTCGCGAGGGTGATCGCTGTTCCGTTCACATTCTCAATGGCGGCGACGCTCCACGCGGTTTTGTCCGACCCCAGGCCCATCGAGAGCGCCAGCGGCATCGGTGACACCATGTGCGCCGCGTCGTATTCGCCGCTCAACGCCTTGTCACGCACCACACCCCAACCAGCAGTTCGGATGATCTCCACATTCAGGCCATTAGTCTCGTAAAAGCCCAGCGGAGCCGCCAAGATGATCGGCGCGGCGCAAGTGATCGCAACGAAGCCGACTTTCAGGTTCTTTTTCTCCGGCGCGCCGACTGTCTCGGCCAGGGCCTCCTGGACACGGAAGATAGGGAAAACCTGGTCAATGGCCGCAGCCACCGTCGCGGTGCCCAGCACCTGGATCGCCCGGCGCCGGCCCATGGCGCCACCGAATGCCGCACGCTCCACCGCCGTCCGGATTGCCGAAGCGCCAAGGCCATCAACGCCGCCATCACAGGACAAGACGCCCATGCGGCAGGCGCATCCTACAGGATGGGAAAGGCCGGAAAACTGCATGGAGCATCCGTTCGGTTTAAGAAATTTCGAGTTCGTAACTTTTATACTCGCTTGCACATGTTCTGTGAAGCTAGCCGAACTCGTTTTGCCCGTCAGGAAATGCTACCTTTTTCATAATGAATGCAAGAAAACGTAAAAACCCGGCAGCAGTAAAAACGGCGCTGCCGCCAAACCGGAGTGCATGCATTCCTTCATCGTCCCTAACATCAGCTCCACCGGCCCCAGCCCTGCCCCTGGGGCGCCAGCGGCGGAGTGCCAGCGAGGTGCTGCCGGCCGGCTCCCCCAGGTTGCCCTGAAGCTATCCTCCAGCAAGCAGTCGCTGCGCGGCATTGCCGGGCGCCATCCAGGCCGTCGTCATCCGGCCCATCAAGGATCGCCCTTCCTGCGATAGCCCAGAAGTAGCTGCTCACCACCCTGGTGCCGCTCCCGAGGCGACAGCAAGCAGCAATCCGTCGCCTACGTCATCGGTTGGGCGACATGCGCCGCATAGGCCGGACGATCCAGCAGGCGTTCATACCACGCCCGAAGCTGTGGGGTGTCCGGCCGCTCCATGTCGAGCGCGAACCAGCGGTGCACATGGACCCCCAACGCCATGTCCGCGAGCGTCAGTTCCGGCCCGGCGACATAGTCCTGTCCCGTCATCGCCCGGTCCAGCAGCGACCAGTGCCCTGCCAGCTCAACGGCGGCCGCCTTGATGGCCGCCATGTCCCGCCGTTCCGGCGGCGTCCGCACCAGCCCCTGGAACACCACAGACTGCGTCCGGTTCAGCGAAGCCTGCTGCCAATCCATCCAGCGGTCCACGCCCGCCCGAACCCGATGGTCCCTAGGCCACATCGGGTTGCCCGGCGCATAGGCGGTGCACAGGTAACGCAAGATGGCGTTGCTTTCCCACAAGGCCCAGCTATCCTCGACCAGCGTCGGGACGCGTCCGGTCGGGTTCATCGCTCGATACTCCGCCGTGTCGGTTTTGCCATAGGGGCCGCCGGCGTCGGTACGCTCGTAGGGCAGCCCCAGCTCCTCCAGCAGCCAGACCACCTTCATCACGTTGCTCGAATTGGCCCGGCCCAGCAGCTGGCGCATCTGTTCGCTCCCTCTTTGCCATGCCAGCCTACGGCCCGGCCAGGTTTGCTCCAAGCGCCTGGCCCGCCATATGGGAGGCCATGACGCAAGCAGCATTCCAACAAGCAGAGCACCTGCCGGCTCAAGGCGGGCGGCAAACAAGGTGGACGGCGGTGATGGCGCTGGTGGCCTCCGCAGCAGCCCTTGGCGCCGCATTCGCATCGGAATGGTGGGGGGGCCTGGTCCCCTGCGCCCTGTGCCTGCTGGAGCGCTGGCCCTACCGCGTATTGATCGCCCTCACCCTCCTAGCCCTGCTGCTGCGCGGCCGGACCCGGCGGGCAGCCTTAGCCTTGGCGGCACTCGTGGCCCTGGCCGGCGCCGGGCTGGGCCTGGTTCACGTGGGGGTGGAGCAGCGCTGGTGGCCAAGCCCCCTGCCGGAGTGCGCCGCTCCAGTCCTCGGCGGCGGCACGATGGCCGAACGCCTGGCGCGAATGCCCGCCCAGCCCGCCAAGCCCTGCGACGACCCGACCTACCTGGTCCCGGGCGTGCCGTTGTCCATGGCGGCGATGAACATGCTGCTGTCCCTGGCGCTGGCGGCTGCCCTCGCCACATCAGCCGGACACCGCACCCCCACACTCAACGAGGCCGCCTGATGCACTTGACCGATATGACCGCCGACCTCCCCGCCGCCAAGCCGCGCCTGCCCGGCGACATGACGCCTCGCAAGCTGGTCGAGCGCATCGTGCGGGTGGACCACGCCGGCGAATACGGCGCCGCCCGCATCTACGAGGGCCAGCTCGCCCTCATGGGACGCGGCCCCAAAGGCGACCTGATCCGCCATATGAAGGCGCAGGAGCAGCATCACCTCGACACCTTCGCCGGGCTTGTTGCCACCCGCCGGGTGCGGCCGACCCTGCTGCTGCCGCTGTGGCACCTGGCCGGCTACGCCCTCGGCGCCGCCACCGCCGCGCTTGGCGACCGTGCCGCAATGGCCTGCACGGTAGCGGTCGAGGAGGCGATCGACGAGCACTATGCCCAGCAGGCGGCATCGCTCGGCGAGGATGAGGCGCCCTTGCGTGCCACCATCGAGAAGTTCCGCGCCGAGGAGGAGGAGCATAAGGAAATCGGCCTGGAGCATGAGGCGGAGCTGGCCCCCGCCTATCGTCTGATGTCTGCCGTCATCAAAGCCGGCTGCAAGGTGGCAATCGCGGTCAGCGAACGGGTCTAGTGCGCTGTCAGCACTGTTGTGAGGCGTCCTGATCCTGCCGAGTGCGGATTAGGACAGGCAACCTGCGCCTATCACATTAGCAATGACGACCCACTAGACCGAGATGGCGTAAAGCCATCCGTCCCGATGCCAGGCCGGCCAATAGCTGAAGGCGCCCTGGAGGCAGGCCAGGAGCCCGCTTCCCACCTCGGAGAGCGGCGGAGATGCCCGGAGCTTGCGACGGTCGTCACAATCCCGGCCCGGGCATGGAGCGAACACTTGCAAAGCCTCTACGCCCGTCTGCCTTATCGTTCCGGGTCTGACACTGACAGCCCGCCAGCTGGGCGCCGGTCGTCCCGTTCACACGTACATGTAACAGCAACCCTGCCAGGGCCGCTCCGTTGGTGCCGCGTGGCAAGTGCCACTTAACAGATGGGACTCCCCACGATGTTCATGCGAATCGACAAGCTGCAGACCGAGCTTCCCGCACCAAAGAAGCAGGACCCCAACGCCGCTGCGGCGCTGCAGGAGTTGCTGGGCGGCAAGTATGGTGAGATGTCCACGCTCGGCAACTACATGTTCCAGAGCTTCGCTTTCCGCAGCAAGGAAAAGCTGCGCCCGTTCTACAGCCTTGTCGCCAGCATCATGGCCGAGGAACTGGGCCATGTTGAGCTGGTATCCAACGGCGTGAACATGCTGAACGCCGGGCCGGACATGCCGGCGCATGAGAAGGGTGGCCAGGACGTGACCGGCGCACCCTACAAGGATATGGCCGACATCCGGCTGGCGTCCTCGTTCCTGGCCAATGGCGGTGCCGCCCTGCCGGCGAACAGCAACGGCGCGTCCTGGAACATGGACATGGTCACCGTCACGGGCAACGTCGTGATAGACCTGCTGCACAACTTCCACCTGGAATGCGGCGCACGCATCCACAAGCTGCGCGTCTATGAGACCATGACCGAGCCGACTGGCAAGGAAGTTTGCGGCTATCTGCTGGTGCGCGGGTCCGTCCATGCCCACGCCTATGCGCTGGCGCTCAAGAAGATCACTGGCGTGCAGATCGAGAAGATGCTGCCGACGCCGAACATCGACCTGTCCAAGATCCCCGAGTGCCAGAAGTATCTGAACGAGGGCTCGCACCGCCGCCTGTATACGTTCAGCCCGAATGACTACAAGGAAGCTGCCGGCATTTGGGGCAATGGTGAGACGGCACTGCCGGGCGACCCGCCGGGCGAGCTGGAGTTGTTCGATGGCCACCCCGAGGGCGGCCGCATTCACAACCTGATGGGCGACACGCGTGCCTTCAGCCCGGACTACCATCCAGAAGAGATGTTTGAGATCGCCTCGAAGCTGTACAAGGCTTCACGCTAGACCCAGGCAACCTCGACCTAAAAGCCCTCTCCCTCCGGGAGAGGGTTGGGTGAGGGAAATCTTGCAGCGCTACTGATGGTGCATGCGGACAATGTCCCATGCACTACCTGTTTTCGCCCCAGGCCGTACGACCCACTCACTCCCGTCGTTTCCCAGGAAATGAGGGAGCTTTACGCCCCTTCACATCCCGTCCCGGCCAGTCCGTGATGTGATGCTCCAGCGGCCCCGCCCGCCGCTCATTCACCACGCGGCCTCGCACCGAAACCCCAGCCGTGTGCACCGTCGCCCGGTCACCCGAGACAAGCGGGTGCCACCAAGCCAGTCCACGACCCTCCGCCACCCGGCGGTAAGCGCAACTTGGCGGCAGCCAATCGATCTCGCGCAACGCCTCCGGGGTTAGGCTTACGCAATCCGGCACCTTATCTTGCCGCCGCTCATAATGGCTGCACTGGCACGTGTTGGCATCCAATAGGCGGCAGGACACATTGGTCCAGGACAACGCGCCGTCGTCATCGTCGCGCAGCTTGTGCAAGCAGCAGCGCCCGCAGCCGTCGCACAGCGACTCCCATTGAGCGCGCGTCATTTCGTCGAGGGGTACGGTGTCCCAGAATGGGGCGTCGGGCATGGGCGTTCTTTATGGGACGCCGGGGTGCTTGGGGCCTTTCCCTCACCCCGGCCCTCTCCCGGAGGGAGAGGGTGAAGTGTGGCTAGCTTAACCAGGCGTCAATAGCGGCGTGGCGGCAGGGGCTGCTGCTGGATTGGGGCGCTGCGCTGCGGGACGGTGTTGAGCGGCGTCGGCGGGGGCAGCGCCGGGGGCGCAGCAGGCTTCTCCGAACCGCCATAGCGGATCAGCACTTGGCGCAGCGGGTCGGCGGCGGGGTTGGTCCCCTCCATTCCCACCACGATCTGCTGCGGTGCCAAGGGCCTGCCGTAATAGGCGGCGTTCCATTCGGACTTGACCCCCAGCAGCGAGCCGCCAAGGGAAATCCCGGCATACAGCCCGCGCGACCGGGTGAAGCCGACGATGTCCGCGCTCAGTGCCGCAGTGGTCGCACCCTCCACCCCGCCGCCCAGGTCGGCAAAGGTGGCAGTGGCGTCGGCGCCCAGCTTGAACTGGCTGTCCATCACCGCCCGCAGGCCGCGGTCCGACATGATGAACAGCATCACCTCCGCATCCTGGAGACCTGCCTGAAAGCCGATGCTGCCGCCGCCCATGCCGTAGAACGCCGGCGCCGACCAGGACCCGCCGCCGTCCCGCGCCACCAGCACGCAGTTGCCGCCCTGGCCGCCCAGCAGGAACCCAGCGCGCAGCACCTGCGGGCAGATCACCACCGCCCGCGCCCGGCGCAGCACTCCCTGGGCGTCGGTGCCGTCGTGGTCGTTCAGCATCTCCTGTGCCGCGAGCGTCGAGCGGTCCACCAGCGCCTGCTGCTCCTGCTGCGCCCAGGCCGCGCCTGGCGCCGCCGCCGCCAATGCCACCAGCGCCGCCGCCATCCAACCACGCACCATGATGCCCTCCCCAAGCTGTAACAATCTTAGCGCGGCACGATGGACTTACCAAGCGGTCTTGACGTGATCTCTCAAAAGCCCTGCGACTGCCTTGCGCACTCCGGCCGGAGATGGTGCAACATCCGTTCGCACAGGAGGAGATGCCAGATGGACGGGGATGCCGACGATGGCGATGTCACAGACCGGGGTATTGACGCCTTCATTGCCTATGCCACCGCACACGGCGAGACGTCCGACACGCGGCAGGTGATCGGAGACTTATCGGACATGCTGCGCGCGGCCTGGCGGCTGATGACGCCGGAGCAGCGGATGGCATTCCGCGGGGACCCGGACGTGCTGGGCATTGCCGAGGCCGCCGGCGGGTCCGGCGTTGGCGCCAGCGGGTGAAGGCGCCGGCCAAGCAGGCCGCTCCGCCGCATCTCGCCCCGCTCAACCCGGCGCAGCGGGCGGCGGCGACCGCGCCAGCCCCCGTGCTGGTGCTGGCCGGCGCCGGGTCCGGCAAGAC
>CAXTOB010000009.1:0-37318 GCA_964245505.1 uncultured Acetobacteraceae bacterium | reverse complement strand
GGATAACCGACGAACTCTGTGCACAACCAACACGAAATCTCATGCGTAGCCCCTGTGCTTAGCCCATAGCCGCCGCCCGAGTTTAATGAGAGATCGCCTACTATTGTTATAAAGTGCCTTAATATCGGGGAAATATACTTTTATTATAGCAGTGGACGCGGCACGTTCAGGGCATTTCTTCCGTCGTCTATACCATTTTTGGGCTTGGTCACAACTATATCGTGAAACCTTCAGCTCCGTCGTGGTGTTTAGCCGCCATGCGCTTGATCGTCCTGTGCGCCTTGTTGCTGCCGGCCTGTTCGCCTGCCGCCCTGCTGAATGCGACGGTTCCGTCATATGGCGTCAGCGTTACCCGTGACGTTGCCTATGCCGACGGGCCTCGCCACCGGCTGGACATCTACCGCCCTCTCGGCGGCGACAAGATGCCGCTCGTCATATTCCTTTATGGTGGAAGCTGGCGAACCGGTAGTAAGGAAATGTACCGCTTTGTGGCGCTGCCGCTCGCGGCACGCGGCACCGTCGTGATTGTGCCCGATTACCGGCTCTACCCCGAGGTCGCATTTCCGGCCTTCCTGGACGACAACGCCCGCGCCGTCGCCTGGGCGGCCGCACATGCGTCGGAGCTTGGCGCCGATCCCACCCGGGTGTTCCTGATCGGCCACTCCGCCGGCGCCTATAACGCAGCGATGCTCGGGCTTGATCCACCCCTGCTGGCGGCAGCTGGATACGACCGGCGCCGCCTCGCCGGGATCGTCGGACTCGCTGGCCCCTACGACTTCCTGCCGATCACTGGGGAGGACATCAGACCGGTGTTCGCAACGGTAGGCGACGGGCCGCTCAGCCAACCCATCAGCTACGTGGACGGCCGCAACCCGCCAATGCTGCTGCTGGCGGGCGATGCCGACACCACCGTCAACCCGCGCAACACGATCGCCCTAGCCAACAAGGTGCGTGCCGCCGGCGGCAGCGTCGAGGCACACGTCCTGCCAGGGATCGGCCACATCGGCATCGTCATCGCCTTTGCTCCGCTTTTTCGCAGCCGTGCGCCGGTGTTGGACGACGTCTGGGCATTCATCGTACATCATATTGAAGCCGGCACACGTTAAGCGAACGTCTTTGGGTGCCCACAGACGAAAAGCTTAGCAGGTTTGCCCGGGCCGGCACCGTGGCAGGCCATCTGCACCATACCCCACACAAACCTAATGAGGCTCCTTGAGGCTCGGTACCGATGCACGCATCGGCAGCCCTCCCGGCCCTTAATCCCGTGGTCTGCGTAGTGATTTGCAACGCCGGAAGCGCCCGGCTATTCCGTCGGTGCCGCTTGGTGTGACAGCAGCCGATGAGTGGTTCGCTAGATTAGTACCAACGGTCGCCAGCCGCCAGGACGGATGACCAACCCGGCGGCCGCATGAATGCCTGATCTCAACGTCCCTGGAAGTCAGGCGGACGCCGGGCATGGAAAGCGGCTAAGCCCTCGCTAAAATCGTAACTTTGCAGGGCTTTTCGCCGCCCCTCCGCAAACCGCTGCGCCGTGGCGGACGGCAATGCGATTGCAGCGGCAAGGGCCCGCACCTGCTGTTTCGCGCTTGTCACCGATAAGGGAGCATTCTCAGCGATCCGCCGAGCCATCGCCAGGGTGAACGTCTCTAAATCTGCTGCCGGAACTAAATGGTTTAGCAAACCCAAACGCAAGGCACGTTCTGCAGGAACCGGGTCCGCAGTGCTGAACATCTCCAATGCAACGGCAGGACCGGCTCGCATCACGACATTCAATAATCCGTCGGCATCATAGGGCAACCCCAGCCTCGCTGGAGTGAACGCGAGGGTGCAGGTGGGATCACCAATGACGATGTCGCATCGCAGTGCCAAGTCAGTTCCGCCGCCCCAAGCTGACCCATGCAGCATCGCAATGACGGGAGCAGGATGATCCTGTATGCGGCGGAATAAACCTTGAAGGTCACCATCTTGGGCTAGAGGGTCAAATCCTTGCGAAAGTGCACCGATATCAAAACCCGCACACCATACATCTGTACCCGCAACCGATCTAAGGACCACGGCGCGGGCTGCACGCAATTGGTCAAAGGCACTCGACAGCTCTGCGATCATCGCCAACGAAAGTATGTTCCGTTTGGCTGGAGCCGCCATTGAAACGACGCCGACGTGACCCTCATGTGAAATGATAGACAGCGGCTTGTCGGCAGGGGATGACACCCCTGCCCTATAGCCGCAACCTCAGAAGTTGGGAACTGCCTCGCCCGCCCTAACGCGAGGCAGGCGCCGGCACAGTATTTGCCATCGGCTGATTTCCCGCTGGGGCAGCGGGAGTCGGAGATGCTGTCGCCCCCGGGGTGACGACGGTGGTGGACACTGGACCGCCCGCATTTGGGCTGGCGGCGTTGCCAGGATTCATGTTCCCGGCCCCAGGAGGCAAGCTGTTTGCTGGCTGAGGTTCACTCTGCGACCCACTTGGTGCCGGCGGCGATTGGGATGAACCCTGTGCGAATGCCGACGCGGACATCAGCAAAAACGCGAGTGCCGGAATAAGCTTCTTCATGGTGGGACTTCCTCGAATTGTTTTGCCTCGTAGTGGCAACGCGCCACGTGATGGCTAGTTCGGCGCCGGTTGCCAGCCTCTCCGTATGTTGGCGATATGCCAGCGGAGCCGCTGGACGGCCTGCCCGGGAGCCAAAATGCCGAACTGCAGACCATTGATGATCCTACTCACGGCGCTGATCGCCGTAAGCCCGGTGCATGCGGCGCAGACTGCATGTCCCCAGAATTTCTATGCGGGACAGCCGCCCGAGGTCCTCAACACTCGCCTTCTCGTTGGCGCCCGAGCACTTTGCTTTCGGGCGTTCGCCGTGCTGCATTCAGCCACGACCCGCACCCCCCTTTATTCGGCCGAGCACCTGACCCGTGACACGGTCGCAGCGTCACGCGGCCTGCCCCGCGAAGGCGAGTTCCATTCCGAACCTGCGTTGCCGGAGGTGGAACGGGCCGAGCTGCAGGACTACGCGCGCAGCGGCTTCGACCGCGGGCACATGGCTCCCAGTGGCGATATGCCGGACGAGGATGCGCAGCAGGAAAGCTTCAGCTTGGCCAACATGGTCCCGCAAGCTCCCAAGCTGAACCGCGGCATCTGGGAAGGCATCGAGAGCGCCGTGCGGCGCCTCGCAGAAAGAGAGGGTGACATCTACGTCGTCACCGGCCCGATCTTCAGCGGAGCGGAGTTGCAGCGCGTCGGCAATGTCATCGTGCCTACCCACACCTTCAAGGCCGTCATGAGCGTGCGCCGCGGCCTCGCTGCCGCCTATGTCGCCAAGAACGTGGACAGCGCACCATGGGCGGTGATCAATATGGCGCAGCTTGCGGACTTGACGGGGATGAACGTATTTCCGGCGCTGCCAGCCGGCGCACGGGACGTCCTTCTGCGCCTTCCCGCCCCAACGCCGCATGGATATGGCTCACACCGCCGAGGATACGCCCCATGAAGCCGTTTGCCGATGATAGCGCCGCCACCTCGGTCGGCGACCTGCGCCTTGAGAACGGTCGCGACCGCATCGCCGTCTATGGCAGCCTGGACCTGACCCGGGACCAGGCAGGGCTGGCCCTAGCCCGCGAGATGCGCCAAGTGCTGGAGTCTATTATCCAGGTACTGGAGGCGGACAAAGCCTTGCCGGCGTCCATTCCTCCGGCGAAGGCCCCAGGGACCGTGCGCAACCCATTTAGCTAGGGCCAGATTACCAAATTCCCGCAGATTTTTCGTGAAATGCATTTAAACGGTGGCAAACACGTTAGCTAATGTTATTTTCGTTTTATCTCTGACAGTTAGGGCGGTTCTCTGCTTGCGCTCTCAAACCCGTGAACGGTATGTTCTCAACATGTAACCAATGTTGGAGATCGCTTTGTTTGCTTATCGAGCGGCGGCCCGGAAGCCCCAGGCAGTTTATGTTGGGATTGCGTCATGATGGCCTCGGCAAAGCCGGAAATGCTGCAGGACTGGCCAAACGAGAGTAAGACCCGCAACGCATCCCGTGACCGGTTCCGCCACAACCTAGCCCGCATTATGGCCGAGCAGAACATGACCCAGGCCGGTCTGGCCCGTGCGCTGGACGTGTCCCGGGTCGCGGTCCATGCATGGATCTGGGGCACATGTTTCCCGGAAACCGCCCGGCTGATCAAGCTGGCGCAGGTTCTGAGCGTGCCGATCGGGGCGTTGCTCGAAGTGGAGTCCGCCACACCCCCGCCCGCCCAGCCTTCCAACGAGGAGGTCCTGTTGCTGAATGCCTTCCGCAAGCTGCCCAACACCGACCGGTTGACGTTGCTGGCTGATGCTTACGAGATGACGACCCGGTCTGCGCTTGAGGGCGCACGCCAGACCGGGGTCTGATTTACGCCGGCATCTCACGGTGTGAGGTGCCGGTTACTTCCTAATCCGGCCTTGCCCGGGCCAGGCCGTTGCGGAAACTGCATCGAACATTTAGGTTTGGCCAAGGATCGATCTGTTTTAACATCGACCAGCTAGGCCGAAAAGCGCAGCGAATTTGCAGTTCAGGGGCGTCTAACACAGTCCCTTTTGCCCCCGACATTCGACTCCCCGACCATCTCGAACCAGAGCGTGCGCGCAGGCCGCCATCAGCCGACACAATGGAGGCGTTCCGCCACATTCCGATTGGAGAGTGGTCATACAGTCTGGCGTCTCACGTATGACCCGGAAAAACCATTGCAGAAACGCGGCTGACCGCTCCTAGATCGCTGTGCCCCTCCCTCCAAATATCACCTATTAGCGGCAGACCGTTGAATTCACAGATATCCCGGAAAACGGTGTGGGCCAAGTGGGGCGTAGGAGTCGCTGTCCGTGCCGACGGCAGCATTGACCGGCCTCGGTTTTCTCAATTGTAGGTCAGCATCTGCTGAAGCCAATGTACCTGACTTGCCTGGCGGTCCGCGGGTTTGCCGGGCAGCATCTAGACTGCACACCAACCGGCTACTCGTCCCCGAACCCAGTTCTATCGTGCGAAATGCAAGATCATCAGGGACACCCAAGTTACCGGTCGCCCGTCAGACCGGCCGCCAGCCGCTGCCACGATCTAGACCTGATCCAGTCTCCGATGCCTGGCGGAGTAGCCTCTGCGGCCCCATGCCAATGCTGCGTCGTTGGATTGTCAGTGCTTCGCCTTCAGGTCGCCCAGCAACTTGCTGGCCGCAGCCTTGTCTTCGAAGTTTGCTGGCTCAGAGGTAAGAGCGTCTAGTAACTTCACCGCGTCAGCCTGCTGCCCAGAGTCGTTCAACGCAACAGCCAAGTGGTATCGTATTGTCGGATCTGTCCCCCGCCCGGCAACTGCCTGCTGCAACAACGGCAGCCCGGCCTTGGGATCGCCAGTGGTCACGAGGAGCCATCCTAGGGTATCGGCAGCCTCTGTCGATGGCGACAGCAGGTAAGCCCGCCTTGCCAGGGGCAACGCTTCAGGATTGTTCCGCTGCTGATACACCCAAGCCAGGTTGTTGAGCGCCACCGGATCGTTGGGCCGCTTTGCCAAAACTGCTTTCAGCCGCGTTTCCGCGTCAGGCAGGCGGCGCGCATTGATGTCCAAACCCGCAAGCATCAGAGTCGCATCCACATCGTCCGGATGGTGCCCGAGCCATCCTCGCAGCACCGTAGATGCCTGTTCCTGCCCGCCGCCGCTGACCAGAGCCGCCGCCTGGCGCATTGCCAGCACGGTGGACGGAACCGTCTTCATCTCATCGGCGAACGCGTTGGCGGCGTCGGCGTATCGCTGGTTCGCCATCAGCAGGTCGCCCTTCATCACCCCGGCTGCTGGCATGTTCGCCGGGTTGCGGCGCAGTTCGTCGGCCTTCGCCAGTGCCGCAGGTAGGCCACCGGTCCTGTTTTCAACCAGCACCATCGCCTGCATCATGCCGAGATTGCCGGGTGAATTCCGCAGCGCATCCGTCAGCACCTGGCGAGCGGTCGGGTAGTCCTTGGTGTTGATCAGCAGTTCGACATAGGACCGCAACGCCTCAAGGTCGCCCGGAACAGCGGCGATGTAGCGCTGCAGAGTCGCCTTCGCTCCCTCCATGTCACCGGCTGCCGCCTGCGCGCGCGCCTGGGACGGCAGAAGCGGCGTTGGCAGCGTGCCGCCAGCAGTTGTCCTCGCCTCTTCCAAAGTGGCCAGCGCACCAGGCGCATCCTTGCTCCGGATTTGCAGATCGGCAATGGCAGCCGTCAGCGCGGAGTTGGCGGGTGTCGCTTTCCGCGCAGCGCGCACAAGTTCAATCGCATCTGCCGTCCGGTCCCGCCTCACCAAGTCGGACACTAGAGTGTTCAATGCCTGTGGCTCCGCCGGCGAACGGGCGAGCACGGTGCGAAGAGTCGCCTCGGCCTCGGCTGGTTTGTTTTGCAGGTAGTCAACCTTGGCCAGGTTTACCGGTGCCGTGACCGACTGCGGGAACCGCTGCGCGACATCGGCGAATGCCGCACGCGCCCCATCAAGGTCGCGCCGGGCCAATTTGACGAGGCCGGTCAGGATGCCGACCTGCTCGGTTTCGCCGACCTGCCCCCGCATCCGGTCGAGTGCCGTCTGTGCCTTATCCGCGTCGCCCGTTGCCAGCGCCGCCGCAACAAGCGCCTCCCCGGCGTTGGCCTGCTTGGGCGCAATGTCAAGCGACCGCTCCAACGCCGTCGTGGCGCCGCCAGTGTCGCCCATCTGCAGCTTGCTTGACGCGAGCCGGGTCAGGATGGCCGCATTATCCGGTGCGAGTTCCGAGGCGCGCTGGAAGCTCTGGGCCGCCTGGGGCGCCTTGCCGTCCACGGCATAGGCTCTGCCGAGCAAATCCTGGGTTTCCGCATCGTTCACGCCGGCCTTTATGGCGCTGGTCAGTGCCGCAACCGCCCGTTCCGGCCGCCTGTTGGCGATCTCGATCCGTGCAAGCAGACGAACCCCCTCTGCATCCAGCGGCACACGGGCCACATACCGCGAAGCGGCGTCGGCCGCTGTCTCAAGCTGGTTCAGGTTAGCCTTTACGATCGCCTCAAAATATAGGCCGCGTGGCATTTGCGCGATGACCGGCTCCAGCTTCGTCAGCACTGTATCGGCTTCGGGAAACTTGCTGGCACGAACCAGCAGAACGAGGTCCAGGTAGGACGCCATCGGAATACGGTTATCCTTGGACAGCACGTAATCCACATCGGCCCTTGCCTTTGTGTCCTGCCCGGCCTGCAACTCCTGGCCCGCCCGTTCCAGCCGCAACGGCAGGCCAGCCGGAGCTGCCGCGACCGCCTTGTCCAAAGTCTCCAGCGCGCCGGTGCGGTCACCCTTGGCTGCCAGCAGTTGCCCCTTCAACATCAACGAGTCCGCACGGTTCGGCTCGATCGCAAGTGCCCGCTCTACCTCCGTCGAGGCTTCTGGCAAGTCGTTCTGCAGTAGAGCAAGCCGCGCGGAGGTGGCGACAGCTTCCACGTTCCGCGGCGCCAGCCGTTGGGCTTCAGCCAAGCTGGCCCGGGCGTCGGTAAGCTTCCGCAGCGAAATCTGCGCTAGGCTGCGGATAACCAAGTTGACCGCAGATGCCTCCGGCTTGCTGGCTGCCGCAGGTACTTGCGCCAGCACGTCATCGAAGCGGCCCTGCGCCAGCATGGCCTGACCCAGCAAGGGCGTCACAGCCTCGGCGTCGTAACCCAAGTCACGTGCGGAGCGCAGCTCACGCTCGGCAGCAATGGGGTCACCAGCCTGCAGTTGCAGCTGCGCCAGTCGGAAATGGGCCTCCGCGTTGTTCGGCTCCTCCTTGACGGCGTTGCGCAACTCGATTTGCGCGCCGCGCAAGTCGCCCTTGGCTTGGAGTGCGCGGCCATTCTCCAACGGAGTTCCGCGGTGGGTGTAAACCCATGCACCGCCGCCTGCCCCGGCTGCCAGGAGCACCGCCGCCGCGGGAATGATGAGCTTGTTCATGCGTCTGCCCGATCCTGAGTGACTACGTCGTGCGCGTCTTCGGCATCGGGCGCCGGCCCTCCTGCCGCCGAGGAGTGGCCGTTCGCCTCAAGCCCATGCGCTTCAAGCAGAGTATACAGCGTCGGGCGGCTGATTCCGAGCAGCCGTGCAGCCGTGGCCAACGTGCCACTGCTGCGGGCCAGGGCACGCTGCACCACGTCCCGCTCCGCGCGAGCCCGGGCCGTCCGCAGGTCGTAGGCGGTAAGATCCTCCACCCCGGCTGCAAGCTCCAGGTCGGTGGCAGTGATAAGGCGCCCCTCGGACATCAGCACGGCGCGTTTCATCCGGTTTTCCAGCTCACGGATGTTGCCGGGCCAGAGATGCGCATCCAGTGCCGCCAGAGCGTCGTCCGAGAAACCGCGGATGCTGCGGCCAAATTCACGGCTGAACAGGCCCAGGAAGTATCGGGCCAGCAACAGCCGGTCGCCGCCACGATCGCGCAACGGCGGGATGCGTATGGTCACAGCGTTCAAGCGGTAGAATAGGTCGCCGCGGAACCGCCCCTGATCAACCTGGTCCTGCAGCATGGCATTGGTCGCGGACACGACCCGCACGTCCACCTTGATCGGCTGGCGTCCGCCAATCCGCTCAACAACCTGCTCCTGCAGGAAGCGCAGCAGCTTGACCTGAAGCGGGTGCGGCAAGTCGCCGATCTCGTCCAGGAACAACGTTCCCTTGCTCGCCAGCTCAATCTTTCCAAGCGTTTGCTTGACAGCGCCGGTGAACGCGCCGCGCTCATGGCCGAACAGCTCGCTTTCCAGCAGCGCTTCGGGGATAGCGCCGCAGTTGATGGCGACGAACGGCTGACGCGCACGCGGGCTGAGATCGTGCAGCGCGCGGGCCAAAGCCTCCTTGCCGGTGCCGCTCTCGCCCAACAGCAGGACCGCGACGTTAGCCGGCGCCAGCTTCTCCACGTCCCGGCAGACTTTCATCATGGCAGAATCTGCGGCGACGATGCCCTTGATCGGCGATGGCGTAGGGCTGTCCTGGTTGCGACGGTTCTCGTCTTCCAAGGTGCGCAAGCGAAGGCTGCGGGCAACAATCGTGCTCAGCATGCCAATGTCGATCGGCTTTTCGCAGAAATCGTAGGCCCCGGCGGCGATGGCGCGCAACGCGTGGCTTCGGTCGCCATGGCTGGTGGCAACGATCACCTTGGTGTCGGGCACCTGACGGGACATGCCGTCCAGAGTGGCAAATCCTTCACTGACGCCGTCGGGGTCTGGCGGCAGGCCGAGGTCCATGATGGCAACCGCGGGCCGTTCCTTGGACGCCACCTGCAGCGCCTGGGCGCGGGTGTGGGCAAACAGCACTTCGCATGACGGAAATGCCCAGCGATACTGGCTGCACAGACCCATGTCGTCCTCGACGATTAGCAGCTTTGGCAGGCTCATGCCCCACCCTCCATAGACGCTAGCTGCGGTGATTGAGCAGTCAGCGACTCCGCCCCATCTGCACGCGGCAACGTGATCCGCATCGTCGTCCCCGAAATGGTCCGCGATCCGCCCGCCTGCACGCTGATGGCCTGCACGTCGCCTCCCCCTTCCCGCACCAGCTCGCGCGCTTGGAACGCGCCGATGCCGGACCCGTGCCGCTTGGACGTGCCGAACGGCCGGAACAACCCATCGCGAATGAACTCCTCCGACATGCCTGGGCCTTTATCCACGATGTCTATGACCACCTGACCCACCTCATGACGAACCCGTATCAATACAGTGGTTCCGGGTGCAGCCTCTACAGCATTGTTCAACAAATGTGTTAAAGCTGTGTCAAATGCGTCTGCAGACATGGCCACCGTTGCGGTGGACCCGTCATGTTCCACCGACACTGCGGCCTTTCGGACACGACGGTATGTGGCTGCCAGTTCCTCCAGCCGCGGCAGGGGTGCCAGCGCGGCCGGCGCACGGTCGGCCGCTGGCTCGTCCAGCCGGCGTATCAGGTGCGTGATCTTGGCGACCGATGCGCCGATGGTGTCGAGCATGTCACGCTGAAATTCGGGATTGGCGATGTGCCGTTCGGCGTTGGATAGAAGCAGGCTGAGTTGGCTGGAAACGTTCTTGATGTCATGTGCGACAAAGGCAAACCGCTTGCCGTAGTCGTGCAGTTGCCGGGTTTGCAGCAGGACCCGGGTGGCTCGTTGCTCCGCCACATAGGTCGCCACTTCACGCCCGACGATACGCAGAAGGTCGAACACCTCCTGGTCGAGTTTGAAGGGCGCCCGCGGCGGCGCCAGCAGGACAACGCCGGTCTGCACCAACCCGTGCGCGAGCGGGACGCCGAGCCAAACCCGACCCAACTGCTCGACCGGCCCAGAGCGAAGGGCGGGATCGTCACGGTCCAGCCGCACGATCCAGCCCCCGCCTTGCATCGCCACCACCGCCGGATGGTCAGCCGGCAGAGAAGTCGTGGCCGGCATGTTCCAAGATCCCGCCCACTGGAACGGCCCCTGTCCAGCGTCGCGCAGGAACAGCGCACCGCCAGGGCTGTCCACGACGTCTGACATCGCCCGGATCACCCGGCTGTGCAGCGCGGTCCGCCCACCCGGCCCGTCGCCCGACAACGTGTCTATGCAGGCCAGCCACTGCCGCTGGTAATCATAACGGGTCGCAAAGAAGTGCTGCACCACCACGCGCCGGAGAACGGACCTGGCCGAGCCAGACGTCAGCATTATTCCCAGTCCCATCAGCCCGGCGAACACCAGGCTGACCTGCACCAGCCACCCCCAGTCTGCGCCGAACCGGCGAAAGACTTCGCCAGCCAACGACAGCGCCAGCAATACGGCGCCGCTCAGGATCAGCGTCGCGCTGTGGAACACCGCCGTACGGGACAGCTGCAACGTTCGACGCCATCGGCGGTCCCGCGCCGCGGCAACCACCAGCAACGGAGATACCGTCAGCCACGCCACCACGCGTGCGCCCGCGAAGGCGCCATTGGCCTGACGGAACAGCACGTCGTCCGCACAGATCAGCACATCGAAGCAGGTCAGCCCACCGAGCAGTACGCATGGCAGCGCGACGTGCCACCGGTTGGTTTCAGGCACGTTGAAATACACATTTTCCATCAGCAGCAACGCACAAACTGCGACGCCCAGCCGAACGATCATACCGAGCGACCAGATCGAACCTTGGCCAGCATTTGGATACCAGTCCATCCAGCCTGCGGCGATCGCAAGCGGCACCGCCGTCAGGCCGATCACCGTGAACGCACGCCCGGACGAGTCGTCGCCGGCCGGGACGTAACGGCGGTAAAGGTGAAGGATGAAGCCGAACCATGCCAAGGCGCGCACCAAGTCCAGCGCACCCGGCAATCCGGTGAAACCATCGCCCGGCAATGCCGCCGATACCGCCGCCCATCCAGCCGTCGCAGCGCAACAGGCTGGTAGCAGCCACCCGCCAAGCCGGGTTCCCTGCCAGGCAATCAGGCCGGATAGCATGGCGTAAACTGCGGCGCAGGTGCCGAAGAGTAGCTGCGCCGTGATCATTGGAGCCGTGCTCCTCCGGCTTGTTCAGCAACCAGCCTAACGAGAGCCCTCCTGGAACAGGATGACCCGCACGGTGGCAAATAGGATGGAAAGGTCGAGGAACACGCTCCGGTGCTTCACGTAGTATAGATCGTAGGACAGCTTGCCGCGTGCATCCTCGATCGACGCGCCATAAGGAAAGTTGACCTGCGCCCACCCGGTCAAGCCCGGCTTGACCCTAGCACGTTCGCGGTAGAACGGGATGGCCTCGGCCAGCTTTTCGACGAAATGGGGACGCTCCGGACGTGGGCCAATAAAGCTCATCTGCCCGCGGAGGATGTTGATCAGCTGCGGCAACTCGTCAATCCGGGTGCGCCGCATGAACGAACCGATGCGTGTGACGCGTGGATCACGCTGCTTGGCCCAGGCTGGGCCTTGTGCCTCAGCATCGGCGCGCATGCTGCGGAATTTCAGCAGAGTGAATGGGCGGCCACCCAACCCAACCCGCTCCTGGCGGTAGAACACCGGGCCGGGGCTGTCCAAACGGACGAGCAAGGCAACAAGCAGCATCAGCGGCAGTGTGAAGATCAGCAGGGCTAGGCTGATACCGATATCTCCCACGCGGTTGACGACAGCCTGCACGCCGCCGATCCGAACGGCATCAATCGATGCAACCCAGGTTGCATCCAGGTGGGCGACGTCCACCCGTTTCAGCCAACGCTCCCAGAACTCGGCCTCGTTTTCAACCATGATGCCCGCGCGTGCATAAGCGGCACGCTCGTAGGTGTCCAAGCCAGCGTAGGCCCGCGGTGATGCCAGCACGTTGCGAACGCCTGCCCGCTGCAGCAGGGCCGGATCCGGCACCGCGCCATCGGCCCCGCGCAGGTCAGAGATCTCGATAAAGCCGGAATGGGCCAACCGAACCTCCGCAGCCGTGCGGGCGACGGAGCCGAGGGGGCCAAGGACCGCGACCCGCCGTACGAACAGGCCGGACCGGACCGCCGCGAGGAATAGCAGGCGTATTGCGAACAGCGCTGCAACCCAGGTTCCGACTACCTTCACCGGCCAAAACGCATCCGGCCCGACCAGGCGCGCGACATCCAGTCCAAGGAGCCAGCTCACACCCCAGGCAGCCGGAAAGGCAACCAGCCCGCCCAGTGCGGTGTTCACGAGCATAGAACGGGTCCGTCGGAACGCTTCGGCACGATACAGACCAATCGCTGAAGTGGTGAGCACGCCTGTCAGCGCTAGCACGACCGCGTGGTTGACCAGGGGACGATGGAACTCTGATCCATGACCAGCCCCGAGCAGTGCATATGCGAGCCAGAAGGAGAGGGCTAGCTCCAGCAGCCACAGTCCGATCAGCTCAAAGGCGACCTGGTTTCCAGCGAGACGTGACATGCCGCAACCTCGTATTACAACGCTATGTATTAAATCGCGCCGTGCACTTACGACGCCCTTTGACCTGAGGCAGGTGACGCAGGTCACTAGCCGCAGCCCAAACCGGGGCGCAACCCGAAGGGTGCCCCCGCAACATTCCTGCCGCCATCGCATGTCAGAATATAATTCAACGCCAGCGCAACGCACTCTCTCATATTTTCAGCTTGCAGATCAACGGCAAGCAGGGCTGTGCTGGTCAACTCGTCGAGACAGCTTGAACAATTCAGACATATTTTTGCTCCAAATTTGTGACATCGGAGCGCCATGTGGCGTGAGTTGGAAGAAGCATGGTCTCCCATCCAGACGGCGGAGCGCTATGAGGCTATAACGGTGCCGCCGTCGTGCAGTAAGGTAGGATTAGTCAGGGTGTACGGCCAAACTGTGGCAACCTCGTCGGCAGCCAATCGGCTGGAATGCAACGGTCCCACGGGCTTGACCATGTCCATGCACCCGGTATGCCTCGGTCTGGTTGATTCTTGCGCGTCTCTGCAGGATACCGCACGGCCAGAGCCTGGCGTTTCGGTTTCGGTTCGATGAAGGGTATTGGTCCTTGATGCTTAGACGCTACCCAGACGCTCAGCACCGTCACGGCCTTGGGGATGACCGCCGCCAGGCGGGCGTCCTGCTGCCGGGATCGACCCAGTGCTTCGGGACGGCACCGCGATGAGTTCGTCCGACCATCTGATCGAGCGTGCGGCGGCCTTGCTGCGAGGGGCAGGACAGCTCACCGTTCCGACGGAACCGGTTGTTCGTCCCTCGGCACTGCAACAGCCCGCTTCACCCGGCGCTGATGCCGAAGACGACCCCCCGCCCGTCAGCCGCATCTTCGTGCCGGTGCCGCAAGGGAAGCCGTCCCTTGTGCGGGCCTTCGAAGCCCAACCTGCGCCTGTGCTTGCCGATGCCGTCAAGCCGGTGGTCACCAGGCCAGAGATCCCGCCCGAGAACGTTGCGCCACCCCCGCCGGAGCTGCCGCCACAGATTGCTGCGCCAAGGCCGGCGGATCTGCCGTCCGAGCCATCCCTGCCCGAACGGGCGCTGATTGGGTATGACCGGCTGCAGGCCGCCGGGATGGTGATGGCGCGGGGAAGCCGCAGCCGTATCTCCGAGGAATACCGGATCGTGCTGGGCCGGGTCCTCCGGGCGCTCAGGGACGATCCTGACGGGCGGGGCGGCGCCAACCTGCTCATGGTCACCAGCGCCAAGCCAGGTGAGGGCAAAAGCTTCACCGCCCTAAATCTCGCAGGCAGCATCGCACAACACACCTCTGATAAGGTTGTACTCATTGACCTGGACGCGAAGGTGCGGCCCTTGACGGCGCTGCTTGGCGCGGCGGACGAGCCCGGCTTCTACGAGCTGGCAGCCAACCCTCGCCTAGACCCGCAAAGCATGGTGCTGCCAACCGCCATCGCGGGCCTGTCCTTCATCCCGGTGGGTCACCGCATCGGCGACACCGACGGCCAGGCGGGCGCCGGAACACTCAACGACGCCATCGTCCGGATCGCCCAGCGTTTTCCCGGCCATGTCGTCGTGCTGGACGCGCCGCCATGCCTGTCCACCAGCGATCCCAGCACGGTCGCGCCTATCGTCGGGCAGATCGTCATGGTGATCGAAGCTGAGCGCACCCAACGCAGCGAGGTCGAGGCTGCCTTGGACCTCGTGCGCGTTTGCCCGAACATCACCATGCTGCTCAACAAGGTGCAACTCACCAGCAGCCACACATTCGGCGCCTATGATTATTACGGAACATACAGCTAGTGGACCGCAGCGCGCCGCATCCTGGCCGTGTCCTGGCCGGAGCCGCCATGGCTGCGCTGGGCTGCGCCGCTGGGCCGGCAACAGCCCTGGCGCAGTTCACGGGTGGGGGGACCACGCAGCCGGCGACCGGCCTGGACACAGCTAGGATTGGCGACCTCGGAAGCGCCCTCCAGACCTACCTGCCAGGCGGGGGGGCCGGAACGGTCGCGCCGAGGACGATTGGGCCGAATTGGCAGGTGTCACCCTCGATCGGCGTGGATGTCGGCCTCACCGACAATGCCTTGCGGGTCAACAGCCCGCGCCGGGCGGACGTGTTCGCGCTGGTCACACCCGCGATCCAGGCGTCGGCTGACACCGCCCGGATCCAGGCCAATGCCTCATACACGCCTAGCATCAGTATCTACGCCGTCAACACCAACCAAAGCCAGGTGAACCAGTTCGGCCAAGCCGGAGCACTGGTGGCGCTGGTTCCGGAGACCTTGTTCCTGGACCTGCGCGGCAGCGTCTCAGAAAGCTCGCTGTTCGGCGGGTTTGGGACGGCTGACGGGCGCGGCTACAACAACAATGACCAGGTGACCACCTACGCCTTCAGCCTGACACCCTATGTGCAGCACCGCTTCGGCGGCTATGGAACCGCCATAGCCAGCTACTCCCTCGCGCAGACCTTGCAGAACCAGCCCAGTGGGCCACTGGTCAACCAAGGTTTCGTCAACAACGGCGTTGCTGTCGGCCCGGCGTTCTTCGGCAGTTCCGGCAACCTGACCACCCAGCGGGAGCGCGCCTCCTTCACGACGGGTGAGAACCTTGGCCGGATCAACAACCTATCCATCATATCTGCCACGCAGTACGACGGCTCCGGATCCTACAGCGGCGCGTATCGCAACGAAGTCTCAACCACCACCGGCTATGCCGTCACCCGGAACGTGACTGCGCTCGGCACCATCGGCTATCAAGACCTGCACTACGCCGGGTTGCCGCCCTACAACGTTAACCAGGGACTGTGGAGCGCCGGCGGACGCTATGCTCCAAACCCGAACCTTTCAGTCACTCTGACCTATGGCCGCCGCGACGGGATCCAGGACTTTGCGGGCAACGGGTTCTGGTCTCCGACTGCACGGACGGCGATCTATGCCAACTATAGCACCGGCCTGACCAGCAGCGCCGAGGAGTATCAGAACGTCCTTGAGACCACCAGCGTGGGCCCTTCCGGGCTGTTGACGGACCGCGTCACCGGCGCACCGGTCGCATCCGGTGAGGGGAGTTTCTTCGGCAACCAGAACGGCATCTTCCAGCTTCGCCGCGTGTCGGTCAGCGGCCTGCTCAGCTACACCCGCGATTCGTTCTCGGCGTCGATTTCGAATGAGCGGCGGACCTCGGTCACCAACACCGTCACCAACACCGGCGCCGGCGTCGTACCGCCGGGCACCACTACCACAGGAACGTTCGGTACCGTAAGTTGGGGACACCAGTTCTCGGACCGGCTGAGCGGCAACCTGACGGCGACATACGGCGTCAACGACAACGGCGCGGCGTTCGGAGTGGCTGCGGGCAGTCAAACCTCGTTCACCGGCACCGTCGGGGTGGCTTACATCTTCACGGAGACTTTGACCGGTCGGGTCCAGTATACCCACACCGAAAGCTCAGGCGTTGGCGTGAACGGCTATGGCCCGAGTGGTTTCAACACCTTGAACTCCAATTTGCAGTCTGGCAGCTACGTAGAGAATGCGTTGCTCGCCGGCCTGCGCAAAAGCTTCTAGGCGACAGGCGCGTGTACGAATCCTTCTACAATCTAACGGCGATGCCGTTCCAGTTGACGCCCGACAGCCGCTTCTTCTTCGGCAGCAAGGGGCACAGCCGGGCCATTGCCCACCTGAATTACGGCCTGGCGCAGGGCGAGGGTTTCATTGTCATCACCGGCGAGGTCGGCGCCGGCAAGACCACCCTGGTCGAGTGGCTGCGGACCCAAATGGACCCGGCTGCCTTCACCATCGCCAGGGTCAGCACCACCCAAGTGTCGGAGAACGACCTGTTCCGCCTTGCCATGGCCGGGTTCGGGCTGCAGGACCATGGGACCGGCAAGGCTGGGCTGCTGCAGCGGTTCGAGGAAATGCTGCGATCCCACCAGGCCGCAGGCCGCCGCTGCCTGCTGGTGGTGGATGAGGCGCAGAACCTCTCGATCCCCGCGCTGGAGGAGTTGCGGATGCTGTCCAACATCACCGTGGACGGCCGCACCAGCCTGCAGACGATCCTGCTGGGCCAACCGCAGTTCCGCCGCCTGCTTGCCAGCCCCAACCTGGACCAGCTTCGCCAGCGCGTGCTGACCAGCTACCATCTGGGTCCCCTCAGCGCCGAAGAAACCCGGTCCTACATCGAGCATCGGCTGACAGCCGTGGGATGGGCCGGCGATCCGCAATGGTCCAACGAGGCGTTCGCAGCGGTTTATGACCGCACCGGCGGCATACCCCGGCGCATCAACCGGCTGTGTTCCCGTGTCCTGCTCTACGGCGTGCTGGAGCAAACCCATGACATCACTGACGCCGTGGTCGAGGCGACGGCCCAGGAACTGTCCCAGGACCTTGAGGGCAGCGAAGGGCCCCCGCTCGCATCGCATTCGGATATGGCGCATGCCCAGACGGCCATGACGACCGATTTTGCCGCCAGCGCGCTGACGGAGCGGGTGGCCGCGCTTGAGAGCAAGATGGCCGAGCGGGATCAGGTGTTCCGGCGCCTGTCGCAGATGCTGGGACTCGAGGCATGACGCCGCCCAAGGCCCACGTGGCCGATGCGACCGGCGCCATGACCGTGGACGTGGAAGATTATTTCCAGGTCCAGGCATTTACCGGAGTGGTTGACCGCGCGACTTGGGACTCCCTGCCCTGCCGGGTCGAGGCCAACATGGACCGCATCCTCGCCGCCTTCGACCAGGCCGGGGTGCGCGGTACGTTCTTCACGCTGGGCTGGATCGCCGACCGCCATCCCGCCGTCGTCCGCGCCATCGTCGCCGGCGGGCACGAGCTGGCAAGCCATGGCTACGGCCATGCCCGCGCGGACGGACAAACGCCAGAGGAGTTCAGGCAGGACGTGCGCCGGGCGAAGCAGGTGCTTGAGGATCTGGGCGGCGTTGCCGTGGCAGGCTACCGCGCGCCAACATTCTCCATCGGGCCGCGCAATCCCTGGGCGTTCGACGTGCTGGCGGAGGAGGGATACCGCTACAGCAGCAGCATCTACCCGGTGCGCCACGACCTGTATGGCGTGCCGGATGCGCCACGCTTTCCGTATCGGCCGACCTCCGGACCACTGGTTGAAATCCCCATGACTACGGTTCGGGTGATGGGGCGTAATGTCCCCTGCGCCGGCGGCGGCTACTTCCGCCTGATGCCGTATCCCCTGTACCGGACGCTGCTGCGCCGATACCACCGGGCGGAGCATGCGGCGGGGGTCTTCTACTTCCATCCCTGGGAGGTGGACCCCGGCCAGCCGCGTATTCAGAAGGCCAGCCGGATGGCGCAGTTCCGCCACTACGTGAACATCTCCGCCATGCAAGGTCGGGTTGAGCGGTTGTTGCGTGACTTCGCCTGGGACCGCATGGACCGGGTTTTCGCACCGGCGTTGGCCGGGACCTAACCGTGGCCATCAAGGTTCGGCTGCTCGACCAGGCGTCAGCGCCGGCATGGGACCAGTTTGTCGCGGCGGCACCGACCGGCACCTTCTTCCATCGCGCAGCCTGGGCCGGGGTGCTGGAGAACGCGTTCAGGCACAGCATGCACTACGCGATGGCGGAGCAGGACGGCGCCATAACGGGCGTGCTCCCGCTGGCGCACGTCAAAACCCGCCTGTTCGGCAACAGCCTGATTTCAGTTCCTTTCTGTGTTTATGGCGGCCCGCTGGCGGCAGACCGCGATTCTGCGATTGCATTGGAAGCTCATGCCGCGGCAGTGATGGCGAAGACCGGTGCGGCCTCGGCTGAATTCCGCTTCCTGCATCCCTTGCCTGAGGGCTGGCTGCCGGAGGAGGACTGGCAAACGCGGGACGGGCTTTACGTCACCTTCCGCCGGGCGATCACTGGGGACGATGACGCCAACCTGAAGGCGATCCCCCGCAAGCAGCGCGCGGTGGTCCGCAAGGGCATCGAGCAGGGCCTGACCAGCACCGTGTCGCAGGATGTGGACGGCCTGCACGCCGTCTATGCCGAAAGCGTCCGCAACCTGGGCACCCCCGTGTTCAGCCGCCGGTATTTCCGGATACTGGCGGAGACATTCCGCGGCAGCATGGACGTGCTGACGGTGCGCAACAACGGCACGCCCGTCAGTGCCGTGATGAACTTCTACGATCGGGACGAGGTGCTGCCCTACTATGGCGGCGGCACCGCAGCGGCACGAACGTGTCACGCCAACGACTTTATGTATTGGGAAGTCATGCGCCACGCCGCGGCGCGGGGATGCCGCCTGTTTGATTTCGGACGCAGCAAGGTCGGCACAGGCGCGTTCTCGTTCAAGAAGAATTGGGGCTTCACCCCCACGCCCCTTGCCTACCGATACCGCGTGGCGCCAGGCGCCTCCATACCGGACCACAACCCTTTGAACCCGAAGTACCGGCTATTCATCGCCGCCTGGAAGCGGCTGCCGCTCCCGGTCGCAAACCTAATCGGCCCTCACATCGTGCGTGGTGTCGGCTAAGCCAGCCACGAGCAGTTCTCTCGACAGCCCAGCCTGATTGGTCACGTTCGGCCCTGCCGTTGCCGGTATGGCCATGATAAAGGACTGAGCTATGTCCGTAACGACGCATCCTGCCGCCGTCCGCTCCACCTTTTTGCCGGTCATGGCGGCGCTGGCGGCTGGAACTTTGCTGTTCGGCCTACTGTTCCTTCCCGAATGCCGGGCAGCGGTCGGCGTCTGGCTTGTCTCAACCGCCTACGGGCATTGCTTCCTCGTGCTGCCGATGGCGGCCTACCTCGTATGGGACCGGCGGGAGTCGCTGCGTGGGCTACAGCCACGCCCAACACCTGCGTTCGCGTTGCTCGCCGTGCCAGCGGCGACGGCATGGTTTGCGGCAGAGCGGCTGGGAATCATGGAAGGGCGGCAGCTCGCGGCCTTGGCCGGGCTGGAGGTGCTGTTTCTTACCCTTCTGGGCCGGAGGATGTTCGTGGCCCTGTCCGGGCCCCTGCTGTTCCTGGTGTTCCTGGTGCCATTCGGGGCGTTCATCACCCCGGCGCTGCAGAGCTTCACCGCCGGCTTCATCGCCGTCGGGCTGCACCTCCTCGGCATACCGGCCTACATCACCGACCTGACAATCGAAATTTCAGCCGGCAGCTTCTACGTGGCGGAGGCTTGCGCCGGGCTTCGCTTCCTGGTTGCCGCCGTGGCATTCGGCGTGTTCTACGCCTTGCTGAATTACCATAGCCCGGGGCGTCGCATCGCGTTCATCGCAGCCTCGATCGTTGTCCCCATCCTGGCCAATGGAGTCCGCGCGTTGGGCATCGTCGTCCTTGGCAACATATTGGGCAGCGCCGAGGCTGCCGTCGCCGACCACATCATCTACGGCTGGGGCTTTTTCTCCGTTGTCATGCTGCTGCTGGTCGCGGCCGGGATGCCGTGGCGACAGCCCCCTCTGGTCGCACCTCCGCCACAGCCAGCACCGGTTCTGCCGGGATGGCCGTTATGGCCGGCCGTTGCCGTCGTTGGCATCTGCGCCGCCGGCCCGGCGGCGGCGGCGCTGCTGAACCAGCGAAGCGCTCCATCGGGGACCGCCGCCATCCTTGCGCTGGCGCCGCCTCCAGGTTGCGTGCCGGGCAATGCTCTTCCGGCAGTGGATGGGCAAGTCCGGACCGAATACCGGTGCGAGGACGGCCGGAGCCTGATCGTTACGGTCGTTGTCCTGCCGTATCTCGCCCCTCCCGACCAGTTGCAGCGTGAGCGCACCCGACTTGCCATTCCCCCCGGCGCGGAGGACACCGCAGTGTCGCCACTTCATAGTGTCTCGTCAGGCAACGGGCGCTGGTCGGTGTTCGAGAGCCGGGAGCCCGACCTAATCGTCGGCGTCAGCGCCTGGGTGAACGGTGTGCCAGCCGAGGGCGGGCTAGCTGGCCGCATGCGCTTGGCTTGGGACAGCTTACATGGTTCCTCACATCTCCCGTTGCTGGTGGCAGTCGCACCAAGCTTGAACGGGCACTCCAACGCTGCAGACCGTCAGCGTGCAAAAGACCTGATCGGGAAGTTCGTCGATGCGCAGCAAAACCTGACATCGGCCGTTGCGGACGCTACCAAAGTAGCGGGCAATTAGTAGCGGCAGATGCCGGTGTTCTAGCTCAGAGTGGCGCGATCCGATCCAAGACAGGTGCGATGAAAGCTTTGAGGTCGCCCCCCCGGTAAAGATGCCCGGCAATGCCTGCAGCAGCCGCGGCCTCCATATCGGTAGGCTGGTCACCAACCAGAGCGCACCGGTCCCGGTCCAAGTCCCACCCACGGATCAGGTCCAGCACCATGCCGGGTGCTGGTTTGCGCCAGGAATGGACCTTCCGGTAGCCGGGCAGCATAGCCTCCGGATGGAACGGACAGTAACGCACGTCGTCCAGCGTTCCCCCAGCCCGCAGCACTGTGTCGAGCATCCAGCGGTGCAGCGCCTCCACGTCTGTCTCCGAGTAAAGACCACGCGCGACGCCGGATTGGTTGGTTACAAGAAATACATGGCAGCCCCGTTGGTGGGCCGACGTGATCGCGTCAACCGCGCCGTGCATCCACTCGAACCGCTCCCGAGTTCCGACCCAGCCGTGGTCCACATTGCAAACACCGTCCCGGTCCAAGAACAAGGCGGGACGGCGTAGATGGGCCGGCACTTCCTGCCCGGCACGAGCCAGGTCCTCTGGGATACCGATGTCAATAAACCAGCCATCGCTCTGCGTCCCCCGCAGCAAACCTGCCGCAGCCAGGCGCGGCAGCACGTCCCGTTCCAGGGAGCAGTTGCTGCTGGTCCAGTCCAGGATGCGGCGGTCCAGCAGGTAAATGCCGCCGTTAATGGTGCCAGGCTGGCCGGCGGCGCCGCGCTCCTTGAACGCGACGATCTGCTGGCCGTCCAGTTCGACGAGGCCATACCGTGAAGCATCCGCCACCCTGCGCAGCAACAGCCGCCCGACCACCTCGGCGCCGTCATCGGCCCCAAGTGCGGCCGGCAGGTCGCCATCGAACCAAGAGTCGCCGTTGAGCAGCAAGAACCGGTCCTGCAGATGAGAAGCGGCATGATGCAGCGCTCCACCGGTGCCAGCCGGAGCCGGTTCTTGGCTGATGGTAATCCGGACAGGGTGCGGCAACCCATCGCAAAGATCCTGCAGTCCCCCTGCAACCTTCTCGGAAAGATGGCCACTCAGCAGCAGGATGTCAGTGACGCCGTAGCGCAATGCTTCGCGCAACACCCACGCCAGGAATGGCCGCCCGCCAACCGGCAGCATCGGCTTTGGCACGGTCGATGTCAGAGATCCGAGGCGCGTGCCCAAGCCACCAACCAGAACAACACATTGCCGGATAGCTCCGGGTATTGAAGGCATCTAGGACCGACCCTGATCGATCACTGGCGCTGACCGCCGCCCCAGCAACTGAAGCATTCCCGGTAGAGTGCTTAGGTTTGGACCAGCAACACGGTTTCCGACATCTGAACGGAAGACCGCTATGAAGCGGCACACGGCCTCAGCAGATGGATGCATGGATAAGGTCCTGTCCTGCAGACATGCTGGACAGATACCAGCTTCTCGGAGGGACGCAGATATAACTGGATATTTGACGCCGAGCGATAGCTTTCGACGACCTATAATCCAGTTACACTACGCCCGGCATACCAGATTGCGATCCACAAAGCTGTTGATAAGCCTGCGATCACTGGGACTGCAACGAAGGGGGGAAGCCGTTCGACTTCCCTGTGTTCCATGTAACCCGGGAGGTCCGCAATGCGGCCGAGTTCCTGCGATGAGGCATGGCGTACTTGGATCGGTGTCATCGTCATCTCCAGCAACGACGACCAGTCTCACTTATTGAGATTAATCAATCATTGCTGGAACCAGCTTAAATCGCGGGACTTGGCTTAACTCAGCAATCCCACCTTAGAGAGACGCATCAGCAAGCCGCCATAGGCGACGAACGGCAAGGCAAGCGCCGCGGCAAATAGGCCAGCCGATAGGAATCGCCGCATTCCGGGAATAGCTGCCGGCAGCATTGAGACTCCGCCTACGACCGGAAAACCTAGCGTACGAAGATCATCAACCGTGTGAAACGACTGATCAAGCTGCGTCAGTAGGAACGCCAAGCCACATCCAGCAGCCAAGCCTGCTAGCAAAACACCCGAAGTTAACAGAAGTCGCTTCGGGGCAATTGGGTTCTGCGGGACTTGCGGCGGGTCGATGATCTGTACTTTTACCTTATCGCCTTCCAGATCCGCGGCGGTGGAAAGCCGCATCGATTCACGCCGGCCGAGAAGGTCCGTGTAACGCCGTTGTACCACCTCATAGTCGCGGTTCACGTTGGCGTAGTCCGCCTGCAACTGTGGAGCGCCTCGGGCGATCGCCTCAAGCCTGTCACGTTCTTTCGTGGCATCATTGGTTTGACGGGTCAGGGAAGCGATAACCGACTCGTTGTCCACAAGACGGGACTTCAGGCTTTCATAAACCGGGTTGGATGCCGTGCGGTTACGCGGTGCAGATGAAGCCGATCCGTCCTGCGCCGGATCCGGCTTGCCCGAACGTATGGCCGCGATGATGGCGAGCTGGCTTTTGACGTCGGGGCTTTGGTCGGTGTAGCGGGTGCGAAGCTCCTGCAATACCCGCTCGGCATCCCGCAAGCGGGCGTTGCCGCCTCCGAAGCCGCCGTCCGTTTCAGTCACGATCTGCTGCGGCGTGCTGGCCAACTCACGCGTGAGGGTATCGCGCCGGGCAACCGCGTCCTGCAGCTGACCAGTCAAGTCGCGTACCTGGCCCTGAGCTGCCTCAAGCCGCGAGGCCCCGCCGTCGGCTGCGGGCAGGACATCCACATATTTCGCCCTGAAATCAGCCCGGCGACGCTCAGCATCCTGTAGCCGACGCTCATCATCGGCAATCGTCTTGTCCAGGAACCGGGCCGCGTTGTCCATATCGGCGCGGTTGTTTCCTGTCTTGCTCTCGACAAACGTGGTCAACACCGACCGAACGACCTCGTAGGCAAGCTGCGGCGATGCATTACGATAACTAATAGTAAACAGGTTCCGGGTCTGCGGAGAAATCTTAATGGCTGAAGCCAGATTTTCGACCATACGCTCGCGATCAGCCGGGCCTTTAATATCCAGTTCGAGCGCCGTTTTGGAGATCAGCTTCTCCAGGTTTGGCCGGCTCAGCAACGTCCGTTGCAGCACATCGAGCTGGGCGGCCGAGTTGCTGCCAACTGCCAAGGTTCCCAAAACGGGCGTCAGCACAGTATCAGCATCCACATACAACCGCGCGCTGGCTTCATATGTATTCGGAATCGTCGAAGTCAGTATCCAGCCACCCGCGCAAACCAGCCAAGTGAAAAGAATGGCTGGCCAACGCTGGCGCCACGCTAGGTTGAGGTATTTCCGTACAATCGCTGGAATATGCAGCATAATGAAGCTCTAAAACCAACTTTGTGGGATGATCAGGGTGTCGCCGGGCAACATCGCCACATTCTGGCCGATGTCGCCGTCCTTGAGCAGGTCGCTCAAACGCACCTTGATGACCTGTCGCTGCCCTGCGGCCGTCCGCACGATTGTCGCGCTGTTGCCAGCGGCATAGCGCGTCAAGCCCTTGGTCTGGATCATGACATCCAGCACTGACATGCCGTCGCGATATGGCAGCGCCATCGGCTCCGTCGCTTCGCCGATCACCTTGATCTGCCTATCCAGCGGGCCGATGAAGCCGCTCACGATCACCGAGACGTTCGGCTGCTTGACGAATTCCTTCAGCTTGCCCTCGATGTCCTTCGAGAGCGCAGTCGGCGTCTTGCCAGCAGCGATGATGTCGGGGATTAACGGCATTGAAATGCGTCCGTCCGGGCGCACCTGCAGGCTCGGCACGCTCAGTTGCGGCGCCTGGTAAACGAAGACGCTAAGGGTGTCCCCCGGACCTATTAAGTAGGCTGAACTCGCCGCAGGACCGCGGCCCGCCAACAAGCCGGGATCAGGCTCCAGCGGGCCGCAAGCTGAGATGCCCAGCAGCACGAGGGCGGACGCGATTTGGGGAACAACCCGGCGACGGAGCATCTTCTTATTCGTCCTCATGCGACGGTGCGGTTCTTGTTGGGCCTGGTAGGCGCGGAAGGAGTTGAACCCCCGACCTCTGCCATGTGATGGCAGCGCTCTGCCACTGAGCTACACGCCTCGAACCGAGACCGGTGGATACCACTTTGGTTTGAGCTTTGTAAAGACGATGACCCGCCAATGTCTCAATGTTAGCAACCGGGTCAAGCGCCTACGGCAATCCGGTGTGACGCCAAGCTCTCGACAGTTTCGCGCAGCCCGGCGTGCAAACCAATCGTCGCCTCCAGCCGCAACGCTGCACGTGCCCGTTCCGGCGAACCAACGGACCGCGCAATGTCCCCTGTCCTGGGCGCTCCCCGGCGTATGACCGGTGCGCGGCCGCTGACTTCACCGATGATCAGAGCCAAGTCCATCACCGACGTCTCGTGCCCGGTGCATACGTTGAACACGTGCGCGCCCGTAGGCGTCGCGGTGCAGAACCGCATGCCAGCGGCCAGATGCGCAACCACGTCGCTGACGAAAACGAAATCGCGCGTTTGCTGCCCATCTCCATGCATGGTGATCGCGCGGCCATGGCTGATCGCATCGGCAAAAATGGAAATCACCCCGCTGTAGGGCGACGCTGGATCCTGCCTTGGCCCGTAAACATTGAAGAACCGGAAACCGACTGACGGCACGCCGTGCACCTGCGCGCCGACACGCGCATGAAGCTCCGACCCGAGCTTATCCGCCCCATAGGCCGTCCGCGGCGAGGGGAATGCATCCTCGCACGCCGTGCCCTCCAACGAGCCATAGACCGCAGCAGACGATGCGTAAACGACGGGCAAACCGCCCAGCGCACGCGCCGTATCGAGCACCGCGACCGTGGCGCCCTGGTTCACACTATGCGTGCCGGTCCAATCCTCGTTGCCCCGGGCAACCGAGGCGATAGCCGCCAGGTGGAAGCAGCCTGCAGTACCCGTCATAGCCCGCCGCAACGCCAGCATATCGCGGCAATCGGCACGGATCACGTCGCACCGGCTATCGATGTTCTGCAGCTTGCCAGTCGAGAAATCGTCCAACACTCGCACGCCATGTCCCTGTGACAGCAGCAGGTCGGCAAGGTGCGAGCCAATGAAGCCAGCGCCGCCGGTAATCAGATAGTTCATCCCGTCTTATCCTTTGCTTCGCCGACCTAACTACAGCGCCATCATTCAACGGTTACGCTCTTTGCCAAGTTCCGTGGCTGGTCCACGTCGGTGCCGCGCAATACGGCCGTATGATATGCAAGCATCTGCACGGCAATCGCATGCAGGATAGGGGCGACAAAGGGATCAACCGCCGGCAACTCGATCATCTCCGCCGCGATGCCCTGCAGCTTGGCACAGCCCGCGGCATCGCTCAGGACGACGATCTGTCCGCCGCGCGCGCCCGCCTCCTGGATGTTGGATGCGGTCTTCTCAAACAACGGACCCGACGGCACCACCGCCAGGATGGGAACCTGCCGGTCGATCAACGCGATGGGACCGTGCTTCATCTCGCCGGCGGCGTAGCCCTCGGCATGGATGTAGCAGATTTCCTTCAGCTTCAGCGCCGCTTCAAGCGCGATGGCGTGGCAGGTGCCACGGCCTAGGCAGAGCACATCGCGCGCCTCCGCCATGCGGACTGCCAGCCGCTGGATCGGCTCGGCATTCGCCAGCACCTCGGCGGCGCGCGACGGCAGCTCCAGCAGTGCCGCCACTAGCTGAGCCTCCCGCATCTCAGTGATCATGCCGCGGGCACGTGCGGCGCCGATGGCCAGGCACGCCAGGACAGTCAGCTGTGCGGTGAACGCCTTGGTGCTGGCGACGCCGATCTCGGGGCCGGCCACGGTCTCCAGCACCACGTCGCTCTCGCGCGCCATGGTGCTCTCCGGCACGTTCAGCACGGACAGCACATGCTGTCCGGCGCCGCGCATGTAGCGCAACGCAGCCAAGGTGTCGGCCGTCTCACCGCTTTGGCTCACCAGCAGGCCGACGCCGCCGTGCGGCATTGGCGGCATGCGGTAGCGCAGCTCGCTTGCGAAATCGATGTCGGTCGGGAGCCGCGCCAGCTCCTCCAGCCAATGCCGAGCGGCAAGGCCCGCGTAATAGGTGCTGCCGCAAGCCGCGATGCTGATGCGCGGCACGTCCCTCCAGGCAAACGGCAGCTCCGGCAAAGTCACGGCCCGCGTCGCCGGATCGAGCATCCGCGCGAGCGTCTGGCCGATGGCGGCGGGGTGCTCGTGCAGCTCCTTCTCCATGAAGTGCCGGTAGCCATCCTTGCCGATCACGGCGCCAGTCTGAACCGTCAGCCGGATCGGTCGCGTCACCTCCTGCCCGGCCGGGCCGAAGAACACCGCGCCTTCACGCGTCAGGACCGTCCAGTCGCCGTCTTGCAAGTAGGCGATCCGGCGGGTCAGCGGCGCGAGCGCCAGGCTGTCGCTGCCAAGATACATGGCGCCATCGCCGAAACCGACCGCAAGCGGCGCACCGTGCTGCGCGCCTACCATCAGCTCAGGATGCCCGGCGAACACCAGGGCCAGCGCATAAGCCCCCTCCAGACGCCGGAACGCCTCCCTTGCCGCGTCCACCGGCCCCATGCCGTGCCGCAGGTTCAGGTCCACGAGCTGGGCAACGGTTTCCGTGTCGGTTTCCGTCTCGAACACCTGGCCTTCAGCTTCAAGCTCGGCGCGCAGTTCGGCATGGTTCTCGATGATGCCGTTATGGACGACGCTGACGCGCGGCGTGCCATGCGGGTGGGCATTGCGCTGCGTCGGTGCGCCATGCGTTGCCCAACGGGTGTGGCCGATACCGGTGAGGCCGGGCAGCGGATCAAGCTGCAGCACCTCGGCCAGGTTCACCAGCTTGCCCGGCGCCCGCCGGCGCTCGATGCCATCGTCAACCAGAGTAGCGATGCCTGCACTGTCGTAGCCGCGATACTCGAGGCGCCGCAGAGCTTCCAGCAACAAGGGAGCCGCTGGCTCAGCCCCGATCACGCCGACGATGCCGCACATATGCAACCCCTACCCATTCAGTGGACCGGCCCTGATTACTGGGCATCAAGCGCCGTTTTGTGGCGACATCTTGACGCAGCGACACCTGGCGCTATCACAAGCCCGCTAAGACGCGATATTCCCGGTCTGTGACCATTTATATAGCCAAATAATGTCGGGAAACTTTACATTCAGTCTGTGTTAGCAAGGCGTCGTACCAGGCGCAAGACAGTTCCGATATCGTGACGCAACAAAGCGGCCGTGCCTCGCGGCTGCCAAATACAAGCTACCAGCGCGCCGATGCGCTGCCGCCGCATGCCGGCCCAGGACTGCTTATAGGGATCGTCGCCCCGGCCGAAATCCAGCTCCCGCACCCCCTCGGCCGCAATCAATCGCTGGATCATGTGTGCGGTCAGGACCGTGCCCGGCGACAGTGCCCGCCAGGCGTCGTCATGGGCGAGCTTCAGCACCGTCGCGATCCCGTCGGCGACGGTCCAGTACTGCGCCGCTATGGCTTCGACGCCGGCCCATACCACTCCCAAACGAAGCACTCCATCGGCTGCCGCCCGGGGCAGGAGTGCTGCGGTGAAGTCCGGCGACGGTTCCGGCTGCTTCCAGCTCCGGGCATATACGCTCTCGTATGCGGCGAGAGCCGGGCCGAGCGCCTGTCCGCCGGTCACGACTTCAATCCGGATGTCAGGGTTGCGGGCGCAGGCCCGGGACTTACGCCGGATCGTTTCACGAAGCGGGCCGGGGCGAGACGCTAGATAGTCATCCCAAGTGGTCACAGGCTCGTGCCAATTGCCGAAATGCTGGTAGCTGCGCACGCCCAACCCGGCCGAGCGCAACCCGGCCAGGAGCGGCGCCAGGCCGGGCCAGCCGGCGTCAAGCGCCTCCAACACGGCATACGGATAGGCCCGGAACAAACGGCCTGCCGCCGCGCCGGTCGCCTGCAATTCGCCGTCCGTCATGCCCGGTGCGACCAACGGCTGGAACACCGTGGTGTAGGCAGTTGTCAGGCTGCTCAGATGGCGGCCAGGCCCGGACAGCATCGGCAGCAGCAGCAACGGACGGCCTGCATCGCACACCATCCAGAACTGCGGCCGCGCACCAGGCGGCAGCGCCGCCGCCATCAGGGCCTCATACCAGGCACGGCTGGACTGGAAGCCGGCGCCCGTCAGCGTCTTCCACCCCAGCCCTACCTCCTCGGGAGTCGAGGCCGCCTGCACTGTCAGTGCCGCGGGTCGGGCTGCCGGTTCGTGGCGGGCCAAGGGAATCTCCTGTTGCAGCAGGCCTGTCTCAGCGGCTCCCTATGACAGGGGCGCCGGGCCTTTGTGAAGGCCGCAGCTACCGCCGCCGCCGCCGGGCAGCTATGACGAAGATCACGCCATGGACCCGACAACCTTCACCCGGACCCGCCCCACCCTGGACGACGCGGGCCTGGACCGGCTGGGCACCACATGGCGGGGCATCGAGTCCGCGGCGGGCGCTTCGCCGTTCCAACGCTGGAGTTGGGTCGGCTGCCGTGCCGCGGAGCGGTATTCGCAGCCGCTGCTGGTGCAGGCGCATCGGGGCGGCGAGCTGGTCGGCCTGGCACTGTTCAACCGCTGCCGCGGGCGGCTGTGGCTGCACGAATCCGGCGACCCGGCACTGGACAGCATCTACGTCGAGCATAACGGCCCGCTGGCGCTGCCGGGTCCGCACCGGACCGCGGTGCTGGCAGGGCTACTTCGCTGCGCACTGGGTGATCCGCTGGGACGTTTGGGTGGGATCATGCTGTCCGGAGTGGACGGCGACGTTCTCCAAGCGGCACGGAACGCCGGGGCCGCAACCTCGAACCGGACGCGCGCCGCGCCAATCGTGGACCTCGGCGCCATTCCTGCCGGCACGGACTACCCGGCGGTGCTCAGCCGCAATACCCGTCAGCAGCTCCGCCGTTCGGGGCGCGCCTATGGCGACGTGCGGCTGGACCGGGCGGCGACGCCGGCGCAGGCATTGGAGTATCTGGACGCGCTTGCGGTGCTGCACACGGCCACATGGCAGGCCCGCGGCAAGCCGGGCGCTTTTGCGCGACCGGAGTTCTTGGCCTTCCATCGCGGGCTGGCGGCGCATGGCACTCCGGCCGGCGAGGTGGACTTGCTGCGGATCACGGCTGGCGCGCAGGTCGTCGGCTACCTGTACAACTTGCGCGCATGCGGACGGGTCTGCTCCTACCAAGGCGGCTTCGACTATGCGGGCGCACCTCCGCATGGCAAGCCCGGCCTGCTGTGCCACCACCTGGCCATTGAGGCCGCGCGCGCCCGGGGCGACACGGCTTACGACTTCCTGGCCGGCGACGGGCGTTACAAGGACAGTTTGTCGAACGCTCAGGGCACGCTGCACTGGCTGCGGCTGCTGCCGCGCTGGCATCCCTTGGCGCTGATTACAGTGATTCTGAAAACGTAATGCTGCCCAAGATCTAGGCATGACTTCCGGAACCGCATGTAAAAGCATGCATCAGAGTTGCCTAGTTTCTATTCACGACCCTGTGAGTGACTGGCATGGAGGTTGCAAAGCCGCTGCCAACGCGCTGCGCCATCCGGGCGGGCCGATACTGGGAGTGCAAGCTGCATGGCTTCCGTTCGAAACTGGCTGCGAGGCGCAGGCCTCGCGGCCCTAACCGTTGCCGCCGTCCTGCTGGCGCCCGGCGCCCAGGCCCAGGACACCGGCCCGGTCAGAATCGGCATCCTGCATAGCTTGTCCGGCACCATGGCCATCAGCGAAACCACGCTGAAGGACGTGATGCTCATGCTCATTGACGAGCAGAACAAGCGCGGCGGCGTGCTGGGCCGCAAGCTGGAGGCCGTGGTGGTGGACCCCGCGTCCAACTGGCCGCTGTTCGCCGAGAAGGCGCGCGAGCTGATCACCGTCCAGCATGTCGCCGCCGTATTCGGCTGCTGGACCAGCGTGTCCCGCAAGTCCGTGCTGCCGGTGTTCGAGGAAACCGGCAACATCCTGTTCTACCCTGTCCAGTATGAGGGCGAGGAAAGCAGCAAGAACGTGTTTTACACCGGCGCCGCCCCGAACCAGCAGGCGATCCCGGCCGTGGACTACCTGATGTCGGAGGAGAAGGTACAGCGCTGGGTGCTGGCCGGCACCGACTACGTATATCCCCGCACGACCAACAAGATCCTGGAAGCCTACCTGAAGTCCAAGGGCGTGAAGCAGGAAGACATCCTGATCAACTACACGCCGTTCGGCCAAAGCGATTGGCAGACCATCGTCGCTGACATCAAGAAGTTCGGCAGCGCCGGTAAGAAGACCGCCGTGGTCAGCACCATCAACGGCGACGCCAACGTGCCGTTCTACAAGGAGCTGGGCAACCAGGGGATCAAGGCGACCGACATCCCGGTGGTGGCGTTCTCGGTCGGCGAGGAGGAGCTGGCAGGCGTGGACACCAAGCCGCTAGTCGGCCACCTGGCGGCCTGGAACTACTTCATGAGCGTGGATAACCCCGCCAACAAGGCGTTCATCGCGCGCTGGCAGGCCTACACAAAGAACCCGAAGCGCGTGACGAACGACCCGATGGAGGCGCACGTGATCGGCTTCGCCATGTGGGTGAAGGCGGTGGAGAAGGCTGGCACGTTCGAGCCGGCGAAGGTGATTGACGCCATGATCGGCGTGGCCGTGCCCAACCTGTCCGGCGGGCTGTCGGCGATGATGCCGAACCATCACATCACAAAGCCTGTGCTGATCGGTGAAATCCAGGACAACGGCCAGTTCAACATCGTGTCGCAAACGCCGGGCTTGATCGTGGCGCAGGAGTGGTCGCCGTATCTGGAAGGCTCGCGCGACCTGATCGCCGATTGGCGCCCGCCGATGAGCTGCGGCAACTTCAACGTCAAGACCGGGAAGTGCGGCGGCAGCGGGAGCTAGCTGCCGGGGCCGGCTTCCCCAAGGGAGGCCGGCCTTCTCCTGATCCCTCTTCCTCCGGGATAGGGCCGGGGTGAGGGAAACCGCACGACCCAACTTCATCGACGGGCGCGGCACCCAGCTCTACACGGGCTAAGGTCCGCGCTTTTGGCTTCCCTCACCTCAACCCTCTCCCGGAGGGAGAGGGAGCAGAACAGCGCCTATTAGGACTGCAAATGCGCCTGATTGCCGCCCTACTCCTCGTCCTATGCAGCCCGGCTTTGGCGCAGCCGTCGCTCGCGCCGCTGGCCGGCCAGTCTTTCGACGACATACGCCGTGGCGTCGAGGCGCTGGCCACCTCCGGCGACCCACGCGCCGCCCCGGTGCTGGATGCCCTGCAATCCGGACGCCTGCTCGTGCAGCCCGGCGGCGCCCTGTTCATCCGCACCCCCGACGGCAGCATGGAGGATGCGGCGACCGGCGCCCCGGCCCCGGATGTGTCCGCCGAAGGCTTGCGCCCGGTGCGCGTCAACAACGCCGTCCGCCGGGCCGTGGACGCCGCGATGGGCGGCCTGCGCCTATTCTCCCCCGATGCCGCCACCCGCGCCGACGCTGCCGAGGCCGTGTTCAAGTCCCGCGACGCCGCAGCCCTACCAGCGCTCGACCGCGCCATCGCCGCCGAGAAGGACGGCGCCGTGCGCCTTGCCATGCAGGGCGCCCGCGCAGCCGCGGTGCTGGAAACCAACGATGCGACTGAGGCCGACAAGCTGGCCGCGGTCTCGGCCCTGCGCGCCCGCGGCGACCTGGACGCCCGTGGGCTGCTGGCCTCCCTGCAATCCCAATCCCCGGCGGTCGCCGCGTCGGCTGCGAGTGCGGTCGCCGCCATTGACTGGCAGCTGCAGCTTTGGAGCTTGCTGCAAGGCGCCTTCTATGGCCTCAGCCTCGGCTCGGTGCTGCTGCTCGCGGCGACCGGGCTTGCGATTACTTTCGGCGTCATGGGCGTCATCAACATGGCACACGGCGAGATGGTGATGATCGGCGCCTATGTGACATTCATGGTGCAGGAAGCCATACGCGCCCACGCGCCGGGCCTGTTCGGCGCCAGCCTGCTGATCGCGGTGCCGCTCGCCTTCCTGGTGTCCGGCGCCCTGGGCATGGTAATCGAGCGCGGGCTGATCCGCTTCCTGTATGGCCGTCCCCTGGAAACGCTGCTGGCGACGTTCGGGCTGTCGCTAGTGCTGCAGCAGGCCGTGCGGTCCATCTTCGGCCCGACCAACCGCGAGGTGGGGACGCCGGAGTGGATGAGCGGCGCCGGGCGGATCGGGCAGCTCACGCTCACCTACAACCGGGTGGCCATCATCGTGTTCGCGGTCGCGGTGCTGTTGGCGCTGATGGCGGTGCTGCGCTTCACGCCGCTGGGCCTGCGGATGCGGGCGGTGACGCAGAACCGGCGCATGGCGGCGGCGATGGGCATACGCACGCCCTGGATAGATGCGCTGACCTTCGGCTTGGGATCGGGCGTGGCGGGGATGGCGGGCGTGGCGCTGAGCCAGATCGACAACGTCAGCCCGAACTTGGGCCAGGGCTACATCATTGACAGCTTCATGGTCGTAGTGTTCGGCGGCGTCGGCAACTTGTGGGGCACCGCGCTGGGGGCGCTGACCCTGGGCGTGGTCAACAAGTTCCTGGAGCCAGTGGCAGGTGCGGTGCTGGGCAAGATCGTGGTGCTGGTGCTGCTGATCCTGTTTATCCAGCGGCGTCCGCGCGGCATGTTCCCGCTCAAGGGCCGGGCGGTGGAAGCGTGATGATCCAACGTGCGCGGTCCGGCTCCCTCTTCCTGCGGGAGAGTGTTGGTGTGAGGGAGTTCACAAGCACCGTCCCTGCGGGTTTGCAGGACCTTGGCTTCTCTCACGTAGGTGTGTGCTGTTGGGTTTCCCTCACCCCAACCCTCTCCCGGAGGGAGAGGGAGCAGCCATGAGACGGGACGTAGCTACCCCGGCAACCCTGTTGCTGGTCCTTGGCGGTGCACTGCTCCTGGCGGCACTGAACCTGCTGACGCCTGCAGGCAGCGCGATGCACGTGCCGACCTACGTCGTGTCGCTGGTTGGCAAGTATCTCTGCTTCGCCATCCTGGCGCTCGCGGTGGACCTAGTATGGGGTTTCGGCGGCATCCTCAGCCTAGGTCATGCCGCGTTCTTCGCCCTCGGCGGCTACGCGATGGGCATGTATCTCATGCTGCAGATCGCCGGGCGCGGCCAGTATGGCGCGGCCTTGCCGGACTTCATGGTGTTCCTGAACTGGCACGAGCTGCCGTGGTACTGGTATGGCTTCGGCCACTTTCCCTTCGCGCTGCTGATGTCGATGCTCGTGCCCGGCGCGCTCGCGGCACTGTTCGGCTGGCTGGCGTTCCGCAGCCGGGTGACGGGAGTTTACCTCTCGATCATCACCCAGGCCCTCACCTACGCCCTGTTGCTGGCCTTCTTCCGCAACGACATGGGATTCGGCGGCAACAACGGGCTAACCGACTTCAAGGAGCTGCTGGGCGCGCCCTTGCAATGGGACAGCACCCGCTGCGGCTTGCTGGTGGCGACGGCGCTGCTGCTGTGTGCGCTCTATCTGATGGCCCGCTGGCTGACCCGGTCCCGCTTCGGCAAGGTGTTGATCGCCGTGCGTGACACGGAGGCGCGGACCCGCTTCCTGGGCTACCGGCCCGAAGCCTACAAGCTCGTCGTCTGGACGCTGTCCGCCGTGATGGCCGGACTGGGCGGGGCGCTGTATGTGCCGCAGGTCGGCATCATCAACCCCGGCGAGTTTGCCCCCGCCGGCTCCATCGAGGCGGTGATCTGGGTCGCCGTCGGCGGGCGCGGCACCCTCTATGGCGCGATCCTCGGCGCGGTGCTGGTGAACGCGGCCAAGACCTGGTTCACCGGGCAACTGCCGGAGCTTTGGCTGTTCGCACTTGGCGGGCTGTTCATCGCCGTGACGCTGTTCCTGCCGCGCGGGCTGGTCGGGCTGGTGCGGGCGCGTAAGGCTGCGGAGCCCGCGGTGCCCCGCCTATCGGAAGAAGCCAACTTGTCCGAGAAGGAGGCGGTGCCATGACCATCGGCCCCGTCGCCGACACCCTGCTCTACCTGGACGGCGTGAGCGTCAGCTTCGACGGCTTCCGCGCGCTGAACAACCTGTCCCTGGTGCTGGCGCCGGGCGAGATGCGCGCGGTGATCGGCCCCAACGGCGCCGGCAAGACCACCATGATGGACGTCATCACCGGCAAGACCCGGCCCGACGCCGGCCGGGTGATCTACTCGGCCGAAACCGACCTGACCCGGCTGGACGAGCCGGCCATCGCCAGCCTCGGCATCGGCCGCAAGTTCCAGAAGCCGACGGTGTTCGAGCCGCATACAGTCTGGGACAACCTGCTGCTGGCGCTCAGCGGCGACCGCGCGCCCTGGTTCACCCTGCATGCCCGGCAGACGGCGGAGGAGCAGGCGCGGATCGAGGGCATCCTGGCCACCATACGCCTGCGCGACCATCGCCACCGTCTGGCTGGCGCCCTGAGCCACGGGCAGAAGCAATGGCTGGAGATCGGCATGCTGCTGGCCCAGGACCCCCGGCTGCTGCTGGTGGACGAACCCGTGGCCGGCATGACCGACTCCGAAACCGAGCAAACCGCCGAACTGCTGCGCGACATCAACCGCACCCGCAGCGTTGTGGTGGTGGAGCACGACATGGGCTTCGTCCGCGCGCTGGACGTGAAGGTGACGGTGCTGCACGAGGGATCGGTGCTGAGCGAGGGCACGATCGACCACGTGAGCGAGGACCCGCGTGTGGTGGAGGTTTACCTTGGCCGTTGAGGAACACCATCCCCTGGAGAAGGTACTGCTTCTCCCTCCCCCTCAGGGAGAGGGCCGGGGTAAGGGGGTCTTGGCTGCGGCGCGGCGCACGAAAGTCGCCACCGGCTCAAGGCTCGGCCGGAAAAGTCCGGTGCTTGCCCGCCCCCTCACCCCGACCCTCTCCCGGAGGGAGAGGGAGCAGGCAAGGCCCTCCACACCACCAGCGCCGGGCACCAGCAAGTGACCACCCTTTCCGTGGACTCCGTGGACCTGCACTACGGCGCCGCCATCGCGCTCCGCAAGGTGTCCGTCACCGCCCAGACCGGCCAGGTCACCTGCATCATGGGCCGCAACGGCGTCGGCAAGACCAGCCTGCTCCGCGCCATCACCGGCGCGCATCCGGTCAGCGCCGGGCGCATCACCTGGGATGGCGCGGACATCACCCGCTTGCCGACCTACGCCCGCGCCGGACGCGGCATCGCCTGGGTGCCGCAGGGGCGCGACATCTTCCCGCTGCTGACGGTGCGGGAGAACCTGGAAACCGGCTTTGCCGTCCTGCCGCGCGGCCAGCGCCGGGTCGAGGACGAAATCTTTGATCTGTTCCCGATCCTGAAGACCATGCTGCGCCGCCGCGGCGGCGACCTGTCCGGTGGCCAGCAGCAGCAGCTCGCCATCGCCCGCGCCCTGGTCATGCGCCCCCGCCTGCTGGTGCTTGACGAGCCGACCGAGGGCATCCAGCCCAGCATCATCAAGGACATCGGCCGGGTCATCGCCCTGCTGCGCGCCCGCGGCGGCATGGCGATCCTGCTGGTGGAGCAATATTACGACTTCGCACGGGAGCTTGCGGACACCATGGTCGTCATGGATCGTGGCGACGTGGTGCTGAATGGCCCGGCCGGCACGCTGGACGAGGCGGAGGTGCGGCGGCGCCTGTCGGTGTAGGCTTCGTTTGCATGGATGCCGTCCCAACCCACCAGCGCGCCCGCGGGTCGCTACGCCTGTCGTTCAAGCAGCGGGATGGAGCCGCGGTGCTGGATGGCTTGCGCCAGGAGGGCTGCTTGAAGGCCCGGTTCCCCCGCACGGAACGCGGCGCCTGGCCCGGTGCTGTCACGCTCAACACCGCCGGCGGAGTCGCTGGAGGGGACGTGCTGGACAGCAGCATCACCGCTGGACCCGGCATCCAGGTGACGATGGCGTCCCAGGCAGCCGAGCGCTTCTACCGTGCCCTACCCGGCAGCCCGCCAGCTGCCGTCACCACTCGCCTGCACGTCGCGCCCGGCGCAGCGCTGGAGTGGCTGCCGCAAGAGGCCATCCTGTTCGACCGCTGCGCCCTGCGCCGCGGCTTGCTGGTGGACCTGGCGGAGGACGCCTGGTTCCTGGGCGTGGAGGCCCTGGTGTTCGGCCGCACCGCGATGGGCGAACGGGTGGCCGACGCCAGCCTCCGCGACCTGATCGAGCTGCGCCGGGCCGGCCGGCTGCTGCTGCACGATTCGGTCCGGCTGGAGGGGCCGGTTCAGGCGGTGCTGGACCGGCGTGCCTCCGGGAACGGCGCAAGGGCGGTGGCGACCATCGTCCATGCCGCCGGGGACTGCGAAGCGCTACTGGACCCGCTGCGGGCGGCGCTGGCCGGGTGGGACGCGGGCGCCTCGGCCTGGGACGGGATGCTGGTCGCGCGCATCGTGGCCGCAGATGGCGCGTGCCTCCGCCGGGCAGTCGTGGCAGGATTGAACGTGCTGCGCGA
>CAXTOB010000008.1:0-38218 GCA_964245505.1 uncultured Acetobacteraceae bacterium | reverse complement strand
GGCTACCGCATGAGCCCGGACCGGCCGCGCGACCCGGCGGGGGTCGCGACCGACCCGGCCGAGGCCGCCGTGGTAGCCGAGCTGTTCGCCATGTATCGCGAGCCCGGGACCTCGCTGATGCAACTCGCTATGCACCTCGACACGTGTGGCGTGCCCACGCCCCGGGGCGGGCCGCGGTGGTCCAGCCCCACCGTCCGGGGCATCCTGCGCAACCCGACCTACACGGGGCAGGTGTATGCGCAGCGCACGCAGTATCGCCCTGCCACCCACCGCCGCTCGGCGACGCACCCGATCGGCCGTCCCCATGGCTCGGCCGTGCCGCAGCCGCAAGACACGTGGCTCCTCGTGGGCCAGGTGCCCGCCGTGGTAAGCCAGGCGCACTTCGACGAGGTGCAGGCCAAGTTGGCGACCAACCAATCCTTTGCCCGGCGGAACAACACGGCGCACCAATACCTGCTGCGCGCCTTGGTGAGCTGCGGGCAGTGCGGCCTGGCCAGCACCGCACGCGCCATCAACGGGCGGAACTTCTACTACCTGTGCAGCGGCAAGAACCGCAGCACCTTCTCGCGCCGTACCACGTGCTGCCCGGCGCGCTACGCACCCGCCAGGCAGCTCGATGAGCTGGTGTGGGACGACCTGTGCGCGCTGCTGGCCGAGCCGGAGCCGCTGGCGGCGGCCGTGGCGCGTGCCCACGGCGGGGCGTGGCTGCCGCAGGAACTGCTCGCACGCCGCGAAACGCTGCGCCGCGGCCAGGCGCACCTGGGCCAGCAGCTTGAACGGCTGACCGACGCCTATCTCCGGGCCGTCATCCCGCTCGACGAATACGAGCGGCGCCGGCGCGACCTCGAGCAGCGCGTGCAGGCGCTGGCCAGCCAGGAAGACCAGCTACGCAGCGACGCCGCGCGCCAGCAGCAGCTCGCCGACATCGCGGCGTCACTGGAGGCGTTCCGCGGGCGTGTGCAACGCGGACTGGCCCAGGCCAGCTTTGAGCAGCGTCGCCAACTCGTGCTGCTGCTCATCGACCGCGTGGTCGTCGCCGACGCTGACGTCGAGATCCGATACGTGCTGCCCACCACCCCTGACAGCGAACACGTCCGGTTTTGTCATTTGCGTAAAGACTACTACGGACAGCCTTCTACGGTCGAAGCAGGCGCCTGGTGGCCAGCATCAACAATTGTCCGGCTCCCATTGCTGACCTGCGTGCGGTGGGGCAACGGCCAAGGCCTACACGAGGCTGGCGAGCGCATCGAGCATGTGTTCTTCGTCGAGCAGGGCTTCGCCTCCATGGTGGCCTACGCGGACGATGGCGGCAACGGCGTCAAGGTCGGCCTGATCGGGCGCGAGGGCTTGGTCGGATACCCGTTCCTACTCGATCCGGAAGCGGCGTCCCACAACCGAGCCATGGTGCAAATGCCAGGAAACGCGCTCCGCATGGCAGCGTCGACGCTGCGCGACAATCTGGACGCCCGGCCCGTGCTGCGCCGGCTGCTACTCCAGGCGTTGGAAGTGTCCATAGCCTATGTTGGCGCAAACGGCAGCCTGTAACAGCTGGCACAGCCTGTCACAGCGCGTGGTACGTTGGCTGCTGGTACACGACCAGGTGGATGGGGACGAACTGGCGCTCACACAGGAGTTCCTGGGCATCATGCTCACTGTGCGGCGGCTGGGGTGACGAATGCCATTGGTTCGGTGCAATCCGCCGCAGTGATTGGCCAGCAGCGCGGCCGCATCACCATCTGCGACCGGCCCGGTTTAGAGGCTGCCGCGTGCAGTTGCTACGGGCGCGTGCAGGCCTTCGCTGCCGCAGTGGCAGCCCGGACCCGTGAAATCCTGGACCAGGCAGACTTCGCTGCATGACGGATCACCTAACAGCTTGCGCGACTGGAACACCGCAACAGGCGTCCGACCATCCTGGCAGATGATCAGCCGTTGAGGATGCTCTGAACCTTGGCTGCGAGCGTGTTCAGTGCGAAGGGCTTGGTCATGACCTGCATGCCTTCCTGCATCCAGCCGTCGCTGGCGGCCGCACTCTCGGCGTAGCCGGTGATGAACAGCACCTTCAGGCCGGGACGCTGCTTGCGGGCCGCATCTGCAAGCTGCAGGCCACTCATGCCGCCGGGCAGGCCGACGTCGGTCAACAGAAGGTCGATGCGGACCCCGGACGCCACGATGTCCAGGCCAGCCTGGCCGCTCTCGGCGTTCAGGACCATGTAGTTGAGGTCCGACAGGATGTCCTGGACGACCATCTGCACGTCAGGCTCGTCCTCGACCAGCAGCACCACTCCATTCGCCGCCGCCGCCGCTAAGAGCGGGACGGCAGGTAGTGGGTCAGTTTGAACTGACCTGACTTTAATCCTAGCCGGTTCTAGGATGCAAGCCGTCGCGCCCGGTGCCATATTCTGCGCATGGCAATGAAACGCACCCCCCGCCCTCGTGACCCGATTCAACTCGGTAAACTGATGCTCGACATCGCAACCGGCCAAGTGCCGGATGCTGTGGACGATGGGAAAGACGCAGCCGCATCAGAGTTAGGGCGACTAGGCGGTTTGAAGGGTGGCGCCTCACGTGCGAATGCCCTGTCACCCGAACAACGCGCCTCAATTGCGAGCAACGCCGCGAAGGCGAGATGGGGTAAGAAGGCTACCTGATACCGTACTAGACCTCGCCTAATGTGATGGCATCACTTTAAGAGTTGCGGTCTTACCGAAAGGTACGCTACCCCATCGTTTGAGGGTGGGTCATGGACGCATACGAGTCGTGGGTGCGAAGGGAGATGGATGAGGCGCAGGCCAAGCTCAATGACATGAGCAGGGCGCTCGATGTCTATCTTGCGTGGCGCAAGAGCCAGCAACACATCTCAATGCAACCTCTCCGCGTTCATATAAGGCCTGGTGTGATGCACTCGTCGGGTGTGCCTCGCCAACGGGCATCAAAGAACGACGCCATTTTTGACGCCTTTGAGGCAGCCGGATCAGCCGGGCTCAGCCAAGAGGATGTGCAACGTGTGGCCCGTGAGAACGGGCTGAGTAGCAGCCCCGACACACTTCGCGCCCTTTGTTGGAACGCCAAGAACAAAGGTCGCTTGATCTCAGTTGGGGTGGGTCGCTATGCGATTGCACCAAAGAATGAGGCCGCAGTCGAGAACCTTGAACCGGGTGAGACTGCGGCCCCTGCTAGGGCGGACAACAACCAACATCGTGAAGGCGATGAGGGAGGTGGCACATGAAAAAATAGCCTTTTGAGCCGATGAAGCGGGGTTGTTCCACCAGCCTCGTCTCATCGGCGACCTTACAAGTAGCAGGTTCGGCCTTGGAGGGGAATCCCCTACAGGTCGAGCCTGCACGGCTGCTTGCTGACCTTTATGCTTGACGGTCTAGCATAAAGGTCATATACCAACGTCCATGAACAAGCTCTCCCGCGACGCCCGCGCCCAAATCCTCGGCATGATGGTTGAGGGTGTCTCCATCCGAGCAATCAGCCGTATGACGGGCGCCAGCAAGAACACCATCGTCAAGCTGTTGGAAGACGCCGGGGAGGCGTTCTCAGACTATCAGGACCGTACGTTGCGCGGCCTGACCTGCAAGCGGGTCCAGGTGGACGAAATTTGGGCGTTCGTTTATGCCAAGGCCAAGAACGTCGAGACGGCCAAGGCTGCACCGGAAGGTGCTGGCGACTGCTGGACGTGGATGGCCATTGATGCTGATACCAAGCTGATCCCGTCGTTCTACATCGGCGCACGGGATGCCGATGCAGCGCAGACGTTCATTGCCGACCTGGCCGGGCGGCTGGCGAACCGGGTGCAGCTCACCAGCGATGGGCACAAGCCCTACTTGGAGGCGGTAGAACAGTCATTTGGTGCCGACATAGACTACGCCGTGCTCATCAAGCACTACGGTGCTCCTGTGGGTGCCTTGGGCCGCTATAGCCCTGGCGATTGCACCGGCATTGAGTTGCGCCGCGTGGAAGGCCGTCCTGACCCGGCGCACGTCAGCACGTCTTATGCCGAGCGGGCCAACCTCACGCTCCGCATGGGATCGCGCCGGTTCACGCGCCTGACGAACGCCTTCTCCAAGAAGGTAGAGAACCACGCGCACTCAGTCGCTATCCACACGATGCAATACAACTTCGTCCGCATTCACCAGACGCTGCGCTGCACCCCGGCGATGGCCGCAGGCGTCAGCACCACGCTTTGGGAGCTTGCGGACATGGTAAAGGTGTTGGAGGCGTGGGAAGAGGCGTAGGTGGTCGCCTAAAGAGCCAAGACGCCTTGCTTCTCCCAACCAAGTAACTTGATCGGCGCAGGCGTAATGAATGTTTTCCCAGCTATGATGTCTGCCACGGTCCGAATCTGGATGCGTGGGTATGATGCCCCGTTGAAATGATACATGCCAGCATCAGCCACAGTTTGCCTCATGCCAAGCGTTGGTTCCCGCAAGCAGATGAAACCTCCCATTTCAGCATATGTGTCAAGGTCCACTGCGCCAACCAAGTCCCGTATCCACCCTGGATTAAGCTGCCCGCCCTTTACAGATATCACCATACAATGATTAGCAGACCCCGACTGCCACCAGATACGACCGTCAACACCACGGTCGCCAGATTTGCGCGTGTTGACGAATCCCCCAATAGTTTCGACTGCCCAGTCCTGAAAATGCAAAGGATCGTCCGCGAATAGCTCGCGCGCACCCTCAACGGTTAGAGGTATTCCGTCAACCTTGTAATCAATATTATTCTGCAAGCCATACCGACGGTCCAAGGCATTCTTGACAATGCTGATTGACCAGATGGCGATATCACATCCCACCCATTTCCTACCAACGCTTTGCGCTGCATAGATCGTTGTGCCGCATCCACAGAATGGATCGAACACTACGTCACCGGGATTGCTGGCCATCTCAATTATACGCGTCAGTAGCGTAATGGGCTTCTGCGTGGGATAACCAAGGCGTTCTTTCGCTTGCGAGTTGATGGGTGCAATGTCCGCCCAGATGTCTTGCAATGGCACGCCTCGTGATTCGGTCAAGAATACCTTTTCACGCGGCCAGCCCCCAACCTTCTTAGGCCAATAGATCAAGCCAGCGGCGTCCATCGCATCCAGTCGAGCCGGTGGGTAGGCCCAATGTCTGCCCTTCGGGGTCGGATCGAAGCCGCGCCAGACCGTGCCAGTCTCTCCGTTCCGAGTGCCGGAGCCAGTTAAGTCTGCATCTTTCCACGGCTTATCGTTGCCACGTTTAAACCGCCCCGTGAGGTATTCTTTATCATACGCTTGATAAATCGGGTTCCAAGTATATTTATTCGATTTTGTATAAAAGAAAATCGTATCATGGACCGGTCCACAACGGTTCGCACTGCTATGTGCGCTTGTGCGCTTCCAAATAACTTCATTACGAAAGTTTTCATGGCCGAAAATGCCATCCAGAATGACTTTAATGTAATGGCTAGCTGCGGGATCACAATGCAGAAATAGAGAACCAGTGGGCTTCAAAATACGCGCCATCAATGCCAGTCGGATTGTCATGTAGAGAAGGTATGCGAGCAGCTTAGGCTGCGCATCCCTGAGAGATGAAATCCAAGTCTTCCAGAAGATTGCGACCTCTTTTGGGATGCCGTAATCTTCTAATGTCACTTCCATGTTGCGGAGCATCTCTATTTTCTGCGCATCTAACTCCCACGTATCGCAGAATGCATTCTCTTGCTCTGGTAGCGTCGCACCAGTCAATTGCGTGTAAATCAGGTTATATGTGCGGTTGCTATTGAATGGCGGATCAAGGTAGATCATGTCCACACAACCGAGCGGCATCTTCTCCATTATTTTAAGATTATCGCCGTAAAATAAGCGGTTCTGGCGGTTCAGAGGCTCGGTCTGCAAATCAGATAGCAACCCGCCCTTGGCCATATCGCGTCGTCCTCCGCTTGACTACTCTGAGGCTTGAATCACATGCGTGGGAGCGGTGCAAGGCAACAGAACGGCATGGACAATAATCCTATCGCATCGACTGTAGGCTTCAAACTGACCCACTACCGGACGGCAGTGTCGATTGACGCCACGCCTGCAGCCGCTCCAAGATGCCGGGGCAGGTAGATTGCCACCGTCGTGCCATGCCCTGGCTCACTGCGCAGGCGCACGTGCCCGCCCGACTGCTGCACGAAGCCATAAACCATGGACAGGCCGAGGCCGGTGCCCTGACCCATCGGCTTGGTCGTGAAGAACGGATCAAAAGCGCGCGCCAGCACGTCCGGCGCCATGCCGGTGCCCGTGTCAGCCACGGACAGGGCCATGTAGTCGCCCGGCGGCACGTCCTGGGGCGGCCACTCCTTCGTCCTCCCGCGCCGGTCGCGCAGCACGGTGTTCGCGGTCTCGATCAGCAGCTCCCCGCCGTCGGGCATGGCGTCGCGGGCGTTGATGACCAGGTTGAGCAGCACGTTCTCAAGCTGGTTCGGATCGCAAAGGGTGGGCCACGGCGCCTCTGTGAGGCTTGTCGTGACCCGGATGCCAGGTCCCACCGTACGGCCGAACAGCTCCCCCATGCCGCCGACCAGCCCGTTCAGGTCCGTCGGCCTGGGGTCGAGCACCTGCTGGCGCGAAAAGGCGAGCAGGCGATGCGTCAGCGTCGCCGCGCGACGGGCTGACCTCATTGCGGTCTCGATGTAGCGGCCGATCTCCGCCGTATGGCCCTGGGCAGCACGGATGCCCATCAGCTCCAGGCTGCCGGAGATGCCCTGCAGCAGGTTGTTGAAATCATGCGCGATGCCGCCGGTGAGCTGGCCGATCGCCTCCATCTTCTGTGACTGGCGTAGCGCCTCCTCGACCCGTTCGCGCTCCTCGGCCTCAGCCTGCAGCTTAGCATTCGCCACGCTCAGTTCATGGGTGCGCTTGGCCACCCTCGCCTCCAGCGCTTCATTGGACCGCAGCAGCACGCCCTCGGCGTGCTTGCGGTTCGTGATGTCCATGATGACGCCGAGCAGGTGGCTGGACAGGTCGCTGCTGTTCCTGCCGTCAGGCTGGCCCCGCATCTCGACCCAGCGCACCTTGCCATCGTCCGCACGGCGAATGCGGAAGTGGTCGTGCCATTCCACCCTTGCTTCCATAGCATGGCGGAGCCCGCTCTCCACGCGGTCGCGATCTTTAGGAAGGACCTGGTCGAGAAGGCTTTCAAGGAGGGGGTGACCTGCGCCGAGCTCTGGATTGGCACGGCCGAAAATCTGATAGAAGCGAGGCGAGCGCACGATCTTGCCTGTGAGCAGGTCGATGTCCCAGTTGCCCAGCATGCCCGCTTCCATGACAAAACGGAGGCGCGCCTCCCCGCTGCGCACGTCCTGCACGATGCGCAGTCGGTCCACTGCAGCAGCCAGCAGGTTGGCGTAGCTGCGCAGGAAAGTGATGTCGTCATCGGTGAACTGGCGGGGCGTTCGGCTGTCGACCTGCAGGATGCCGAAGGCCGGCCGGGCCTTGCCTCCGATGATGAGGACGTTGGCGACCGCCCTGACTCCGTTGTCGGTCAGGAATGCCGGATAGCGGAACCTCGTCTCCTGGTCGATGTCGGGGGAGATCATCGGCTCTCCCTTGCGCAGCGCGACGCCCTCGGAGGTGTTGTCGGCCGCCTTGACCATCACCTCGCCCACGATGCCCGGCTTCCAGCCGACGCCGGCGCGAACCAGCAAGGTCTCACCGTCCTCCTTCAGCTCCATAACCTTGGCCAGTTCCGTGCCCAGGGCGTGTCCGACCAGTTGGCAGGCCTCGGTCAGGATCTCGTCGAGGTCGTCGGACCACAGCGCGAGTTCCCCAAACTTGGCCAGGGCGATCTGGTGCCGAAGCAGCTCCAGGGGATCGTGCTTCTCTGCATCGCTCAAGGGGCGCTTCCTTTGTGAGGTCCGTCAGCGTCTCGGACAGGCACTCGCACACCAACTCGTCATCCTCGACCAGCAGCACCGCCGCAGTCCGCCGCAAGTCGCCATCCGTATCGGCAACGGCGACCATCGAAGCAAAGCTCTGCTCGACGCAGAACACCGGCTCGATGCGCTTCTCGGCATCGTCCAGCCTTTGGCGGTTGACTCGCTGCAGGCGCATTGGCTACCGGCGGAGCTGCGACGGTTCGGGCGGCGGCAAGGCGGTCAGCAGACTGTGCCGGCAACGCGCCGGTGCGTGGTCAGTCATGGCATATGCACTCCACAAAGGGATACGGGAGCGCAGGAGCGTCTCTCAGCCGCTTGCGCCCGAAGGTCTTTGCAGGCGGTGAACATACCATATGACCTACCTTTGAGTACAATCCAGCTTCCTTCTGCAAAGATATGTCAGGCTGCAAGACCAACATCATGGTCCGGTTGGCACAGGCGCGCCCCGCGACAGGACGTGACGAGGTGCCCTTTAGCCGAAACCTTACACTGCACTGCAACAACGCCGGACATCCATTATGCAGACAGGCTGTGTATCAGCGTAGGCAATGGACCCCCAGAAGGTTTTGGCCTTTTCGATGTCTCGGCGCGCTGATCAGCACCGAAATCCATCGCTGATTCACATGGAGGCGGGTTCCTGGATGACGGGTCGCCATTTGGCGTCTACTCTCGTCTGAACCTTTATGCTGCGGCTGGTCAGGGTCATTCAGTTCTGACTACGTCGTGCCGAAGGCGAGCAGCTGGTCGAAGCTGACGGCGTTGGTGTAGAGCGCGAGGCTGACGTTCTGGACACCCTTAGCGCGCAAGATGTTGAGGGCGACCGAGCGGATGCGTGCCATGACGCCAGGCCTGGTCCGAATGCGGCTGGCGTCCTCGCCGAGCGTCACGTCGCGGACGTAATGGGCACGGTTCTCGATGCCCCAGTGCGCGCGGATGGCACCGCCCAGGACCTTGGCATCGTGGCGCGCTTGGCAAGGATAGTATCCGACCTCCTCGCGCGTGGCCCACAGGCCGGTGCGGGTGTTCTTGAGGTAGGTCAGGCGCGACACCCGGGCGACGCAGCTGACCAGCGCCTGCCAGGGCGCGTCCAGAACGCCTGCGATGTCGAACACCTCGACGCGGTGGTGCTCCTGGCGGCCATGGCGGCGGCGGTCCACGGTCTCATAGCTATCGAAGGGGCACCCGGTGGCGCACAGCCCGGCCAGGGTCGCGTGCAGGGTGGGCTGGTTGTCCTTGACGCGGACCAGCAGGGCGTTGCCGGTCGCCACGGCCTGCGCAAAGCTGTCCTTTTGGCAATGCAGCGCGTCGGCGGTGAACAGCACGCCCGTGACGCTAAGCTCGGCCATCAGCTTTGGCACGGCTGCGACCTCGTCTGGCGCCCCGGCCAGCTCCTGATGGGCCAGGATCAGGGCGGCGTCGCTGGCGAATGCGCTGAGCACGTGGACCGCCTTGCGGTCGGTCAGGTGGTCAAAGCTGCCGCGCAGCGTCTTGCCGTCAAGCGCGACCGTGCGCAGTGCCTGCGGTGCGTTTTGTGCGCTCAGGTCGCAAGCATGGCGGCGGAAGGCCGCTTCGAGTTCGCCGCCGTCGAGGGCCAAGAACAGGTGGCGCAGGGTGTTGACTGCCGGAGCACGACGGAAGCAGGCACCGAAGACGGCGTTCAGATGGGTGCGCTGCAGGGCGATGAAGGCGATGATCTTCTGGTAGGAGGTCGCGCCCGCCAGCGTGGCCAGGACCGAGAACAGCAGCAGGTGTCGCATGCTGTAGCGCTGGCCCTGGGCACGGCGCGGGTCAGGCACTTCGGCGAGTGCGGCAAGCAGGGCAGCAAATGGCACAGGGCGACCTCACGAAGCGGGAAAGTCGCCTTCATACAGCCGCCACATCACCCCGCCACCGCTCACACCCAGGCCGAGATCACAGAACTGAATGGCCCTGTGCGGCTGGTAGGGCAACACAGGTGGTAAGCGGCAAGTAAATCTACAACCGGAACCCTGAAGGCCGGCAGTATTCGCTCTGGTTCTGGCCTGGCGTTGCTTGCACGACAACCGTGCAATCCTGCCCATACTATACCTGATCCCTGTCCACCTGGGTTGGTTTGACGGACATTGTGACTTCAAGCACCGCCCGAGACTTCCTGCGTCACATGGGCAGTCTGCCTAGCAAGGCAGCGGCGGCGTCACGCGGCGAGGTCCGCCGCGTTCGGGGGCCTGGCCGCCACCGCTGCGACGAATGCCCGTACACGCCCATTAGCAGCCACACGCGGCAGCCCCCGAGCCCGGCAAGGCTGAGTCACGCAAAGGCCATGTTTGCAGCACCGTACGGGAGTGACTACAAATTCGCGTTCAGCTACGTTCGGCTTCGTGCAAACCCGAGCCTGCCAGAAGTCTCGTTCACGGTCCTGCTCCCCCAAACCGAGCGGAGGAAGACAGTCCCATGTCGTGGGAAGGATCGAGTAACCTGGTATGGGACGCGAAGCGCCTGCGGCTGGCCGCCGACGCGGCCGGCGTCGCCCTGTGGTCCTGGAGCATCGACACCGGCGAGATCGCCCTCGACGAGCGCGCCCACGGCCTATGGGGCGTGCCGAGGAGCGACGCGCGCGCCGTCACCTTCTAGGACCTGTTCGCGCGCATCCACCCCGAGGACGTCGGCAGGGTCAGGGCCGCGATCCAGGCAACCCGGACGGTCATGGGCGCCTACGAGATCGACTTCCGCATCCTGCATGGCGAGGAGGTGCGCTGGGTTTCCGCCCGCGGCCAGGGCGCCGAGGCGGGCGTCGGGGACCGGGTCATGTTCGGCGTGCTCCTGGACGTGACCGGGCGCAAGCAGGCGGAGGAGGCCCGCGAGTTGCTCGCGAGCGAGATGAGCCACCGGGTCAAGAACCTGTTCGCCATCGCCTCGGCCTTGACCGCCATCGCCGCGCGCTCGGCGGCGACCACGACGGAGATGGCTCGCGACCTGACGCAGCGGCTGACCGCCCTCGGCCGCGCCCACGACCTGGTGCGCCCCATTCCGGGCGAGGCGGAGACCCAGGCGGACCTCGGCGACCTGCTCACCGTCCTGCTGGCGCCCTACGGCGACCAGGAGGACGCGGGCGGGCGCGTCCGCGTCACCGCGCCGGAGCTGCGCGTGGGCGAGGCCGCGGCCACGACGCTGGCCTTGGTCGTCCACGAGCTTGCGACCAACTCGATCAAGTACGGCGCGCTGTCGGCGGCAAGTGGCACCCTGGACGTGTCCTGCACCGCCGACGGCGGCGGCGTGGCGCTGGTCTGGACGGAGCGGGACGGCCCTCCCGTGACGGCCCCCACGGGACCGGGCGGCTTCGGCAGCAAGTTGATGGCCCAGAGCCTGTCCGGCCAGCTCGGCGGCTCCATCGCGTTCGACTGGCCGCCGGAGGGCCTGGTCGCCACGCTGCGGATGAGCAAGGCGCGGCTGGGCGCGTAGGCAGCCTGGAGCGGCTACGCCGTCGCGGTCACGCGGCGAAGGACGGCCAGGACTGTGAATCAGCGGTGGGTTACGGCGCTGATCAGCGCGAGAAGACATTGAAAAGTCCAGTTACTCCTGGGTTCCGCGCCCGTGCTGACTCACACCCTCCATCCTAGGTGCCGCTGCAAAGGTCAGACAATGGCCGGCTCGGGAACCCACCCTGCAATCAGCCGCCGCACTTCGTCCATCAGGTGTTGGAGGGCGGACTCAGTGACGCCAAGACCACAGCGTTGAACAGCCCTGGAACTTTAACTAAATCTTTACATGCAGACTGCATAATCGCCTAAAGTATATGACTTCGTCACGCGGCGTAAGCGCGGCCAAGAAGCGCCCGATTACTCATTATCAACTTGTACGAGATTGGAACCAAGACATGACTATGAGTTTCACGCTGACATCGATCGCCGTGGCGGCGCTGGCAATTCTTACCACTACCGACGCCAAGGCCGTTCCGGTTCGCACCTTCTACAACACTGGCGTGGACAACACGCAGACGACGCTAAGAGGCGGTTTTCAGAATTCCCGAGCGAGCCTGGGTGCAACCAGGAATATGCATGCGGCCTGAAGCAGGGCCTCGACGATGAAGCCGAGCCGGTCGTAGCGCAGGCCGAGGCGCTTGTTCTCCAACAGCCAGGCGTTGGCACGCTCCACCGGCCAGCGCCGCTTGCCTAGGCCAGAGCCGGGCGGCTGGCCGCGCTTGTGCAGGCGAGGCTCGGTGCGGTAGCTGCGGCATAGGTCGCGATTGGCTTCGGCGTCGTAGCCCTTGTCGGCAAACACCGTCCTGACCCGGACCATGACGGCAACGCCGGCGCGGAACAGGCGCTCAAACATCACGGTCTCGTTCACGTTGGCGGCCGTGGCCACGCAGGCGACCGGCAGGCCGTCCCCGTTAACTGCGACGTGATACTTGGTCCCTTTCTTGGCCCTATCGGTCGGGTTGGGGCCGGTCAGGTCCCCGCCGCGCTTGGCGCGCACCGAGCAACTGTCCACGATCAGGTCCAACGCAGTGTCAGGCTGGCTGCGCAGCATGCCGACCAGCATGGAATGCACGTGCCGCAGCACGTCCGTCTGCGCCCAATCCACCAAGCGGCGCCGCAAGGTGGACCCGCTTGCACTGGTCTCCGTCGCCCGCAGCGCCTTCCATGGCGTGCCCTCGCGCAGGAACCGCCGCAACGTAGCCAGCACCCGCACCGTCTCGGTCGGCGGGTGCCCACGGCCACCGTCCCGTGTCGGCTCGCACCACTCGATCACCCGTGCAATCAGCTCCAAGATGCTCTCGTTCACCGCTGTTCTCCTCGTCAGGAAGCAGCAAATAGGGAACCCGACAATGCATCGGCAGAGCAGACTTATTCAACCCAGGGTAGTAGTGAAAACCGCCTCTAAGGAATTACGCCGCAGATGAACATTACGCGATCGTCTCGACTCCAGACGGCAGCAATCCGACCGTACGCGTGGCGACGTCGGCCAACGGCTTCCCGATCCCGCCGTGGCTCGGCGACGACAGCGTTTCCGCCTGGATCGGTCCGAATACCGACAGCTCGCTCGACGGCGCTCTCGGCCAGTTCGATTATCGGACGACATTTGACCTGACCGGGTTCAACGCCACTACTGCCGCCCTGACCGGCCAGTGGTCGGCCGACAACGCCGGCGTTAACATCAAGATCAATGGAGTTTCCACGGGCCAGACGGTCGCCAGCTTCGATGCTTTCAACAGCTTCGCGGTCACTAGCGGCTTCATCAGTGGGCTCAATACAATCGACTTCCTCGTGCGGAACGATGGCGGTCCGACCGGGCTCCGCGTTGAAGGCGCGCTGACGGCTTCCCCCGTGTCCGAGCCGATGTCGCTGGCCATCCTCGGCGTCGGCCTAGCCGGAACCGGTCTTTTCCGGCGCTTCAACCGAGCTTAAGACGCCACTGTCAACTCCACCAGTTCCGGAACAGATTTCCGCAATTTCGGTTCACTTGCGGTGCTCACGGCAGATAATTACCGACTGCTCCACCGTTAACAGTGGGTTAAATTTGCGATGCCGACAATCTGCGAGAGTTAAGTTCACCATGCCGTTCTGATCAGGTGCAGGCGGCAGGGTCGCGACGGCCGTACGTTGTGGAAAACACATATTTTGTGCTGGAAACGTAACTTTATTGCATGGACGATCTCCAGGCTATCAATGTTATAAGCTACGCCACAAGGCCGTCTTGGCCCGCAATGGTATAGCTAAATTTGAATAAAATGGTTTTCCTGAATTGTAGCAACCCCTTATCAACTGCGCCTCGCCTGCGCCTAACTCATCTTCCTGAAATTGCTCAACCGCCTCTTCAGGCTCAACTGCTGATCCATTCAACCACGCCGCGTGAGGCTTTATGTTCAAGATCTTACTCCAAGCCGCAAGCGTAATCCTGTCTGCATTAAATCCGTCGAGGACGTCTGAAAGCCATCTCTAACAGGAACTTCGCTTAATGCCTCCATTGGACAAACCATCGCCGGCCGCGCCTGAGGTCAGTGCCGTACGCCCCAACCGTGCGGCCCTACTCGTATTTACAAGCGATACCCAGACCGAAAAGGCGCTCCAGGACGGGTTGTCTGACATCGTACTCGGGAAAATCGAGTTCCGAAACGCCGGCATCCAGGCTGCCACCGCAATCCTGGCCAGCATGGAAACACCACTTACCTTGATCGTTGATCTGAGCGGGGAAAAGTATCCGCTCGTTGCGTTGAGTAATCTTCGGCAGGTCGTAGAGCCAAACGTGCGCATCTTGGTCGTCGGCGACCAGCAAGGTGTTGACTTTTATCGGCAGGTGACACGCGACTTGGGTGTCTCGGAGTACTTGCACAAACCACTGAGCCGCGACGTCGTTGCGCGCTATTTCGGTCCGATGCTCAACGCGAAGTCCTGGGGGCAGAGTATGGTGCAAGGTGGCCGTCTCGTGACGGTCACCGGCGTGCGTGGAGGAGTGGGCGCAAGCACCGTCGCAGCAAACCTGAGTTGGTATCTTGGGGTGGAGGCAAGGCGGCACACCGTGCTGCTCGACACCGATCTCCACCAGGGCGTGTGTGCCATGCTGCTCGGTGCGAAGCCTAGCTCTGCCCTTCGCACGGCGCTGGAAACGCCGGCGCAGATTGACGAGATGTTCGTGGAACGTGCGGTGCCGCAAGTTGCTGAACGGTTGCATGTACTATCCGGGAGGGAGGACCTGACCGATCAGCTGGATCTGCCGCTGGGCGCCGCCGCTCAGCTTTCAGAGGCACTTCGCCGACGCTATAATTTCGTCGTGACCGACCTGCCGTTCACCGGCAAGCCGTTGCACCGTGACCTGATGCAACTGGCGCATCAGCGCGTGCTCGTTATGCTGCCGACTCTGGCCTGCATCCGCGATACGCTACGTCTCCTTGCCATACCGAATGGCCCGGCACAGCCTCGGCGACCCATCGTAATCCTCAACCGTGCCGGAATGACCGGAGGGTTGGGACGGCGACTGATATTGGATGGACTACGGATGACGCCAGATATTATAATCCCCGACATCCGACGCGTGGCCGAGCGTGCCGCGAACCTAGGCAGGCCAGTCGTGCAGGAGCATGGAGTGTTCCGTAGCGCTATGGAGACTCTCGCCCGAGAGGTTGGCTTTAACAGCCACAAGGTCGAAGAACGGCCCGCCGAGCGGCCGTGGTTCCAGCGACGCAAGTAGAATGTGTGGATCAGCAGCGAGTTTCGGCGCTGATCAGCACCACACTGCGTTGAAAGCTCAGGGTTTCCCTGGGTCCTACACATGCGGCGATTTACAAGCTAGGCGCGCGAAGTCGATTGCCTCGCCGGTATGGGCGGCGCGGCCGGGCCAGAGCGACCGTGCAATCCCTTCGGGGATGACCGCCGTCGCGGCCGAGCCCCGACCACCGGTCGCGAGCACCACCTGCCGCGCAAAGACCGTCCCCTCGCTCGTCTCGACCTGTAGGAACCTGTCACGGGGTAGGACGGCGTTGACGGTGACCTCATTGCGAACCGGGATCGCAAGCACGCGGCGGAACCAGACAAGGTATTCCTGCCAATCCGCAGTCGGAAACTTGTAGAGCGCGTCCCACGCAGCCTCGCCATGGGCGGCGGTGAACCATGCACGAAAGGTAAGTGTGGCCATACCCATCGAGAGCCCGGGCAGCCGCTTGGGGCTGCGCAGATGGGGCATCTGCGCCGTCGTCGTCCAGATTCCCTCGCTCCCGGCGGGAGCACGGTCGAGCACCTCGATGTTGCAGATCCCTCTGAAAATCAGGGCAGCCGCGGCGGCCAAACCAAGCACGGCCGCGCCGACAATAATCACATCGCGCATCGCGGCCCCGTCCGGGCCGATGACTGGGCAGGGCTGTTCAACGCTCCCGAATGGCGGTGAGTGAGAGCAGGTTTTTGATGCCTGCGAGACCGGCGCGGTAGCGATCTTGGCTGAGCGTGTCGGTCTGGTTGGCTTTGAGAATGTTGAAGGCGAAGCTGCGCAGACGGGCGAACACGCCAGGATTGGTGCGGATGCGCGAGCGGTCTTCGCCCAAGGTGACATCGCGGATGTAGTGCAAGGTGTTTTCGATCCTCCAGTGCGCGCGGATGGCTTCGGCGGCGCGGGCGGCGGTGACCGGCGTGTTTGAAACGTAGAAGGCGGTCTCGCTGGAATGGCGCAGCAGCCCGGTCTTGGCGTTGCGTGTGTAGACGTCGCGCTCAACCTGGACGATGGCGGCGACATGCGGGTGCCAGTTGGTGCTGGCCAGCTTGCCTGCGGGATGGAAGACGGTGTTGGTGCGGCGTTCGTCGCGGTTGCGGTCCGTGTCGTGGCTGTAGGCGGACCCGATTGCGGTCGTGGTGGCCGAGGTCTCCTGGATCCGCTGGTGCAGGGTCGGCTGGTTGTCCTTGACCTGGACGATCAGGGCGACGTTGGCTGCGGCGGCGACCTCGAAATGTTTTTTTGGTAGTGCAGCGCATCAAGGGTGGCGATGGTGCCGTGGGCGACGCCAAGCTCGGCCAGCAGCGTCTGCGCGGCCGGGATCTCGTTGGACTTCTCGGCGATGTCGATGTGGGCGAGCACCAACGCGGTGTCGGTGGCGAACGCGCTCAGCACCTGGGCGGCCGCGCGGTCGTGGAACCCGTCAAAACTGCCGCGCAGCGTCTTGCCATCTAGCGCGATGCTGCCCTGTCCCGGTGTAGAGCTCGCCGCCTGCAGCAGGGCAGCATGACAGTGGAAGGCCGCCTCCACCGCGGCCGGATCGAGCCCCTGGAGGATGTAGCGGATGGCGGTGTGTGAAGGTGCCCGCTTCCATGTCAGACCAAACGCCACGTTCAGCCTGCGGCGATGCACGTCAATGAAGGTGACGATACCGCGATATGAGTTGCAGCCGGCCACGATGGCGAGGATGGAGAACAGCAGCACGTGGGCTCAGGGCTCCCCTCATTTTCTGAGCGCCTAAAGCAACAAAGAAGCCTTGTGTCGGGCTGGGGCAGTTCGAGCGAGATTTGAGGCCGGCTTGCCGTGATGGGAGGTTTGTCGTGCGCCAGCATGCCATTGCCCTGGGCCAGTCCATCGGCGATCTCGCCGCCTGCACCCATGATACGCAGGCGAGAGATGACCCCAGCCCAGACGCTTTGCTTCACGGAAGTGCACCGCTTCCTCGCCGGCCTGTTCGAGGGCGACCTGCATGCCAAGCGCGTGCTGTCCTTGGCCAATGCCACTCTGGGCGTCATCAGGACCGCCTCGTTGGCGGTGCACACCATCGGCCAAGGGCTCGCCCTGGCCCGTGGTCTGCTGAGCAAGCACGCGATCAAGCAGGTGGACCGGCTGTTGTCCAACCAGGGCATCGACCTCGACGCCGCGCTGCGCCATTGGGTGCCCTTTGTTGTGGGGCCGCGCAGCGGCATCAACGTGGCCATGGACTGGACCGAGTTCGACGCCGACGGTCAGGCCACCCTCATGCTGTCGCTGCTGACCCGGCATGGCCGCGCCACGCCGCTCGTGTGGTTGACGGTCGACAAAGCCACCTTGAAGGACCGCCGCAATGAATACGAGTATCAGGCGCTGGTGCGTCTCGCCGACGCTTTGCCGGCGGACATCAAGGTGTGCATCGTGGCCGACCGCGGGTTCGGTGACCACAAGCTCTACCGGGTGCTGACCGAGGAGCTGTGCTTCGACTACGTCATCCGCTTCCGCGGCAACATCACCGTGACCGCCGCCACCGGCGAGGTGCACACCGCCGCGGCCTGGGTCGGACCCGGCGGACGTGCGCGCATCCTGCGCGGCGCCCTGGTGACCGCCGAGCGCTACCCGGTGGGAACGGTCGTCTGCGTGCAGGACCACGCGATGAAGCTGGCGTGGTGCCTGGCCACCAGCACCACCGACGCGACCGCCAAGGCTTTGATGGGCTTGTATGGCAAACGGTGGAGCATCGAATGCACCTTCCGCGACACTAAAGACCTGCGCTTCGGCATGGGGATGAGCTCGGTCCGTGTCAGCACCCCCGACCGGCGCGATCGCCTGTGGCTGCTCAACGCGTTCGCCCTCGCCTTGCTGACGCTGCTCGGCGCCGCAGGCGAAGCGCTGGGCTATGATCGGCACCTCAAATCAAACACCACTAAACGGCGCACGCACTCGCTATTTCGGCAGGGCTGCCTGCTCTACGAACTCATCCCCACCATGCCCGAGCACCGGCTGCTGCCGCTGGTCGAGCGGTTCGCGGCCATGATCGCCGAGCTTCCGGTCTTCGCCGATACTTTCGGACCTGTCTGAAAATGAGGGGAGCCTTGAGGCACGTGGGGCAGCTTGTAAAGCTTGCCCTCCGCCCGGCGCGGATCAGGAACGTCCGCAAGCACATCCAACAACGGCGAAAACGCAGCCACGGCAATCTCCCACCCAGTTGCTGCCGTAGAAGTCAGACATTGCCCGGCTCGGGAACCCCCCTTGCGATCAGACGCCTACTTCGCCCCTTGTATGCAGCAGAGCGGCCTCAGTACAGCTCGTCCAGCAGCGTTGAACAGCCCTGGATGACTGGGGCGGTCCAACTTGGCAGCGGCCGACCGAGCATATCGAGGTCACGCGCAAGTTGCTGTTCAAGAGCGATCAACGTCATATTCGCCTTCGGATCCACAACGTTCTCTTTAATGGTCGCGTATGATCTGAGGGTGTTAGCAAGACGGATTAGTGGCGATTTAATCTGCTGGCTTGCGCCACAGACGGATGGTGGCGATCGACGGTTGCGTGTAGCCTGGTGGATCTGTTTCTAAGCCAACAAGACGCCGGGAATTCAGGGTGTTCGTCGTCAACACACCGCCGATGTAGTCAGTGGGAAGTTCCGTCAAACGGAGATAACAACGAAACGACGCGAACCCGGTCTCCGGCATCCCGGTCACGATCGTGCGGCAATCTCCGAGACCTCTGAAGGAGACTCCAGCGAGGCTTCCAATAGCGAAGAAGCCGGACACACCGGGCTCTGCCGTTTTACCGAAGCAGCCGCGAAGCCGGCCTATTTCCGCGACAGCCGTATTGGAGACACGTCCGGTGGTGCTACTGACCTCGATAGACTGAAGACTATAGGTGTCCTCATAGGTTCCGCCGAAATCGGCGGGCGCCTGGCGACAGAAGTCGGCGGCCGGGATGCGAGTCTCGCGGAGTGACCGGACCACGAGAACGTCCTCGACGTTCTTTGGAACCTCGCCCGCCTGTGCGGCCGACGAGATATGCAAGGCGGCCAACACGCAGACCACGAACACCATGTGCTGGGATGGGGAGCTTCGTCTGGCTGAAAGGGAATTAGGCGCGGTGTTTGGAGCGATCGCGAGTCGGGACAGCATTACCTCAGTCCTCCAGAACCACAGCTGACCTCTTTCAAGGATCGGACCATAACGCGTCCGTTTCAAAACAATCAATAGTTCTGCCGGATATCGGCATTCATATTTCAGCCGCTGAGCACAGCATGTTGCATGTGTGGACATCGGGTAATCGCGGCGGGGGCCTAGGTCCTCCATGATGCTGCGATCCGGGCGCTGTTGCCCGGCGGTTCGCACCATGGGAGGCGGTTCGATGACCCAATTTGTTGGTTTGGACGTGTCGCAGAAGCTGACGGCGATCTGCGTCGTGGACGAGGCTGGTCGCAGGCTGTGGCGCGGCCAGTGCGCCACGGACCCAGCAGGGATCGAGCGTATGGTGAGGAGGCATGCGGGAGAGGACGCCAGGATCGGCGTAGAAACCGGCCCCATGACGCCGTGGCTTGTGCACGAGCTGCGAGGCCGGAAGCTCAACGTCGTCTGCCTTGATGCGAGGCACGCCAGCGCCGCGCTCAAGATGCAGATGAACAAGACCGACCAGAACGACGCCGAGGGCCTGGCGCAGATCATGCGCACGGGATGATATCGGCCTGTGCACGTGAAGTCGCTTGACACGCACCGTGCGCGCGCCCTGCTTGGTACCTGGGCGCAGCTCGTGGGCATGACGACGCGGCTGTCGAACCACATCCGCGGCGTACTGAAGACGTTCGGCCTGCTGCCCGGCGCCATGCGCGGGCTTTCGTTCGACAAGCGGGTCGAGGCGCTGCTGGCCGACCGCGACGACCTGGCGCCGATCGTCCGGCCCATGCTGGCGGCGTGGCGGCAGCTGCGCGAGCAGATCGCCGCGTTCGACAAGGCCGTGCGCGCGTTGGCCAAGGCGAGCCCGACCTGCCGCCTGTTGATAAGCGTGCCCGGCATCGGCGAGGCAGCTTCATAATGCTCACTATCGTTCGGGTGAGGTGGTCATCCGCTACGGGTTTCATCCCCGGTGCGGCGACGCGGTGTTGGTCACAGGGTGCAGCCGCCATGGCGACGAAGTCTCCCTGACCATCCGCCAGCCGGACGGCACGCTGGCAGGGCTGCCGGTTTGGATGACCGAGGATCCTGCGGCGGCAACCGCTATTTCCGTAGCCAGAGCGCCCACCTGGTCAACTACGCCGCACGGCCGCGTGCCGGCTTGCGGGTCGGGACGTCGCTGACCGAGGGCACGGCCAACTTCCTGGTCAACCGGCGCATGGCCAAGTCGCAGCAGATGCGCTGGTCCCGGCGCGGGGCCGACCTGCTGCTGCAGGTCCGCTGCGCCGTCTGCAACGGCGCGCTCGGCTCCGGCTTCGGCCAGCTGTTCGAGCCAGCTTCCGGCTCAACCCTGCAAGGAGTGGAGGCGGCGTAACCCCCAACTTCTGGACAGTCCCCGCACTTGGCGGCGCCACTCGCGCTTTCCATATTCGTTGGGGAGAGAACAATGACCAACCGGGCCGCGTCGCCAAAGGTACGAAGAGTCCAGCGGGCTGCGCTTGCCATGCTGGTGCTGAGCGGCTCGATCAACACCATCGACTTGGCTGCCCTGTCCGTCGCAAACCCGCTGACCCGGGAAGAGATGCACCTGTCCATTGCACAGATGGGTTTGCTGCTCTCGGCGTTCCTCTGGGCGTATGCCTTTGCGCAACTGCCGACCGGCGCCTTGATCGACCGGCTCGGGCCACGGCGGCTGCTTGCGCTAGGGCTGACCGTGTGGTCCGGAGCCCAGGTGCTCTGCGGACTCGTGGCCACGGCTGGCCAGTTTGCCGCCGCTCGGGTGCTGCTGGGCGTCCGTGAAGCCCCCAACTTCCCGACGGGAGGCCGCGTGGTGCGGGACTGGTTTCATTTGCGTGAACGGGGCTTTGCAACTGGCGTATTCAACAGCGCCGCGTATATCGGCACCGGGATCGCGGCTCCGCTTCTGACCTTCCTGATGCTCAGTTTCGGCTGGCGGTGGATGTTCTCCATCATGGGCGTGCTCGGGTGGGGCACCGCCCTCTTGTGGTATGTGGTCTATCGCGACCCGGACCAGATGGCGCTCACGCACGAGGAAAACCGCTACCGCACCGGAGAAAGCCAGACCGGTGACGTTCCGCGAATGGCGGGCGTTGTTCCGGTTTCGCACGACTTGGGGAATGATCCTCGGCTATTTCGGCGTGATCTATGTCAACTGGCTCTTCAACGCGTGGCTGCCGGGCTACCTGGAAATGGCACGCCACATGAGTATCCGAATGACGGAGCTGGTCGCCGCTGTGCCCTATGCGTTCGCGGTGGCCGGCGCCCTCTCTGGCGGGTGGCTGGCAGACGCGCTCATGGCGCGCGGCCTGTCGCGAGTTTCCAGCCGACAGTTTCCGCTCTGCACGGCGATGGTCGTGAACGCCCTGTTCGTCGTCGCCGTCGCCATGGTGGACAGCAACACGATCGCGGTCGCCTGCCTGTGCGGGTCAATGTTCTGCGGTACGGTCGCGACGACCTGCGCGTGGGCGACAGTGAGCGTCGTCGCTCCTGCCAACTGCACGGGGTCGCTGGGCGCGATGCAAAACTTCGGCGGTTATTGTGGCGGTGCGTTGGCCCCTACCGTCACCGGCTTTATCGTCCAGGAGACCGGTTCGTTCGTGCCGGCGCTACTGGTCGGTGCCGCGATGTGCATGTTTGCGGCCATGGTGTTCTTCACGATCCGCGAGCCAATCGAACCGGAGGATCTGCTGCCGCGCGGTGTGACGGCCCCAGCCTGATTCTCCGGTCTGGTGTCCCTGAACGTTCCCTACAACCCTAAGCCGTTCCGGCTCACCGCTCTCTTTCACGCCCGAACATGCCTCCCGCTCAGGCTTCGACTTGGCGACGATGTCAAAGCCCCGCCGATCTGCGAGCTGGAAGCTGCCCGAAGACCTCATCAAAGCTGTACTCACTTTTCCCCGCTAACCGCTTAAGACCAGGCAGTCCGAAGTTAAGACTTCTACAAGCAGTCTTTGAGCCAATGCGTTCAATGGGTTAGAGCTTGCAGAAGATATGACCGAAAGCCATCCTTCCTCCCGCCCTGTTGAGTGTCCCACTGCTCAGGAACTGCTGGGCGTCCTCGTCGCCGTATGGCATGAAGATAGGTGATCGCGGTAGGACCGCCCATTACTGAGCGTCGCTACCGCGATCACCTATCCTACTGGTCAACTTCGGATAAGCGGACACCCGCCCTGGGCGACCAAGCGGAAAGCCTCCTCTGCCGACGTAGTCTCGACTAGCTTGAGGCCATCCCAACCGCCTTTGGGAGTGTCCAGAGATTGGGGGGACGGAAACGGGAGCGATATGACCGGCCGGGCCGCTGCCGGCCGGGAGATCATGGATGGCTTTGGTATTGCGCTTGGTCGATACCCGCACGGACAGCAGGATGCGCAGCATCGACGTGCTGGAGATCAGCCGGCCCGGCGATCTTCGTGACATCGTGAACCTGGGGCTGACGCTGCTTGAGGCCAAGCAGCTTCTGGCCCGTGTCCAGCAGGCGGTCGTGGCTGCGTAGGCCCGCGAGCATAAGGCGCTGCGGCCGGACTGCGCGAGCTGCGGGGCGCGATGCCACGTCAAGGACTGGCAGTCGCGTCAGATCGCGACATTGTTCGGCAAGATGGTGGTACGGCTGCCGCGGTTCCGTTGCCCGGGATGTAGTCGCGGCGAGACGGGCGTCAGCTGGCCCGCGCACTGCCGCTCCACCCCGGCGCTGGACCAACTGCAGGCGCGCCTGTCCGCGCTGACGACTTACCGCGTCGCGGCTGGCGTGCTGGCCCACCTGCTGCCGGTCGCGGCCACGACGAGCCACGAGACCCTGCGCAGCCGCACGCTCGCGATCGGTGAGCGACTGCGCGATGCGGACACGGTCAAACCGGTGCCGCCAGCGTCGGCGATCACCCTCAGCTTGGCCTCCACCTTCGTCCGCAGCTGCCACGAGGGCGAACGGCATCTGGAGGTGCGTGTCGGCAACCCCGAGATGCCCGACGGAGGCCGGCAGGTGTTCGGCGCCGTGGCCAAGATGTCAACGCCGGCTGAGCCGATCGCGATCTCGTTCGTAGAAAGCGCGGTGGACGAGATCATCGCCTGGCGCATGGCCAAGGCCCAGCAGATGCGCTGGAGCCGGGCCACGGTGCAGCCCTTCCTCGACGTGCGCACCGCCGTACTGAACGACACCCTCAAGGATGCCTTCTGCCGCCGTCACCCCGGCTTCCGGCCCGCCAACGGCAATCAGCGACCAATAGCCGCCGCAGCCTGATTACCCCTCATAACTCTGCATACTCTCTTGCTCAAGGGGGCCACGAAGCTGGGCGCCTGATGCCGTCCCGTGCCCGGCGGAGCCGGCCGGCTGCAGAGATCACTCCGTTGGGCTCGCGACCCTGCCGCGCACCCGCCCCGCGTCGCTCTCGGACACGGTCCCAGCCGTGTTGCCCCAGCTATTGCGGATGAACGTCGCGACCGCCGCGACCTGCCGGTCCGACAAGCGCCAGCCGAACGAGGGCATTGCCGGCGCGGTCGGGGCATCCTCGGTCGCGGCCGCACGCGTCCCGGTGACCAGGATGCGCAGAATGGTCGTGGCATCGTCCTGCTGCACGACTTGGCTGCCGGCCAGGCGCGGGAACATGTCTGGAACCCCCGTGCCATCGGCCGTATGGCAGGCGGTGCAGTTATCGGCATAGACTGTGGCGCCCTCCTGCATTGCCGGGTCGCTTGCTGCCACGGCGGCACGCACCCCGCCGCCTGCCGTCCCGCGCTGCTTCAGGTAGGTTGCAATGGCACGTAGGTCGGCGTCGCTCATCATAGAGGTGGAGAAGCTGACCACCTCCGCCATTGGACCGGTCGCGGCGCTGCGGGCGTTGCGGCCGGTGCGTAGATAGGCGACGACGTCGTCCTCCGACCAGGCGCCTAGCCCCAGCCGGTCGTCGTTCGTGAGGTTTGGTGCTATCCACTCCTGGATCTTGTTGCCCTGCAGGTGCGCGCGCTCCTTCGGCGCGCCGATCCAGTTCATCGGCGTGTGGCAAGCGCCGCAATGGCCCAGGCCTTCCACCAGATAGGCGCCGCGGTTGAACTCGGCCGACAGGTCCGGATTGGGCGTCCAGGTCCGGGGCGCAAATGAGAGCAGGTTCCAGCCCACCATCAGGACACGCATGCTAAATGGCCACGGCAGCGCGTTGCGCTCGACCTGGTTCGACACGGGCGGCACGCTTCTGAGAAAGGCGAAGATCGCGTCGGTGTCGGCCCGAGTGACTAGCGTGTAATAGTTGTAGGGGAAGGCAGGATAAAGATGCGCCCCGTCCGGCCGGTGCCCCTCGTGGAGGGCGCCGTAGAACCCGTCTGCGGTCCAGCGGCCGATCCCAGTGCGGTCGTCGGGCGTTATGTTCGCAGCCCGCAGCGTGCCGAACGGCGTCTCGATGCTGCGTCCTCCGGCCAGGTTGCGGGTGTGACAGGCAACGCAGTCGCCCACGGTCGCGAGATAACGGCCGCGCTCGATCTGGACATAGGTGTCGGCGTCCGCCAGCGCCGCCCAGGGTATGGCCAGCAGCGTGGCCCCGAGCAGGGCGGCTCGGACACGTCTCATGCCGGCACCAGCGGGCCGGTGGCCTTCAGGTATTGGCTGCGGATCGCCTCCAAAGTCCAGAAGCACAGCGCCCCAACCGTGCCGGTCGGGTTGTAGCCGGCATTTTGCGGGAACAGCGACGAGCCGGCGACGAACACGTTCGGCACGTCCCAGCTCTGGCCGTAGCGGTTGAGCGCGCTGGTCGCCGGGTCGGTGCCGATGATGCTGCCGCCCGTGTTGTGCGTGGTCTGGTAAGGCACCACGGTATAGGGCACGCGCAGCCGGTTCGGGCTGGTCTGCTTGGCGCCCATGCGCCGGACGATCTCGTCGCACCGGTCTGCCATCCAGTCCGCCATCTTCTTTTCATTGAGATGATAGTCGAAGGTCATGCGCAGCAACGGCCGACCGAGCGGGTCTTTGTAAGTCGGATCGAGGTCGAGGTAGGCGTCCCGGTAGCTCATGACGCTGCCCTGGGCGCCGACGCTGGTCGTGCTGTTGTAGTTTTGCGCCACCGCCCGCTTCCACGCCGAGCCCCAGCCCGGCACCCCCGGCGGCACGGGGTGATACGAGATCGGCCGGCCGTTGGTGTAGGCGTTGGTTATGCTGGCGCCGCCGACGAAGCCGTGCGGCCCGTGGTCGAAATTGTCGCCGTTGTAGTCGTCCAGCGCGCAGCCTAGCGAGCCCGCTGCCGCGAACGGATTGAAATGCACCCCCTCAAAGAACCCGGTCGCCCCGGAGCCGGTCTGATACGCGTAGTTACGCCCCACCGTGCCGGTGTTGCTGATCGGGTCGTATGGTTTGCCGATGCCCGATAGCAGCATCAGACGCACGTTGAAGAACGAGAAGGCGCATAGCAGAACCAAGTCGGCCGGCTGCTCCCATTCCTGCCGGGCGCTGTCGACGTAGGTGACGCCTGTCGCGCGCTTCCCGTCGGCGCTCAGGTTGACCTTGATCACCTCACTGTCGGTCCGCGCCTCAAATCCGGGGTGGCGAATGAGGCGGGGCAGCACGCAGGTCTGCGGGCTGGATTTCGAGTAGTTGGCGCAGCCGAACCACTCGCAGAAGCCGCAGTAGGTGCAGGGCGCCATGCGCACGCCGTACGGATTGGTGTAGGCCTGCGATAGGTTGGCGGACGGGCGCGGAAACGGGTGCAGCCCCATGTCGGCGGTTGCCTTGGTGAACAGCGTCTGCGAATAGCCCTGCCTCATCGGCGGGGTGGGGTAATGGTCGGATCGGGCGCCCTCGAACGGGTTGCCGCCGGGCTGCGTGGCGCCCTTCAGGTTGCCGGCCTGGCCGGATACGCCGAGCACCTTCTCGAACCTGTCGTAGTGCGGCTCCAGATCGTCATAGGACATGGGCCAGTCCTGGACGCTGTTATGTTCCGGCAGAAAGGCTTCCCCATACCGGGCGATCAGGTGGGAGCGGATGCGGAAGTCATCGGGCAGGAAGCGCCAGGTCTGCCCGTTCCAGTGCGACCCGCCGCCGCCCACGCCGTTCGGCGGCAGGAAGCTGCCGAACTCGCGGATCGGCAGCGCCGTCTGCGACAGGTTGTTGCGGATCGTCACCGTCTCCTGCTTCGGGCGCAGGAACAGCTCCTTGCGGACTGCGTAGCGCAGCTCGTCCGGGGCCGTTGTGATGTTGAAGTCGGACGCGGTGTCGCGCCACGGCCCGCGCTCGATCGCCACCACGTCCAGGCCGACCTGCACCAGCTCGAGCGCCATGATGGAGCCGGTCCAACCGAGCCCGACGATCACCACGTCCTTCCGTGGCAGGCGGCGGCTCATGCCCGGCGTCCCTGTAGGCCGACAGGCGGCAAGGTGTAGGGCTTGTTGGGGTTGGCGATGACGTCACGATAATCATAGCGAACGCCGGGAAAGCCGACGAGCTTCCAGCCACACATGTCCTTGTTGCCGCCGTAGATCGGGTCGGCGAAGAATCCTTCGACTACGTTCGCCTGGATCAGCAGGAAGAAGGCCCGGCCGCTGGTGCCGCGAAGCTGGATCTCGCCTTTGTCGAGACCGGTCAGCACCTTGTCCTGGTCGGCCACCGCCAGGTGGTGGAACGCCCGCCCGCCGAACTGCGCCCGGGTGTACTCGGCAAGGGCCGCGAGGGCAGTGCGATACCGATCGCGCGGCACAATTGCCGATTGCGGGCCTAAGTTGGCCGGCGCGTCGGAGGTGAACGGCGGCTCCATGTAGCGCCATTCGTGCCCACCATAGGGTCCGACCAATTGGCGGTCGATGAACACCGCGCACCCTGCGTCCTTGCCGCCCGGGCCCAGGTCATCCGCGGGGATCAGGCGATCTGCGATCGCCTCGACGAGTGCCGCCTCGTCGACGGTGAAGAACAGGAACGGGCCGGGGTTTGTTGCAGGCGGTGGATAGACCTCGTTTGGCAACCAGGGCAGGCCACCTGTGATGCTGCGCGCCAGGGCGGGGAAGCCAAGGCCGACCAGCGCGGTGGCGGCAAGCAGACGGCGTCGGGTGGAGTTCGGCATGGCTCAGGTCCTCACGGCACATTTGCAGCGGGCCACCGGTGAATGATGGCTTGGGAGTCAAGCCCCGGCCAGCCTTATGGGCTCTCGATGCTGACTTCAGTCGGGCCATCTCGGCCGGCACTGGCCGAAAGCAGTCATTAGCAAAGCATGACCGCAGACAGCAGACCGGCTTTCAATGAATGGCTGGAGCATATTAACTTTTGTCGGTTGCTCAATGCCGATTTGCAACTGATGATAGTGCATGTCATGAAATAAGTGAACCGACAATTAAATGTACCCCGTTGATATTGCGAAGTATTCAATGAAAAGTAAGTGCGGTTATTTTATGACAAATCCATAGAACCGTCCTTCACGATCCCGGCTTCTACTTTTCAACGATGATTTGTCCATACATCCAAGGATGCGGTGAGCAGATATAGTTGTACGTTCCTGCCTCCTTGAAGGTGATCGTCTTCGACGCTTCCTTTGTCAGAAGCCCAGTATCCCAATCGCTTGGTAGCGCGATTGCGGAATGCGGCAGATCACCTGTGTTGATGAACGTGACGGCGGTACCCGCCTTCACCCGAGTGCGCGACGGCGCGAAACCGAACTCGGCATTGTTGCTGCCGATCTTGATCAAATCGACGCCGGGCGCCATCGGCCCGGATGGCCCGGCAACGACGGCAGGCGCCGGGGGCGCCAAGAGAGGCGACAGATTTCCCTTAAGCGAAAAAGACCACACCGCGTCGCCGGTGGCACTGCCCATGAACTGGTTGCCACCGGTCGCGATCGCTACGAATTCCTCGCCTTTCACCTCATAGACGACCGGAGGGGCATCGGCGCCGAAGCCGCTCTGGAAGCGCCACAACTCGGCCCCGGTGGTCGCGTCGAGCGCCAGTACGTGCCCATCCGGGTCGCCGCGGAACACGAGTCCACCAGCCGTAACCGTTGCCCCGCTGCCGCCGCCGATGCGGTTGGTCGTCTTGTGCTGCCAAGCGATCCGGTTTGTCCGGCTGTCGATCGCCGTGAAGGTTCCACTCATGGGGGTACCGATCGGCGCGGTCTGCGTACCGCCGGAAAAGCGTTGGCCCTGGACATACGGGTTCGGGTACCGAAAAAACGCGCTGCTGCGGACCGGGCCGGACACATAAAAGAATCCAGTTTCCGGACTGTAAGGTGCCGGCGACCAGTTTGTGCCGCCGAGACCGCCCGGCTGCACCAGCACCGGCGTCTCCCAGAACGGCTGGAAGATGCAACCTGCCTCGTCATAGCCCGGCATCGGCTCGGCGCATTGCGGCACGGTCGCGTCGCCCACCGGGAAGGGCTGCGTCGCGGCGGTGTTCTGCCGCTTCTCTTGCGGCACCGGCTTCTCCTCAATGCCAGTGAGAGGCTTGCCGTTCGTGCGGTCGAGCAGATAAAGCCAACCAGTGCGGCCTGCTTCGGCGATTCTCTTGCGCGGCTGCCCATCGGTTACGGTGTCGAACAGCACGACGGGACTTGCTGCGTCGTAGTCCCAGAGATCGTGGTGCACCTCCTGGAAGTGCCAGGCGTACTCTCCGGTCTTCGCTTTCAATGCGACGATCGACGTGCAGAACAAGTCGTCTCCTGGGCGGACGGCCCCGTCGTAGTCCGGGCCGCGATTGCCAACGGAGAAGTAGAGCAGCCCCAGAGAAGGATCGGCCGCCGGCGTGTTCCAGATGGCCGCCCCGCCCCGCATGGCGTCGCTGGTCCCGGCTGGCCAAGTCTCGCTGCCAACTCCCCCGGGGCCGGGCAGGGTGAACCACCGCCAAAGGATCGCTCCAGTTTTCGCATCGAGCGCGGTCAGCCGACCACGGACGCCGAACTCGCCACCAGTGATGCCACTATAAACGATGCCGTCGTAGTAGAGCGGCGCGCTGGTGATGCCGTAGCCGCTCTCCCATTTCTCGATCGGCGTCTTCCATGCAACCGCGCCGGTGTTGACATCAAGGGCGACTACGTTGGCGTCGAGCTGGCCGATAAACAACATGCCCTCGCCCAGGGCGAGGCCCCGATTGGCCCAGCCGCAGCAGACTGTTGAGATCTTCTGGTCGAGGCCAGATTGATGTTGCCAGACAATCTCGCCGGTTTTGGCGCGAAGCGCAAACACGTCGTCATTGCCGGTCGAGATGTACATCATCCCGTCGCGCACCAGCGGCGACCCTTCGAGCGAATACTTGCCGCCCATGCCGGAGCCGTTGAGGTGGGTCATCCAAGCGCCCTTGAGCTGCCCGACGTTGCTGCGGTTGATCTGGCGTAGCGTCGAATAACGCTGGTTGGTGGCGTTGCCGCCATTGGTGATCCAGTCCTGGGCGACCGGGCTGAAGAGCAGTCGATTGATGTCGGGATCCTTCGACTCGGCTACGACGATGCTCACGGCCAACACACAGGCTGCGACGAGCATCGTCACGACGATCTTCCGCATTTGGCTCTCCCGGTTCCGTCGACGTTTTTGATCGTTCTTGCCGGAACCTTAGCATGGTGGAACGAAGAAGATAGGCAAAGTTGGAGTGCAGAGCCGCAGGACATGGTGGTCGGCACCCACAGCCGTCGCCGCTTCGACCCACACCCCGATTTTGGCGCCGCCCGCAAGTCTCTCGCCGAACTGACCCTCTACGAAGCCGTGTTGCATGAAGCAGACGTATAGGCACAGCTACCCCAGCCCGCTCGGGGTTCAGGCGATGCGGACGGAGATCGGGCGTCCAAGCTCCGTCATGCGGTTGAGCGCATGGACGGCAACGTCCACTTCGGTCGCGCGACGTTCGTCCATACGCGAGCGCAGCCCGTCACTGACCATCCCCCGTTATGGTGGACACCTCGTGTAAGCTCCTGTGGGGGTGGAGGTCAGGCCTGTTCAACGCTACGAGACAGCGAGCATTCTGAGTAGCTTCGTGATGCCTGCGAGACCGGCGCGGTAGCGATCCTGGCGGAGCGTGTCGGTGCGGTTTGCCTTGAGGATGTTGAAGGTAAAGCTGAGCAGGCGGGCAAACACGCCGGGGTTGGTGCGGATACGTGAGCGGTCTTCGCCCAAGGTGACATCGCGGGTGTAGTGTGAGGTGTTCTCGACCTTCCAGTGCGCGCGGATGGCCTCGGCAGCACGGGCGGCGGTGACAGGCGTGCTTGAAACGTAGAAGGCGGTGTCGGCGGAGTGGCGCAGCAGCCCGGTTTTCGCGTTGCGTGTGTAGACGTCGCGCTCGACCCGGACGATGGCGGCGACATGCGGCTGCCGTTTCTCCTCATGTGGGTCAAGATGGTTCTTGACCCAAAGGCGGTCGGCGACGGCGCGAGCGTGATGCCCAGACTTGCAGCTTCGGCCCACACCGCCTTGGCGCGGTGATAGGGGGCGCCGTCCCAAACCACGGTGACCTGCCCTTGGGCAAGTCGCCACGCAGGCGGCGCAGCAAGTCGATGGTGTGCTCGCCACTGGCGCACGTATAGGGCCAGACCCGCACCTGGCCTTCGTTGTAGAGATACAGGCCGTAAAACGAGACCTTAGCCGAGAGCCCGGGCGAACTGGAAGCCACATGGAACCGCTTGCCGCGCTTGCCCCAGCCATGGCCGAGGTCGACGTCCTGGTGGATGTGCGCCTCAGCCAAGTAGACCAAATGGTGCTGGTCATGCTGGGCGCCGTCCAGCAAGGGGCGGAGTTGTTCGATGAAGGCGTCCCGCCGTTCGGAGTTGGCGCGGCCAAGCAGCTTCCGGGCCTTCTTCCACGACAAGCCCAGCCGGTGCAGAACCGCGCGGATGGTTTCACGGCAGCACAGGCGGCCAAACCGCGCCTGCACGAAGCCAACCAGCCGCTTCAGCGTCCAGCGGGGTTTCGGGGCGGCGCCGGCGATGGGTGGGCTGGCCGCTTCCTGCTGGGCTGCGCGGACCTCTGCGCCGAGGGCGGCTGCGATGTCCAGGCAAAAGGGGGGCGGCCGCCGGTGCGCCGATACAACAGCGCCTCAGGACCGTGTTCGCTGTAGCCGTGCAGCCAGCCCATCACAGTCTGCGGGTGGCGGCCGGTGCGTGCTGCGACGTGCGTGGCGCAGGTCCCTTGCGCGATGTCGTGGAAGGCAAGGAAGCGCTCGCGGCTGCGGGCATGCGGGGCAGTCAGGGCCAGGCGGCGCAGGTCCGCCAACGTCTGATCCCAGCGTTCATGATCGACTCGTAACACCAGTTTCGGCAAGTCCTTCAGAAGACAGTCATATGGGCAGAGGCCATCACCCAGCCAAGCACCCCGACTATGGGTTCCGAACTAGACTTGGTTTAAGTGCCGAACACGGTCCAGTGCTGCAGATATTTTGCGTGCGTGGACGCGGCGTGCGAGGCGTCGGCGTAGCTGCGGGTGGCCGCGACCTGCTCCGGCGTGAACGGCGCGATGCGCTTCCGCCGCCGGTGATGGCGACATCCTAGCCTGTCAGGAGCTGCCCGTCACCACTGTCCATTTCCTGGTCGCCCCCACCATCGAACTTTCAATTCCATTTCGGGGTCCTCCGGAAGTAAAACTTTCTGAACCACGCCGCCGCGATTAAGTGGACCATCCACACTCGATGCCGATCACGGCAAGTGGAAGCATTTGCCGTTTGCTGCAGGGTCGAGAGAAACAGCCCTGGAGCCGACGATGCCGTTACGCTCGGTCGCAAAACGGATCGTCACCTGGCCGAGCGCGCCGAAGTCGCCGGTCAGTGCATCGCCCGGCGCAATCTCGAGCGGGACGATGCAGGTGCCGGTGGTCACGACCTGGCCAGCGCGCAGGGTGATGGCGTGCGCCGACAGCTCGTTTGCAAGCCAAGTCAGTGCAATGAGCGGTCCGCCGAGCACATTCGCGCCGATCCCCGTGCGTTCGATGCCGCGATCGAGTCGGGCCACGACCGGATGCGCGGCCAGATCGAAGTCGCGCCAAGCCGGCGGCGCCTCCGGTCCGAGGACGAAACGGTGCGCGCAGGCATTGTCAGCAATCAGCTGCGGAGCGCCGACAGTTACGAAGTCGCCATAGCGCGAATCCGGTATCTCAATTGCGGTGTGCAGCGCCGCGACCGCGTCAAGGACTGACGCCTGGTCGTAGGGAACAGCGCGGGGTGGAAGGTCTCGGCCCATGCGGAACGCGAATTCGAGTTCCGCGACCCGCATCCGGTTGCCGTCGGGCGGCAGCTCCGCGCCTCCAGGGTGCACCATAAAGGCCAGCAAGCGTCCGGCCATTGGGCAATCGACACCGATGTGACGTTGGCCGGCGGCGCTGGTGGCGTCAATCTTCCAGCCCCAGAGCACCGGCTCGCCGGGTTTCTCCAGGCGGGCCTGGATAGCGTAGCCGTCTGCTCGATCTGCCGGGCGGATCGCCTCGGGCAAGAAGGGCAATACGGTGCCAGCCTGCCAGTGCGCGACCAGCAAGGCTGAGGCGGCGTCGGCCTCCATGGCGGTTATCATGGTGCGAAACCTTCGAGTACGATCTTGCCGACTGCCTTGCCTCCTTCGATGGCAGCGTGCGCGCGACGCAGGTTGGTGGCATTGATGGTGCCGAAGTGCTGACCGGCAGTTGGGCGGAGCCGGCCGGCGTCCACAAGGTCGGCGACTTCGCCCAGGATGTCGTGCTGGCGGGCCATGTCGGCGGTTGCGAACATCGGGCGCTGATCAGCGTCGAGACCCACCACTGATCAACCGCCCTGCCGGATGGAACTGCTTTAGTTAATCCTTTTGCCATGCTTTTGGAGGGAAGAGCACTTATCTCCGAATGACCCCTAAATGAACGGCATTGAGGCTAGCTCGCCAGCTCGTCCTGCAGGAACCCGGCGAACAGCACCGTCGCCTGCTGTGGCTGCTCCAGCGTTGGCAGGTGGCCGCAGCCGGACAGAGTGTGGAAGTGCGCGTGCGGCAGGGCGTCCGCCAGGATGCGTCCGACGGGTGCTGGCACCAGGGCGTCGTCCTCGCCCCATAGCACCAGCGCCGGCATGTGCAGCGCGCCAAGGCGAGAGGTAGTCTCCTGCCGGGCAGCCAGCGCGCGGGCCTGGTCCGCCCCGGCGGGACCACCGACGCGATGCGCCATATCCTTGAATGTCGCTGCAGCCACAGCGGCATCCCGGTGCACGACCAGGCCGGCCAGCATGTCGATCACGGCGTCAGGTGTCACGGTCAACCCACCAGCCAGGTCGGGACCACCCGGCGTCGGCGCGGCCGGGTCGCAGCCCATCAGCCAAAGGGCGGTGACGCGCTCCGGCGCTGCTAGGGCAACTTCAATCGCCAGGTTGCCGCCATAGGAGGTGCCGACCAGGGCGAATTGTGCGGGGGCGCGGGCAAGGAGGTCAGTGACACTGTCTTCAAATGACGGCTTGGACGACATCAGGACGTGCGGCTCAATGGTGTTGCCAAGGGCGGCGATGACGTCATGGTAGAGAGCGTCGTCGCAGAGCAGAGCTGGGATGAACACGACGGGAACAGGCTGTGACATTCGGGTGCTTCCGTAAATATGGAACGGCGGCCTGCACTCTCTTACACTGGGAGAGTGCTTGGGTAAGGTAAACCCAGCAGCGCCGAAATCAGCTTATGTAAAAGCGGGCTTGTTGCAGAAAAACGCGGTGCGCGCGGTTTTCGCCACCCCAACATTCTTTCAGCGGGAGAAGGAGCACCGAGTGCTATGCCTTATTCAGGTCGCCGGGTTTGTGCACAGCTTTCTTGCCGCTCTTTGTAGATTTCACCACAAACTGCGGCTCGTCAGTCGTCCCGACGACATGGCCTTTAATCCGAGTGTCGGAGGTGACCTTCTTCTCGACGATAACCCGCGGCCTCCCTACCAGAGGTGCCCCACCGCATCTTATCGCCTGGACTCAACTTCTTGGTCATTATCTGCTCCTGCTTGGCCTGCCTCTAGAACACGCCGCGATACGCCAGGGTTCCCCCGCCAGCCACTTGACGGGCGTTGCCGCGTCCAGGGCGCATTACACGGGCGTTGCGACAACTGGTAGCGTTGCTGCACTTCCAAGTTAAATTATTGAAGTAGTAGGATTATTTTAGTGGTGCTGAAAAGGGTAACTCTCTGATTCCGTAAGCTTCCCAAGCGCAAGTGCACCAACGCTGAGCAGCGGGGCACAGGTCAAGACTTTCCTCAGTTGGTATTACTCTGGTCGCGAGCTGGCGAGGCGAATGGCTGCGTTCGACCTAAAGTTGAGCTTCAGGTCTGGAGAAGCCAACTTCAAGGATGGTTAGGTGTGCGGTGGGCCAGTTTGCGTCCCGCACACCTCCCCTTGCAGCCCAGCCGTCAGTCGAACATGTCCGGCTGAGTTGCCGCGATGTGGCCGTAGAGGGTCTGGAAGTGCAGCCAGCCGATGTAGTCGCTGCCGACATGCTCGCGGCTATACTCGGCCGTCTTCTGCGATACGACCTGCGGCTTGATCCCGGTCGCCTCGACGAGCAGTTGCTGCTGGCAGGCCCGCTCCAGAGCGATGAACCAGAATGCCGCATCGTCGATGCTGTGCCGGCTGGTGGTGAGCAGGCCGTGGTTCTGGTGCAGGACCCCGCGATTGCGGCCGATCTCCTTGGCGACCGACCAGCCGCTCTCCTTCTCGACCGCGACTGCCCCGGCCGAAGCGCCGATCACGGCATGGCTGTTGTAGAACGCCGCCGCATCCTGGCTGATCATGTCGAGCGGCCGGCCGGTCGTGCACCACGCAGTGCCGTAGGTCGTATGCGCGTGGCACATCGCCATCACGTCGGGATACTCTTCGTGCACGGCGCCGTGCAGGACGAATCCGGCGCGGTTGATTGCATACTCGCCCTCGACAACCGTACCCTTGTGGTCGGCCAAGATAAGATTCGACATCTTCACTTGCGAGAAGTGGACGCACATCGGATTGGTCCAGTACAACTCGGGACGGCCGGGATCGCGCACCGTGAGATGGCCGGCGAAGCCGTAGTCAAAGCCGTGCAGGGCGAAGGCGCGGCATGCGGCGACGAGGTGCTCCTTACGATACTTGCGCTCCGCCTCGACGCTCTCGAACTCCGGGATTTCCGGGAAGATCAGGCCTTCCTGCTCCGGCTGGTAGATCGAGATGCGCTCCTTCGTCGCGGTCCGAACGGTGTCCATCATGGTGTCGGGCATTTCGGGAGTTCCTTTCTTGAGGTGGGTGGAGGCGCTCAGCGATTGACGAGGCTCTTGGGCATCGTCAGGGCGAGAAGGCTGCCGACCAGCAGGCATCCGGCAAGGGTGTAGACGCCCAGGGTGGTCGAGTGGGTGGCATCGATGATCCACCCGACGGCATAGGGGCTTACGAAACCGGCGAGGTTGCCGACCGAGTTTATGACGGCGATGCCGCTCGCGGCCGCGGCCCCGGCCAGGACGGAGGTCGGCAGGCACCAGAACTGCGCCAGCGTAACGAGCACGCCTGTGGTCGCGACGGTAAGGGCGATTTCAGCGACGGCAACATCCCGAGCGAACCAGACGCTGACCAGCCAGCCGGCCGTGCCGAACACCCCTGGGATGACAATGTGCCAGCGACGCTCCCGCGCGGCGTCCGACAGGCGGCCGCAGATCACCATGCCGGCGGCCGCGGCGGCGTAGGGCAGCACGGTCAGCAGCCCGATGGTCAAAGGATCGGACACGCCGGTGCCCTTGATCAGCGTAGGCAACCAGAAGCCGACGCCATACAGGCCCATGATGAAGAAGAAGTAGATGCCGCAGAGTTGCCAGACCCGGGGATTGGTGAACCCGTCGCGCAGTGAATGGGACGGCGTCTCCTGGCCGTCGCGATCGACGTTGTGCCGGAGAATGGCCTTTTCATCGCTGGTGAGCCACGACGCGCGGTCGATCCCATTGTCGAGGAAGGTCAGCACGACAGCGCCAAGGACCAGCGACGGGATCGCCTCGATCAGGAACATCCACTGCCAGCCGGCCAGGCCTTGCACACCCGACAGGGTTGACAGGATCCATCCCGACAGCGGGCCGCCAATCACACCAGCGATCGGGATGCCCGTCATGAACAGGGCGATGATGCCGCCCCGGCGGCCGGAGGGATACCAATAGGTCAAATAAAGGATAACGCCGGGGAACAAGCCCGCCTCTGCCACGCCGAGCAGGAAGCGGAGAACGTAGAACACAGTCGGCGAGTGGACGAACGCCATGGCGGCAGAGATCAGCGCCCAACTCACCATCACCCGGGCAATCCAGACACGCGCGCCAACCTTGTGCAGGATGATGTTGCTGGGCACCTCGAATAGAAAGTAGCCGATGAAGAAGATGCCTGCGCCCAGGCCATAGACGGTCTCACTGAAGTGGAGATCGCCCAGCATCTGCAACTTCGCGAAGCCTACGTTCACTCGATCCAGGTAGGCCGCAACGTAGCAGGCGAAGAGCATCGGTATCAGGCGCCATGTCACCTTGCGGTAGAGCTGAGCTTCCGTGTCGGCGACCGCTCCCCGGAGCACCAGCGCTTCAGATGACATGTCCTCACTCCCTAGGTATGCCCTTGTGACCGGGCTTCGGGCGCATCCTGGATCAGGAGCCAAATTTGGCGCAAGCTAGGTTTTCTCACTACGAGATGAATCTGATTCAATGCGTAGGCTGCCCAGCTTCCACGCCCTGAGAGCTTTCGAGGCAGCCGCGCGGCTGGGCAGCTTCGTGCGGGCTTCGGAGGAACTCCACCTCACAGCATCGGCGATCAGCCATCAGGTCCGGGCCTTGGAGGAGTACTTCGGCCGGCAATTGTTCGAAGCGGGATCAAGGGCCAAGGTTCTGACCGACGATGGGGCGCGCCTGTCGGCCGGTCTGGCCCATGCGTTCGATGCCATGGAAACCGCCTGTGCCGAAGTTACGCCGAAGGCGTCCGCATCGACGCTGACCGTCCATTGCGCGCCGACCTTCGCCGCCAAGTGGCTGGGTCCACGGCTGTCCAGCTTCATGAAGCGCCATCCCTCCATCTCGATCCGGATGTCAACGGGCGCGGGTAGCTACGATCTCATCAGGAACGAGGCGACAGATGTTGCGATCGTCTATGGAGACGTGCCGGTCGGGGCAGGAATGTCGGCTGACGTTTTGGGAGAAGAGAACGTCACCGCCGTTTGCTCACCGTCCCTAGCGGCTGGCCTGGCAGGCTACAGCCGGCGTGACATGATGGCTCTGCCGCTGATCGAGTCGTCCGTCAGTCCTATCCGCTGGTCGGATTGGTTTGCGGCGAATGGCCTGGGCCGGCATCCGCAAACGCCCACGACCGGCTTCGACCGCGGTGCGCTCGTGGTTTCTGCTGCCGTTCAAGCAATGGGCGTCGCGCTGGAAACCGAAAGGTTCGTCGAGGCCGAGCTCGCATCGGGGCAGTTGGTCGTCCTCGGTGAAGGCCAGTTCCGGGGGATACGACGCGTGCTGCACCGCCTCCTGTCGAGAACCGGCCCACACGTCCCGCACCGGGTGCGCGTTTTCAGGTCATGGCTTCTGGAGGAGGTCGGAGTTCTGACCAGATCGCCGTAGCAGCTTTTTCGAGAAGCATCGGCGTCGCTGAGGCGTGGGAGCTTGTAACTGCTTGATCTCATTAGATGCCGTTCTGGCCTAAACAGACTGAAGTTCAACCGGGACGAAGGCTTGAGTTTTGAGATGCTACCAGAACTATCCTATAGATTTCATAGATGGATCAGCAGCTTACGTTGCGAACCGTGCTATTCTGCCCGTTCCATGGCGTGACCCCTAATCGCGGCGGCATAGCTCTGGTGGACTCGGTAGACAGCATGTTCATCGGCGGCCCCTTTAGGCTGGGCCGCTCCAACCGTCACCTCAGCAGCAGGCGCGTGCCTGCGAAGATCAGAATGAGCGCGAGTACCGCCGGGTGGCGAACTGCGACATCCAACGCATCCCGCTGTCGCCATCACCCTTCTGGCGCTGATTGCGTTGCACATCGCGGGTGCGCTGCACCATGCGCTGGTGAAACGGAACGAGGTGCTGCAACGGATGCTGCCGGGGCCGGGCTAGGCGGCTGTCCGGTGCAACTGGCGTGTGAACCAAGGTTCCCATTGCCCGTTGCAGCAGCAACGAGAAAC
>CAXTOB010000007.1:0-41510 GCA_964245505.1 uncultured Acetobacteraceae bacterium | reverse complement strand
ACCTTGAGTGCCTGCACCAACCGAGGCGTCACCTGAAACCCACCAGGAACAGCGATCACCACCGCCTGGGCATCATCAATCCGCGGCACCAGCGTAACCCGCCCCTTGCCCTTCCCTTCCCGCGCCAGCAGCGCCCGGATGTGCGGCACCGCCTCCGTCCTATCCAGCCAAACCCGCATCCCCGCCCCGGCGTCGCTCGCCGCCTGCTCCAGCGACATGCAGTCCGCCGCTGTCACCCGCAGGCTGTCGCCCTCCAGCCGCAGGTCCACGCTCACCAGCACCGCCATCCCCGCCTTCAGGATGTCGCGCGCCCCGTTCAGCACCTCGCTGAAAAACGTCACCTCATAGCTGCCGCCGCCGTCGGACAGCCGCACCCATGCCATCCGGCTGCCAGTACGGGTCGCACGCTCCTTGCTGCCAATCACGCAGCCGGCCATCTTGATGCGCGTTGCGCCCGCCAGTCCGGCGGCCTCCATCCCGTGTGAGGGCACCACGCCCAGCCGCTTCAGCAGCGGGCCGTAGCTGTCCAGCGGATGCGCCGTCAGGTGGAAGCCGATGGCGTCGGCCTCGTAGCCCAGCCGCTCCATGCCGGGCCAGTCCGGGGTCGGTGGCAGGCGCAACGCCTCCGGCTTAGCCCCTCCACCGAACAGGCCAGTCTGGCCGGACGCCGCCTCCTCCGCCTGGGCCTGGGCGCGCTTCAGCACCAGGTCGGCCCCGGTGAACACCTGGGCACGGTTCAACGCAATACCGTCGAAGGCGCCGGCACGGGCCAGGTTCTCGATCTGCATCTTGTTGAGCTGCCGCGGATCTATCCGAGCCGAGAAGTCCGCCAGGTCCGCAAACGGCCGCTCCCCACGCACCGCCACCACGGCCTGCATCGCCGCGAACCCAACCTTCTTCACCCCCGCCAGCGCGTAACGGATGCTGCCCTTGCCATCCTCGCCCACCTCCACCCGGAAGTCGGCGCCGCTGCGGTTAATGTCCGGCGGCAGCACGGCGATGCCCATGCGCTGAGCCTCCTGCCGCAAGGCCGCGATCTTGTCGGTGTTGCTGATCGCCAGGTTCATGCACGCGGCCAGGAAGGCGACGGGATGGTTCGCCTTCAGCCAGGCGGTTTGGTAGGACAGCAGGGCATAGGCCGCGGCATGGCTTTTGTTGAAGCCGTAGTCGGCGAACTTCGCCATGAGGTCGAACACCTCGGTCGCCTTGGCCGCCGGAATGCCCCGGCCCGTGGCGCCGCTGGTGAAAATCTGGCGCTGCTGCTCCATCTCCGAGCGTATCTTCTTGCCCATCGCCCGGCGCAGCAGGTCCGCCGCTCCCAGGCTGTAGCCCGCCATGGTCTGGGAAATCTGCATGACCTGCTCCTGATAGACCATGATCCCATAGGTCTCGGCCAGGATGTCGCGGATTTCCGGGTGCGGCGCTTCCCACGCCTCGCCATGCTTGCGGCGGCAATAATCGGGGATGTTGGCCATCGGTCCCGGGCGGTAGAGTGCCACGGCGGCGATCAAGTCCTCGAACCGGTCCGGGCGCATCTGCCGCAGGACGTCGCGCATCCCCTGCGACTCGAACTGGAACACCCCGCCGCCGTCGCCGCGGGCCAGCATCTCGAACGTCTTGGCGTCGTCCAGCGGCAGGCGGTCCAGGTCCACCGGCTCGCCCAGGTCACGCAGGATGCGGACGGCCTGCTGCAGGATGGTCAGGGTCGTCAGCCCCAGGAAGTCGAACTTCACCAGCCCCGCCTGTTCCACGTACTTCATCGAGTACTGCGTCACTAGGGTGTCGGCCTTGGGGTCGCGATACAGCGGCACCAGGTCAATCAGCGGACGGTCGCCGATCACCAGCCCGGCGGCATGGGTGCTGGCGTGGCGATATAGCCCCTCCAACTGCAGCGCGACTTCCAGCAGGCGGCGGATGTTCTCGTCGCTGTCGCGCATCTCCTGCAAGCGCTTCTCGCCGTCGATCGCCTGGGACAGGGTGACGGGCTGGGTCGGGTTGTTGGGGATCAGCTCCGCCACGCGGTTCACCTGGCCGAACGGCATTCCCAGCACCCGGCCGACGTCGCGCACGGCGGCGCGGGCCTGCAGCTTACCGAAGGTGATGATCTGCGCCACCCGGTCCGCGCCGTATTCCCGGCGCACGTAGTCGATCACCTCGTCTCGCCGGTCCTGGCAGAAATCTATGTCGAAGTCCGGCATGGACACGCGGTCGGGATTCAGGAACCGCTCGAACAGCAGGCCGAAGCGCAGTGGGTCCAAGTCGGTGATCGTCAGCGCCCAGGCCGCGACAGAGCCGGCGCCGGAGCCGCGCCCTGGCCCTACTGGGATGTCCTGCGACTTCGCCCACTGGATGAAGTCGGCGACGATCAGGAAGTAGCCGGGGAAGCCCATGCGGGCGATGACGCCCAGCTCGTATTCCAGCCGCTCGGCATATACTGCCCGGGCATGAAGCTAGGCTATGCGCGGGTCTCGACCGGGGACCAGGCCCTCGACGGCCATGGCGCGGACGGTCTCTTCCTCGGTTTGGCCGGGACGGACCTTGGGGCACATCGGCAGCAGCGGCTTGCGGCTTTCCGCCATGACGGCGCACATGCGGGCGACGGCCAAGGTGTTGTCGCAGGCTTCGGGCAGGTCCTTGAACAGCCGGCGCATGTCGCGGGCGGGCTTGAACCAGGCTTCCGAGGATACCCGCCGCCGCTCAGCCTCGCCAACCTGCCGGCCATCAGCGATGCATAGTAGGGCGTCGTGCGCCTCGTGCATCTTGAGAGCGGCAAAGAAGCACTCGTTTGTGGCGACCAGCGGCAGGTGCAGTTCGTCCGCAAGGCCGATTAGGCCGGGTTCGATGGCCTTTTCCAATGCCAGACCGTGCCGGTGCAGCTCCATCATGCAGCGGCCCGGGAATGACTCCGCCATTTGGGCCAGCAGCGCGAGGGCATCGGGGCGCCGGCCCTCCGACAACATGCGTGCGATCGGGCCGCGGCTGCCGCCGGTCAGCAGGATCAGGCCCTCGGCGTGGGACAGCAGCACGTCCAGCGGCAGTTGCGGGTCGGCCGGGTCACCCTGCATGAAACCGAGGGACGACAGGCGCTGCAGGTTCGCCAGGCCCGCCGCGTCCTGCGCCAGCACCACGATCGGGTCGGGCGCCAGGCGTGGGTTTTCCACCCGGACCAGCGATACCTGGCAGCCGATGATGGGCTGCACGCCCTTGGATGTGCAGGATTGGCTGAATTCCAGCGCACCGAACAGGTTGCCGGTATCGGTGATGGCCACTGCGGGCATCTTCTCGGCCAGTGCCAGGGCGGCGATCTTGTCGGCCTTGATCGCGCCCTCGCTCAGCGAATAGGCAGAATGAACGCGAAGGTGGACGAATTCGGCGTGCGGCATTCAGGCCTCCACGATCAAGCCGTCGCGCAGGGTCACGCGACGATCCATGCGGGAGGCGAGGTCCGGGTTGTGAGTGGCGATCAAGGCTGCGACTCCTTCTTGCCGCACCATTCTAAGCAGTTCCTTGAACACGATGTTGCTGGTTCCGACGTCCAGGTTGCCGGTCGGCTCGTCGGCCAGCAGCACTGCGGGCGCGTTGGCGAGGGCTCGGGCGATGGCGACGCGCTGCTTTTCGCCGCCGGACAGCTTGCCCGGCAGGTGCCCGGCCCGTGCCGGCAGGCCGAAGGCGGTCAGCAGCGCCATTGCCCGCTCGCGCGCCTGGCGCCGGGGCCGGCCGGCGATCATCTGCGGCAACACGATGTTCTCCGCGGCGGTGAACTCCGCCAGCAGGTGATGCGCCTGATAAACGAAGCCGATGCGGTCCCGCCGGATCGCCGTGCGGTCCGGGTCGGGGAGGCCGCCCGCATCGCGCCCATCCACCAGCACGGCGCCGCTGTCCGGGCGCTCCAGCAGGCCCGCCAGGTGCAGCAGCGTGCTCTTGCCGGTGCCGGATGGGGCGACGAGCGCCACAATTTCTCCAGCATGAAGCTCCAGGTCGGCGCCGCGCAATACATGCAGCTCGGCGTCTCCGCTGCGGTAGGCGCGGCTGACGCCCCGGAGGGCCAGCGGGCTACTCATGCCGCAAAGCTTCCACCGGGTCGGTGCGGGCGGCGCGCCAGCTTGGATACAGGGTCGCCAGCAGCGACAGCGACAGTGCCATCAGCATCACCTGCAGGACCTCGTGCGGGTTCAGCTTCGATGGCAGGTGCGTCAGGTAATACACCTCGGGGCTGAACACCTTGGTGCCGGTCACCGCCTCGACCCAGCCCTGGATCGTCTCGATGTTCAGGCAGAACAGCACGCCGATGACGACGCCCAGCAGGGTGCCGGTCACGCCGACGCTGGCGCCCGCCATCAGGAAGATCCGCATTATTGCACCGCGCCCGGCGCCGATGGTGCGCAGTACCGCGATGTCCCGCGTCTTGTCCTTCACCATCATGATCAGCGACGACACGACGTTGAATGCCGCCACCAGGATGATCAGCGTCAGAATTAGGAACATCACGTTCCGCTCGACCTGCACCGCGGCGAAGAAGCTGTTGTTGCTGGCCTGCCAATCCACCACGCGCAGGTCGGTCCCGGCGAAGGCGTCCGAGATGGCGCGGCTTACCTGGCGGACCTGGTCCGGGTCCGCAACCGAGACCTCGATGTGGGAGGCGGCGCCGGGCAGTTGGAAGAAGATCTGTGCGGCCTCGATCGGCAGGAAGGCGAACGAGGTGTCATACTCGTTCATGCCGACCTGGAAGATCGCAACCACCTTGTAGGCGCGTACGCGCGGGATGGTGCCGAAGGCCGTCGCGGCGCCCTGGGGCGACACCAGGGTCAGCGGGTCGCCCACTCCCAGGCCGAACTTTCGCGCCAGGCCGACACCGATGGCCACGGCATCCTCGCCCTCGAAGTCCTTGAGCGTGCCAGCCAGGATATGGTCGCTGACGGCCTTCATGCGGCGGAAGTCGTCGGGCACCATGCCGCGCACCAGGCCGCCGGCGTTCTGCCCGCCGGGTCCCTGCAGCAGCACTTGGCCGTCCACCACCGGTGCGGCAGACACGACGCCGGGCACCTTGCGGATGCGGTCGGTTATGGCGGCATAGTCCGTCATGGCGGGGCCGTTCGGATAAACGCCGAGGTGCCCGTTGAACCCCAGGATGCGGTTGAGCAGGTCCACCTGGAACCCGCCCATGACGGACATGACAATAATGAGTGTCGCCACCCCCAGCGCGATACCGACCAGGCTGAACCCGGCGATCACCGACACGAAGCGCTCACCGCGCCGTGCCCGCAGGTAGCGGCCGGCGACGGCACGCTCGAAGGGACCGAACATTCTAGAGGATATGGGTCAGGGCGGCCTCAAGCGGTAGCTCCTGCCGCTCCCCGGTGGCCCGGCGCTTCAGCTCCACCGTGCCCGCCGCCGCGCCGCGGGGACCGACGATCACCTGCCAGGGATGGCCCATCAGGTCGGCGTCGGCGAACTTCACCCCGGCGCGCTCGTCGCGGTCATCATACAGCGCCTGGCCGGGCATTGCGGCGTACGCCCGCTCGGACACGGCCTGGGTGGCTGGATCGGCCTGCTTGAGGTTCAGGATGGCGGCGCGGAACGGCGCCACGCTGTCCGGCCACTTGATCCCTGCGTCGTCGTGATGCGCCTCGATCAGCGCGCCGACCAGGCGGGATACGCCGATGCCGTAGCTGCCCATGTTGGGATGAACCGGCTTGCCGTCGGGGCCGGCTACCTGCAGGCCAACCAACTCGCTATATAGCGTGCCGAAGTTGAAGATCTGGCCGACCTCGATGCCCCTGCCCTCCCGCCGCCGGTCTGCCGGGACGCGGTCCCAGGCCTGCAGGTCGTGCTTCTCGTCGGTCGCGGCATAGGGCGTGGTGACGGCGGTGAACAGGCGCTCCAGGGCTGCGGGATCGGTGTGGTCCACGTCGTCCAGGCCGAAGGACGCTTCCTCGACTGCGGCGTCGTAGAATACCTGGCTTTCTCCAGTGGGGGCGAGGATGTGGAACTCGTGGCTCAGGTCGCCGCCGATCGGGCCGGTGTCGGCGGCCATCGGCACCGCGCGGACGCCCAGGCGGGCGAAAGTGCGCAGGTAGGACAGCATCATGATGCGGTAGCTGTTCACGGCTGCCGCGTGGTCCAGGTCGAAGGAGTAGCCGTCCTTCATCAGGAACTCGCGCCCGCGCATGACGCCGAAGCGGGGCCGAGTCTCATCACGGAACTTCCATTGGATGTGGTAGAGGTTCTGCGGCAACTGGCGGTAGCTGTGTACTGACTGGCGCATCAGGTCGGCGATCAGCAACTCGTTGGTGGGGCTGTAGATGAGGTCGCGTTCGTGCCGGTCGCGAAGCCGCAGCATCTCGGGGCCGTAGGCGTCGTAGCGCCCGGTATCCTTCCATAGGTCGGCGGATTGCAGCGTCGGCAGCAGCAGTTCCTGTGCGCCAACGCGGTCCTGCTCCTCACGGACGATCTGGGCGATGTTCTTCAGCACGCGCCAGCCTGCCGGCAGCCAGGCGTAGATGCCGGCCGCCACCTGGCGGACCAGCCCGGCGCGCAGCATCAGCCGGTGCGAGGCGATCTGCGCCTCCGCCGGGGTTTCCTTGAGGGTGGGCAGCAGCGAGCGGGACAGGCGCATCGAGGGTCCTGGTATGGTGGAAGGCGCGGACCCTACTAGGCGCGGCCCGTGCCGGCCAGCCCACGACTGCAAGTAACGATGTAGCAATGATTTGAGCAATGATTGTGCAGCGCACAACCGTTTGTTGACAGGATCTGTCGAAAACTGTCGGAATCCGCGTGACAGACGCAGGGTTTCCAGACTAACAAAAAAAGAAGGCCCGCGCGCGCGAAGGCGCAGCGGGCCAAGTTTAGGGAGGAAACGCCAGTCACACGACAGAGCCGGGCAAAGCCCCTGCTCTGTCGTGATGATTGGCTTATACGCCCTCTGCGTCCAGCATAAAGCGACGCGCGTCACACCCTAATTAAGCATGCTAGCCCAGTGCTGCACATTCTTTCACCCTTACCTGCTTTGATGCCCAATCACTGGTCAAAGCTCGGCATCGCCGGACGGAACGACAGCCAGTCGCTCTGGATGATGGCAAACGCCACGCCCCAGAGCACGGCGGAGATCAACGTCGTCACCAGCAGCTTCCGCCCGATGCGCGGCTTTTCCGGCGCTCCCCGCCAGCCGGTGGCGTCATCGGCCTCCGACACCGGACGGATGCCGAACGGCAGCACCATGAATAGTACTGTCCACCATATCATGGTGAACAGCACGATGCCGGTAAACGGATTCATGGCGCCCCGCTAAACCCGCAAAAGGTGGACATCCACCATCGGACGCTTCTGCAAGCGACGGCCCAGTGCCCGGCGGAGCGCGGCACGCGCCGCATCGGCCAGTGCTGAGTCATCCCGGCGCAACGCGGCCGGCAGTTCGGACAGAGCCTGGGTGAAGTCCGCGGTCACCCGCACGGTTTCGGGATCATCCGGTTCGAACAGGCCAGGGGCACTGACCCGAGCTTGACCCATGACTTTGCCGCCCGCATCCACGGCGAAGCTGCCTAGCACGACACCGTTGAACAGCATCCGCCGCCGCGCCGCGAGCACGCCGCCGTTCAGCGGTACGACACGGTTGCCGTCCAGCGCCAAGCGGCCGACCGGTGCGCTGTCCACGACCTCAGGCCGGCCTGGCGACAGGCTGAGGATATCACCGTCCTCAAGCAGGATCGGAGTTGCACCCCCTTCTTGGGCCAGGGCGGCGTGCGCGGACAAGTGGCGCCATTCGCCATGAACCGGGACGGCAAATTTTGGCTTCACCAAACTATACAGGTGTCGAAGCTCGTCCCGGGCGGGATGGCCGGACACGTGGGTCATGGTGTCGGCATCAGTAATGACGCGCACGCCGCGGCGGACCAGGCCATCCTGTACCTGGATGATCGGGCGCTCATTGCCGGGGATCATGCGGCTGCTGTAGATGACGGTGTCGCCCTCGCCCAAAGCGATGTTCGGATGCGTATCCGCAGCAATACGCGACAGGGCGCTGCGCGGCTCGCCTTGGCTGCCGGTCACCAGCATCAACAGGTTATCGTCCGGGATGGAGCCCGCTTCGTCTTCCGTCACAAACTCCGGCAGGCCGCGAAGATAGCCGCACTCCCGCGCCGCGGTCTCCAGGTTGCGGAGCGACCGCCCGACCAGCGCCACATGCCGCCCGGCGTCCCGTGCCGCCATTGCCACGCTCTCGACGCGCGCCACGTTGCTGGCGAAGCAGGTCACCGCGACGCGGCCATGCTTGATGCTGCCGATCAGTTCGGTCAGGGATTGCCGAACGTCGCCCTCGGAGCCGCTGTGCCCGTCCACCATGGCGTTCGTGCTATCGCACACCATTGCCAGGACGCCCTCTTCGCCCAGCTTGGCAAAGGCAGCCTCATCGGTAGGCGGGCCGATCAGCGGGTTTGGGTCCAGCTTCCAGTCGCCGGTGTGGAGGATGGTCCCATATTTGGTCCGGATCACCAGAGCCTGCGCCTCCGGCAAGGAGTGCGCGACCGACAGGAACTGCAGATTGAACGGGCCAATCTGGAAAGTGCCGCCGGGCTGAATGGTGTGGATGCGGACCTCGTTGACCAGCCCCGCCTCGCCGAGCTTACGCTTGAGCACCGCGGTCGCGAACGGCGTCGCGTAAACGGGGCAGCGCAGTTGGCGCCACAGGTGAGCGACCGCGCCGATGTGATCTTCATGCGCATGGGTGATGACCAGGGCCAGCAGGTCATCGCGCCGGTCGGCAATGAAACCGGGATCCGGCATCATAATCTCGACCTCGGGATTATCCTGCCCCCCGAAGCCGATACCGCAGTCTATCGCCAGCCATTTGCCACTAGCACGGTATAAGTTTAGGTTCATGCCGATCTCGCCCGTCCCGCCCAGGGGCAGGAAGGCTAGATCACCGCTGTAAACATCCATCTAATCGCCTTCGTTAGGTCTTATTCTGTCACGTCCTGATGTGGGGGCGGGATTGCGCTCCGCCAACAAGCGGAGGCCATCCAATGTCAAGTCGGGGTCAATCAGGTCTATGACGGTCGTGCCCTCGGCCAGCAAGGGTGCCAGGCCGCCTGTTGCGACGACGCGCATCGGCTCTTCGTGCTCGGCCCGTATCCGGGTCACTAGTCCTTCGACCAGGCCGACGTAACCCCAGTAGATGCCGGACTGCATGGCTGGGACGGTGCTGCGCCCGATCACTGCCTGCGGCCGGCCGATGCCGATCCGCGGCAGGCGGGCAGCGGCCTTGTGCAGCGCCTCAATCGACAGGTTGATGCCGGGCGCGATGACGCCGCCGAGATAGGCGCCATCCTTGTCCACGACGTCGAACGTCGTGGCGGTGCCGAAATCCAGGATAACTAAGGGGCCGTGATGGGCCTGGTGCGCCGCCAGCGTGTTGAGCAGGCGGTCAGCGCCGACTTCAGCCGGGTTGTCCACCTTGATCTCAAAGCCCCAGTCGAGATTGGAACGGGCCACCAGCGGCTCCGAGCTGAACCAGTCGCGGCACAGGCGGCGCAGGTGATACAAGGCGGCGGGGACGACGGTGCCGATGACGGCCCGGTCAATTTCCGCCTGCTTCAGGCCGGACAGGTTCAGCAGAGTCAGCAGCCAGACGGCGTACTCGTCCGACGTGCGCTGCGGCTCCGTTGCAATGCGCCAGATGCCGCGCCAGCTTGCGCCGTCGTGGACTGCGAAGACGACGTTGGTGTTGCCTGCGTCCACGACGAGAAGCACGGATTATTCCCCTAGGGATTGCAGGATCTCGCCTGTTTGCAGCGCATGGACCTGTCCACCGGTCTGCAGCAGTAGGGCGCCGTCCTCTCCAAGACCAGCAAACGTGCCACCCAGGTCCTTGTTGCCCCAGCGCACGCGCATGTGGGCACCAGAGACCGGGCCGCGGTCGAGCCAAGCACGGCGGACCGGGGCGAACCCGTCCAACAGGCGTACGTGATCCCAGTGGTCTAGACGGGTGAGCAGGATAGCGGCAACGGCGCCCGGGTCAGGCGCACCTGGCACCGACGCCACAGGCCGGTCCAAATCTGGGGCGACGGCAAGGTTGGCTCCAAAGCCGAGCACAAGCCATGCAATCCGACCCTCGTCGCCCACGGCTGCATCGATCAGGATACCGCCAACCTTGGCGCCGGCCAGTTCCACGTCATTCGGCCATTTGACCTGCGGGGCCGTGCCTGGTGCCGCTAATTCAATTGCTTCGGCCAAGACGACGGCAGATAGCAGCGCCCACTGCCCCACATGTGCGACTGACCCTGCCGGACGGAGCAGCACTGACAGGGCGAGGTTGCCCGCCGGGGTTTGCCAAATCCGGCCACGGCTGCCGCGTCCATTCGTCTGCCGAGCTGCCAGCACTGCCAGCCGGTCTGGCTCGCCTGCTGCGGCCAGGGTGGCGCAGAGGTCCGAGGTCGATGGCAGACTTTCATATCGCCGCAGCCGCCATCCAGGCGGCGCGTCCAGGTTCAACCGAACAGCACCCGCGCGGCGGACTGTGCAGCGGCCACCAGCGGCGCCGGAAACACAAAGAACAGGGTTGTCACAAGCGCCCCAATGCCGGCAACGAATGACACAGACGGCGAGCGTACATCGAACGCCGGCTCGGCCTTATCGAAGTACATCACCTTGATGACGCGCAGGTAGTAGTAAGCCCCGACCACGCTGGTCAGCACGCCGATGACTGCCAGCGTCCAGTAACCTGACTGCACCGCCGGCAGGAACACATACAGCTTGCCGAAAAAGCCGGAGAACGGCGGGATGCCCGCCATGCTGAACATGAACACCGTCATCGCCAGTGCCAGGCCTGGGTCCGTCGTCGCCAGTCCGGACAGGTCGCTGATCCGCTCCAGCGAACGCCCGCGGCGGCGCATGGCGATGATGCAGGCGAACACCCCGGCGGACATGAAGACGTAGGTGACCATATAGATCAGCACACCGCGAATGCCCTCGGACGTGCCGACCGCGAGTCCGACCAGGGCATAGCCCATGTGGCCGATGCTGGAATACGCCATCAGCCGCTTGATGTTGGTCTGTCCGATGGCAGCCAACGAGCCCAGCAGCATGGAGGCAATGCTGACCAGAACGATGATCCCGGTCCACTGCCCATTCAGGTGGCCGAATGGCACCTCCAGCGCACGGAGCAGCAGGGCGATGGCGGCAACCTTTGGTGCCGTGCTCATAAACGCGGTCACCGGCGTCGGCGCTCCCTCATAGACGTCCGGCGTCCACATGTGGAACGGCACTGCCGAAAGTTTGAACGCCAGCCCGGCGATGATGAACACGATGCCGACAATCAGCCCGGCGGATGCCCTCGCCGGATCGGTAAGCGCCTGCGCCAGCTCGCCGAACTGCATGGTGCCGGCGAAGCCATAGGATAGCGAGATACCATATAGCAGCAGCCCCGACGCTAATGCGCCCAGCACGAAGAACTTGAGGCCGCTTTCGGCGGAGCGGAGGTTATCCCGGTCGAAGGCACACAATACGTAGAGGGCCAGGGATTGCAGCTCCAGCCCTAGATATAGCGTCATCAGGCTGGCCGTACTGCACATGATCATCATGCCGACCGTGGACAGCAGGATCAGCACGGGGAACTCAAACCGGCTGATCCCTGCTTGCACGTTCCAATCCAGCGCCAACACCGCGCTCAGCCCGGCGCCGGCCAGGATCAACACCTTCATGAACGTGCTGAAACCGTCCACCACAAATAGGCCGCGGTAGGCCGCTCCATTTGGCGTGGACACTGCCAACAGGGCCGCCAGCATCAGAGCGGCCAGGGACAGCATGGTGCAGAAGAAGGCCGGGTCGGGCTTCCGCAAGACGCCGAATACTAGGATCGCCATGGCGCAGACGGCCAGTACGATCTCCGGCGTCGCAGCACCCCAATTCATCACGGCCACGGTCATGGAGTGATCCCTGCTAGCTGGGGTGCAGCTATGGCCGCTACGTGCTGCTCGACCATCGCGTGCACCGTGGCGTCAAAGAATTGCGTAAAGCTGCTGGGGTATATGCCCATCCACAACGTCAGCCCCACCAGCGGCGTGAAGATCGCAATCTCCCGCGGCGACAGGTCCAGAATGGCGCGGAGGTCGTCCCGCGTCAGCTTGCCGAAAATCACCCGTCGATACAGGTAAAGCATGTAAACCGCCCCGAGGATCATGCCGAAGCTGCCGAGATAGGCGAGATACAGGCTGATTTTGAAGGCGCCGACCAGCACGAGGAACTCACCGACGAAACCAGACGTGCCGGGCAGCCCGACGCTGGCCATCGTGAACACCATAAAGATCAGTGCATAGCCCGGCATACGCCCGGCCAAGCCACCATAGCGTGCGATGTCCCGCGTATGGATGCGGTCATAGATCACGCCGACGCACAGGAAGAGCGCCGCCGAGACGATGCCATGCGACAGCATCTGGAACAGAGCGCCCTGCACGCCCTGGGCATTGAAGGTGAAGATGCCGATGACCACCACCCCCATGTGCGCCACGGACGAGTAGGCGATCAGCTTCTTCATGTCTGTCTGAGCGAACGCAACCAGCGACGTGTAGATCACCGCAATGACGCCCAACGAAAACATCAGTGGTGCAAAGTATTGCGATGCCTGCGGCAGCATCGGTACTGAAAACCGGAGGAAACCGTAGGCTCCCATCTTCAGCAATACGCCTGCCAGGATAACGGAGCCGGCCGTCGGTGCCTCAACGTGGGCGTCAGGCAGCCAGGTATGCACGGGCCACATCGGCACCTTCACCGCGAATGATGCGAAGAACGCCAGGAACAGCCAGAACTGCATCTGCGCCGGAAAGGTCGTGTGCATCAGCACCGCCAAGTCCGTGGTCTCGGCGTGACGCCAGATAGCCAGGAGCGCCAACAGCATCAAAATGGAACCAGCGAGCGTGTAGAGGAAGAACTTGAAGCTGGCATAAACCCGGCGCGGCCCACCCCATACCCCGATGATGAGGAACATCGGGATCAGCACGCCCTCGAAGAACATGTAGAACACGATGAAGTCCTGGGCGGAGAACATGCCGACCATCATGGTTTCCAGCACCAGGAAGGCGAGCATATACTCGCGCACCCGCACGGTGATGGCCTCCCAGCTTGCCAGGATGCAGATCGGGGTCAACGCAGTGGACAGCAGCACGAACAGCACCGAGATGCCGTCCACCCCCATGCGGTAGCCGACCCCAAACTCCGGCAGCCAGGACAGGCTCTCCTGGAATTGGAACCCGGAGTTGGTGGTGTCGAACTTGACCCACAGCACCAGAGAAATCGCGAAAACGATGAGGCTGGTCCACAGGGCGGCCCAGCGGGCATTGCTGGCGATCACCTCATCCGTGCCGCGCACAGTCATGATGAACAAACCGCCGGCCAGGGGCAGCCAGGTCAGCAGGGACAGGATCGGAAAGCCGGCGGCGTTGGTCATGGTGAGGCGGGCCTACCGGTAAACGAGGAAGATGCTGACCAACGCGACAAGGCCAATCAGCATGGTGAAGGCATAGACGGCAATGGAGCCAGTCTGGATCCGTACGACCTGAGCCGATCCGTCGGTGGTCAGCGCGGCAATGCCATTCGGAACGCCGTCGATCAGCGTGGCATCGCCGACCTGCCACAAGATCCTCGCCAAACGCCCAAATGGGCGAACGAAGATGCGATCATACAGCTCGTCGAAATACCACTTGTTCAGAACGAAATCATAGACGCGCGGCATTGCAGCGGCCATCCGGGCCGGCAATTCCGGCCGCATCACATACATGAAGTATGCCAACGCAATGCCGAGCACGCCCACGAGCGTTGGCAGCAGCGAAGCGAGCAGCGGCACATGCTCCATGTCGTTGAGGACGGTGTTGGTCGGGGCGTTGACGATGGCCCCACGCCAGAAGTCATGCCAATCCTCGCCGATGAACCAGCCGCGGAACACGAAGCCGGTGACGATGGCGCCTAGGGCCAGCAACAGCAACGGGATCAGCATTACTGCCGGGCTTCCGTGCACGTGCTCCATCGTATGCCGGTCGGCGCGGGGCGTGCCGTGGAAGGTCAGGATCAGCAGGCGCCAGGAATAGAAGGCCGTCAGGAACGCCGCAACGATGCCGCACAGGAAGCCATAGGAGCCGACCAGGTTGCCCCTGGCCCAGGCTGCCTCAAGGATCGCGTCCTTTGAGTAATAGCCGGCGAAGAACGGGATGCCGGCCAGGGCCAGGCTGCCAACCCACATCACGCCGTAAGTGATGGGGATCTTGCGCCAGATGCCGCCCATGCGGCGGATGTCCTGCTCATCCGACATCGCGTGGATCACCGACCCGGCGCCGAGGAACAGCAGCGCCTTGAAGAAGGCGTGCGTAAATAGGTGGAAGATGGATACCTGGTAGGCGCCGACCCCGGCCGCCAGGAACATGTAGCCAAGCTGCGACATGGTCGAATAGGCAATAATGCGTTTGATGTCGTTCTGCACGCAGCCGATCGTCGCTGCGACGAAGCAGGTCGTGGCGCCCAGGAAGGCGATAAAATCCAAGGCGCCCGGTGCGTATTCGAGGATCGGCGACATGCGAGCCATCAGGAACACGCCTGCCGTGACCATCGTGGCAGCATGGATTAAGGCGGACACCGGGGTCGGCCCCTCCATCGCGTCTGGCAGCCAGGTATGCAGGCCCAATTGCGCCGACTTGCCGCAGGCGCCGAGGAACAGCAGGACGCCAATGACCTCATAAGCACGCCAATTGCTGCCCAGCACGTGGTAGGTCTCGTCCAAGTGATCGTGCACGTGGGCAAAGATGTCGGGGAACTCGACCGAGCCGAACATCAAGAACACCAACGCGATCCCGACCGCGAAGAACAAGTCGCCGACCCGGTTCACGACGAATGCCTTCATCGCGGCACGGTTGGCGCTGGGCCGGTCGTACCAGTAGCCAATCAGCAGATAGCTGGCGAGGCCAACCCCTTCCCATCCAAAGAACAACTGCACAAGATTGTCAGCCGTCACCAGCATCAGCATGGCGAAGGTGAACAGGCTCAGGTAGCTGAAGAAGCGCGGCACCGTCGCGTCATGGCTCATGTAGCCGATGCTGTAGATGTGGATGAGCGTGGCGATAAACGTCACCATCGCCACCATCATCGCCGAGAGGGTGTCGTAGTGCAGTGCCCACTCGACGTGAAAGCCCTCGACGTCAATCCAAGTGCCGAGGCTCACGACGCCTGGCAGGCCATCCCCGGTCAAGAATGGCAGGAAGCTGGCGGCGCCGCAGACGGCTGCAACACACATGCAGAGGATGGTGACGGCCTCGCTGGCCTTGTCCCCGATCTGCCGGCCGAACATGCCAGCAATAAGGGCGCCCACCAGGGGCGCAAAAACGGCAACAGCATACAGCATAGTCTAGCCCCGCATCAGGGTGACGTCCTCGACCTCGATCGAGCCGCGGTTACGGAAATAGACGACGACGATGGCCAGACCAATGGCAGCCTCAGCCGCGGCAACAGTCAGAACGAACAGCGCGAACACCTGCCCGGCCAAATCGCCTAGGGCGGAGCTGAAGGCGACCAGGTTCAGGTTCACCGAGAGCAGCATCAGTTCGATCGACATCATGATGACGATGATGTTCTTGCGGTTCAGGAAGATGCCGAAGATGCCCAGCACCAGCAGGATTGCGCCCACGAATAGGTAGTGGCCGACGCCGATCGTGGTCATCCGTGCTCTCCTGGGCCGGGCTTGCCGACGCCGTGCTCATGCGGTTCGTCCTGCGTGAGGGCCAAGGCCGGCTCGGGTTTCGGGCGCAAAATGCCGGTGACGTTGGTGCCGGCACCGCGGGCGACTGGCATTATTTCCAACGTATCTGCGACAGTGCGAGCATTCTGCCGGGCGATGTTCTGCCTCTTGCTGGTGGTGCGCTCGCGATGGGTCAGGACGATTGCGCCAATCATCGCAACCATCAGGATCAGCCCGGCCGTCTGGAACAGGAAAACGTAATCCGTATAGATCAGTCGTCCCAACGCCTGGGTGTTGCTGACCGCCCCTGGGGTGCTGCTCAGGCGCAGGGTCATGGCCTGCGGCGCGAACTCCCAGCCGCCGAGGACGAACACGAGTTCAAGCAGCAGCACCACGCCAACCGTGGCGCCGACTGGCAAGTAGCGCTGGTATCCCTCACGCAACTGGCCAAAGTTCACGTCCAGCATCATCACGACGAACAGGAACAGCACCGCGACCGCGCCGACATAGACGATCAGCAGGATCATCGCCAGGAACTCGGCCCCAGCAATCAGGAACAGCGCCGAAGCGTTGAAGAACGCGAGGATCAGGAACAGCACGGAATGCACGGGGTTGCGCGACGTCACCACTGCGGCTGCGGAGCCGATCAGGATGGCGGAGAACAGGTAAAAGGCGGCAGCGGTGATCATCGGCGCAGGCCCTAGCGGAACTGCGAGTCGAGTTCGAGCCGCTTGGATAGCTCGCTCTCCCACCGGTCGCCGTTCGCGAGCAGCTTTTCCTTGTTGTACATCAGCTCCTCCCGCGTTTCGACCGCGAACTCGAAGTTGGGCCCCTCGACGATGGCGTCCACCGGGCAGGACTCCTCGCAGAGGCCGCAGTAGATGCACTTGGTCATGTCTATGTCGTAGCGGGTGGTGCGGCGGCTGCCGTCGTCGCGCGGCTCGGCCTCGATGGTGATGGCGAGCGCCGGGCACACCGCTTCGCACAGCTTGCAGGCGATGCAGCGCTCCTCGCCGTTGGCATAGCGGCGCAGGGCATGCTCGCCTTTGAAACGCGGGCTGATGGCGCCCTTCTCATAGGGGTAGTTGATCGTGGCCTTCGGGCGGAAGAAGTACTTCAACGTCAGCGACATGCCGGAGATCAACTCGCCCAGCAGCAGGCTGCGGGCGGTGCGGTCCAGGAAAGCCATGGGAGTGTTCCTTCTTGCCCGGCCCGCTTTAGGCGCAGCCGGACGGTAGAGCAAGATTTACGCGGGCGGCTGGCCAGGCAGCCAGCCCATGCCCAGCAATACGCCGGCCGTCAGCACCAGCCATCCCAGGGACAACGGCAGGAACACCTTCCAGCCCAGCCGCATCAACTGATCGTAGCGGAAGCGCGGGAAGGTCGCGCGCACCCATACGAACATGAACAGCACCAGGCAGATCTTGGCGATGAACCAGAGGGGGCCGGGTATCCAGGTGAACGGTGCAAACGGGATCGGACTGAGCCAGCCTCCCAGGAACAGGATCGCTGTCATGGCCGACATCAGGATCATGTTGGCGTATTCACCCAGGAAGAACAGGCCGAAGGTCATCGCCCCATATTCCACATGGAAACCGCCGACGATCTCGCTCTCGCCTTCCGGCAGGTCGAACGGCGCGCGGTTCGTTTCGGCCAGGATCGAGATGAAGAACACGATGAACATCGGGAACAGCGGGATGAAGAACCAGACGTGTTCCTGCGCATGCACGATGGCCGTGAGGTTCAGGCTGCCGGCGCAGAGCAGCACGCTCACGATTACAAGGCCCATGCTGACCTCGTAGCTGACCATCTGCGCCGCCGAGCGCAGCGCGCCCAGGAATGCATACTTGCTGTTGCTAGCCCATCCAGCAATGACGATGCCGTAAACGCCCAGGCTGCTGACCGCGAACAGATACAGGATGCCGACGTTGATGTTGGCGATGGCCCAGCCATCGTTCACCGGGATCACTGCCCAGGCAATCATCGCCAGTGTCATCGTCAGCAACGGCGCCACGATGAACAGCAGGCGGTTGGCGCCGGTAGGGATGATGGTCTCCTTCATCAGCATCTTCAGCGCGTCGGCGAAGGGCTGCATGAGGCCGAAAGGGCCGACGACGTTCGGACCCTTACGCATCTGCATTGCCGCCATAACCTTGCGCTCAGCCAGGGTCAGGTAGGCGACGCTGACCAGCACCGGAACCAGCATGGCCAAAGTCTGGACGACAGTCAGCACGGTGATGCCGAGCGGAGTGGCAAGGAATGCAGTCATCCCGGCTACTCCGCCGCCTGCTGCATCGGGTGGGTGTACGTCCGGGTGCACTCAGCCATGGTGGCACTGGCGCGGCAGATCGCGTTGGTTTGGTAGTAATCGGGCACTGCAGGCTGGAACGGCGCGTCGGACAACTCCCCGCCGGCTGCTGGTCCAGACAGGTCGGTACAGCCCTGGCGCCGCAGGTCCTGCTGTATGGCGAAGATTGGGTTGACCTGGACTAGCCGGTCACGCACGCCAGCCAAGTCGTCGTAGGGCAGCTTGTGGCCAATTGTGGCGCTGAACGCACGCAGGATAGCCCAGTCCTCGCGCGCCTCGCCGGGCGGCTGAATGGACAGGAAGCCACGTTGCACCCTGCCCTCGGTATTGACGTAGGTGCCGGCCTTCTCGGTATAGGCCGCGCCGGGCAGGATCACGTCTGCACGGGCAGCACCGCGGTCGCCGTGGTGCCCCTGATATACGACGAAGGTACCCGCGCCGATGCGGGCGGTATCGAACTCGTCAGCCCCGAGCAGCCACAACAGGTCCACGCCGCCGTTCATCATCCCGGCCAAGTCCTTGCCGTCCGGACCCGGCACGAAGCCCAGGTCGAGCGCGCCTACCCGTGCCGCTGCCGTATGCAGCACGTTGAAGCCATTCCACTCCGGCGTCAGCGCGCCGACATCAGCCGCAAGCTGCCAGGCCGCGGCCAGCACCGCCGCGCCATCCGGACGGCGCAGCGCGCCCTGCCCCACCACGATCATCGGATGCTTGGCAGCATGCAGCTTGTCGGCGAACGCGCCGAGGTTGGATAGGACGGCCGGGTTGTCGCCCAAATGGAGGGCGCGGTAGGTCAGGTCAGCCGGCGCGCCGACATAGGCGACGGGGCAAGGACCCTGATTCAGCCGCTTGCGGATACGGGCATTCAGCACCGGAGCCTCACGCCGCGGATTGCTGCCGATCAGCAGGATAGCGTCGGCATCCTCGATCCCGGCGACTGTCGTATTGAACGTGTAGTGCTCCCGCCGGCCCGGCGGCAGCGCCGCGCCGTCCTGGCGGCAGTCCTGGTTGTTGGACCCCAGCGCCGTCATGAGGTCTTTTAGGGCCATCATGCTCTCGGCGTCGCACAGGTCGCCAGCAATGGCGCCGATCCGGTCGCCAGATAGGCCACGCAGCTTCGCGGCGATCGCACTGAAGGCGTCCGGCCAAGTCGCCGGGCGCAGCTTGCCATCGATGCGGACCCAGGGGCGATCCAGCCGTCGGCGTTTCAGCCCATCATGGGCAAAACGGGACTTGTCGGCCAGCCACTCCTCATTGACGTCCTCATTGGTGCGCGGCATGACCCGCAGCACCTCGGACCCACGCCCATCCACCGTGATGTTGGACCCCAGGGCGTCGTGCACGTCTATGCTGACGGTATGCCGCAGCTCCCACGGACGGGCAACGAAACTGTTCGGCTTGTCGAGCAGCGCGCCGACCGGGCAGATGTCAATCAGATTGCCGGACAGCTCGGTTGTCAGCGCCTTCTCGATGTAGGTACCAATCTCCATGTTTTCGCCACGGGCAGTGGCGCCCATCTCCGGCACGCCCGCAACCTCGCTACTGAACCGGATGCAGCGGGTGCAGTGGATGCAGCGGGTCATGAAGGTCTTGACCAGCGGACCCAGGTACTTGTCCTTGATCGCCCGCTTGTTCTCGCGGTAGCGGGAGTGGTCCATCCCGTAGGAGTAAGCCTGGTCCTGCAAGTCGCACTGACCGCCCTGATCGCAGATCGGGCAGTCCAGCGGATGGTTGATGAGCAGGAATTCCATCACCCCCCGGCGGGCCTGACGCACCACGGGCGTATCGGTTTTCACAACCATCCCGTCCGCCACCGGGTAAGCGCAGGACGCAATGGGCTTAGGCGCCTTCTCCACCTCGACCAGGCACATGCGGCAGTTGCCGGCGACGGACAGGCGCTCATGGTAGCAAAAGCGCGGAATTTCTTTACCCGCGGCTTCACAGGCCTGCAGGACGGAGGAGCCGTTCGGAACTTCGACGGTGATGCCGTCAACGGTGACGCTGGCCATGTGTATCCTCTACTCCGCTGCCATCGGCAGCGGCCGCGGCGTGCGGGCCGCTTTATACTCGGCGATGCGCTGCTCCATCACCGGACGGAAGTGACGGATCAAGCCTTGGATCGGCCAGGCTGCGGCATCGCCGAGGGCACAGATGGTGTGACCCTCGACCTGCTTCGTCACCTGCTCCAGCGTGTCTATCTCTTCCAGGTCGGCCCGGCCCTGCACCATGCGGTGCATCACGCGCATCATCCAGCCTGTGCCTTCGCGGCACGGCGTGCACTGGCCGCAGGACTCGTGTTTGTAGAACTGCGCTAGCCGGTCGATCGCGCGGATTACGTCCGTGCTCTTGTCCATCACGATGACGCCCGCAGTGCCAAGGCCGCTCTTCACGTCGCGAAGGCTGTCGAAGTCCATCAGGACGGTGTCGCAGATGTCCTTGGGGATCAGCGGCACGCTGGACCCGCCGGGTATCACGGCCAGCAAGTTGTCCCAGCCGCCACGCACGCCGCCAGCGTAAGTATCAATCAGCTCACGCAGGGAGATGCCAAGCTCCTCTTCCACATTGCAGGGCTTATTTACGTGGCCGCTGATGCAGAAGATTTTGGTGCCGCTGTTCTTGGGCCGGCCCAGCGCCGAAAACCATGCACCGCCCCGGCGAAGGATTGTCGGCACGACCGCGATCGTTTCGACATTGTTGACCGTCGTGGGACAGCCATACAGCCCTACCGCTGCTGGGAACGGCGGCTTGAGCCGCGGCATCCCCTTCTTGCCCTCCAAGCTTTCGAGGAGAGCCGTCTCTTCGCCGCAAATGTAGGCGCCGGCGCCGCGGTGGACATATAGATCGAAGTCATAGCCCGATCCGGCGGCGTTCTTGCCTAGTAGATTTGCCGCATATGCCTCGTCAACGGCGGCCTGCAAAGCTTTGGCCTCGTTGCAGTACTCGCCACGTATGTAGATGTAGCAGGATGCAGCGCCCATCGCGAAGGACGCAATCAGCGCCCCCTCGATCAGCTTGTGCGGGTCGTGCCGCATAATGTCGCGGTCCTTGCAGGTCCCAGGTTCGCTTTCGTCGGCGTTGATCACGAGATAGCTGGGCCGCCCATCGGGACTGGCCTGCTTCGGCATGAACGACCATTTCATTCCGGTCGGAAACCCGGCGCCGCCACGGCCCCTGAGTCCCGACGCCTTCATCTCATCGATGATGGCATCGCGTCCGCGGCCGATGATTGCCGCCGTCCCATCCCAGTCGCCGCGGGCTCGGGCGCCCTCCAGGCCTGGGCTGTGCTGCCCATAGAGATTGGTAAAGATGCGGTCCTTGTCGGCGAGCATCGCTGACTACTCCAGGGTTGTCAGGGTGGTCGGACCACCTTCGGGGGCAGACGTCATACGGCCGATGGAGGAACCGGGCTTCACCGCCTCCCCACGACGGAGCGCCTGCAGCAGCGCCACCGTTCGGTCGTAGTCCAAGTCCTCGTGGTAATCGTCATCCACCTGCAATATTGGTGCATTTACGCAGGCGCCGAGGCACTCCACCTCGCTCATGGTGAACATTCCATCCGCGCTCGTCTCCCGCCACGCCTTGATGCCGGTCACGTCGCGGCAGGCACGGATGATCTCATCCGATCCACGCAGCCAGCACGGCGTCGTGCCGCAGACCTGCAGATGGTAGCGGCCGATCGGGTTGGTGTTGAACATCAGGTAGAAGGTCGCGACCTCATAAACTCGGATCGGCGGCATCTCCAACCGGTCCGCCACCACATCCATCGCGACCGTCGGCACCCACGCGCTGCCGGTCTGCCGCCGCATCTGATGCTGCACCACATACAGCAACGGGAGAACCGCGCTTGCCTTCCGGCTGGGCGGATACTTTGTCAGGATCAACTCGATCTCGCGATCGCTTTCCTCGTCGAACGTAAAATGCGTTGGCTGCGGGGCGCCCAGCCCGGTTGAGCCATCGCCCACGTCCTCAGATGTGCCATTGGCAACCTGGGAGCCTGCGTCCCCGCCCAAGTTCTGCGACATGCTCTACCTGTCAATCTCGCCGAAAACGACGTCCACGGAGCCGATGATGGCCACGGCGTCGGCCAGCATGTGGCGCTTGCTCATGTGCTCGACCGCTTGCAGGTTGGCATAGCCGGTCGGGCGTATCTTGCAGCGGTAGGGCCGGTTGGTGCCATCGGCGACCAGGTAAACGCCGAATTCGCCCTTAGGACTTTCAGTCGCCGTGTAGGTCGAACCGGCAGGGATATGATAACCCTCAGTGTAGAGCTTGAAGTGATGGATGAGTGCTTCCATCGACTTCTTCATCTCCTCACGCCGCGGTGCAGTGAATTTCCGGTCCTGGATCTTGACGTCGCCGGGCTGCATCTTCTCCAGGCACTGCTGGATGATATATGTGCTCTGCCGCATCTCGGCCATGCGAACGAGGTAACGGTCGTAGCAGTCGCCATTGCGCGCCACCGGCACGTCGAACTCGACCTGGTCGTAGTTGTCATAAGGCTGCGACTTGCGCAGGTCCCACGGCACGCCGCTGGCCCGCAGACATGGCCCGGTAAAGCCCCAGGCCAACGCATCCTCCGGCGTCATGATGCCGATATCCACCGTACGCTGCTTCCAGATGCGATTGGTGGTGAGCAGCTGCTCCAGTTCATCGATAAACTTCGGGAACGTGCTGGCCCACTCGCCGATATCGTCTGCAAGGTTGCCCGGCAGGTCGCGCGCTACCCCACCTGCGCGGAAGTAGTTGGCGTGGTAGCGGGCACCGGACACTGCCTCATAGAATTGCAGCAGCTTCTCACGCTCTTCGAAGCCCCACAGGCTCGGCGTGATCGCGCCGACGTCCAGGGCATAGGTCGTGATATTGAGCAAATGGTTCAGGATGCGGGTGATCTCCGCGAACATCGTCCTGATCCAGCGCCCGCGCTCCGGCACCGTGATGCCGAGCAGCTTTTCCTGCGCGATCGCCCAGGTATGCTCCATGCACATCGGGCTGACGTAATCCAGGCGGTCGAAGTACGGCAGCGCCTGCAGGTAAGTCTTGTGCTCGATCAGCTTCTCGGTGCCGCGGTGCAGCAACCCGATATGCGGGTCGGCTCGCTCCACAACCTCGCCATCCATCTCCAGGATCAAGCGCAGCACGCCGTGGGCGGCCGGGTGCTGCGGGCCGAAGTTGATGGTGTGGTTATCTACCTCCAGCACCTTGCTGGTGGTCGGCTTGCCCTCGTCTGGCGTGGTGCTGCTGCTGCCCATGAATGGGCCGAGACGTGCGTCGTCAGGCATCTACGTGCCCTCCTTCTGCGGAGCCGCAAGCGTGCCGGCCTGCATGTCGGCGGCACGGGCGGCGATGCGGTCGGTGTGTGCCTTCTCATCGCCGGGCAAGGTGGTCATGCCTTCCCAGGGCGAGATGAAGTCGAAGTTGCGGAAATCCTGCGTCAGGCTCACCGGCTCGTTGACGACCTGCTTCCGCTCGTCGTCGTAGCGGACCTCGACATAGCCGGTCAGCGGGAAATCCTTGCGCAGCGGATGACCGCTGAAGCCGTAGTCGGTCAGGATCCGGCGTAGGTCAGGCTGGCCGCTGAACACGATGCCGAACAGGTCCCATGCCTCACGCTCGAACCAGGTGGCGACGGGCCAGATGCGATGGATGCTGGGCACCGGCGACTGCTCGTCCGTCTGGATGATGACCCGGACCCGGTGGTTGAGCGACACGGACAGCAGGTTGTAAACTATGTCGAAACGCTGCGGACGCTCCGGCCAATCCACGCCGCATAAATCCATCAATTGCTCGCATGAGAAACGAGGGTCGGTGCGCAGGAATGCAAGCAGGTCGGCGATGATCAACCGGTCGGCGTGAAGCACAAGTTCTCCACCCTCCAGCCCGGCACGCTGCACGCCCGGGATGGTGATGGCAGACTGTGCCAGCGCAGGAAGGCCTGTGGGCGCAACCGCAATGGCTGGCGCCTGCGGAGCTTGCTCGGTCCCGTCAACCACGCAGGATCGTCCCTGTACGGCGTATCTTCTTTTGCAGCTGCATGATGCCGTAAACCAGCGCCTCTGCTGTTGGCGGGCAGCCCGGCACATAGATGTCAACCGGCACGATGCGGTCGCAGCCACGAACGACGCTGTAGCTGTAATGATAGTAGCCGCCGCCGTTGGCGCAGGACCCCATGCTGATGACCCAGCGCGGCTCTGGCATCTGGTCGTAAACCTTACGGAGGGCTGGAGCCATCTTGTTGGTCAGCGTGCCGGCAACGATCATCACATCGGACTGGCGCGGGCTTGCACGCGGGATGACGCCGAAGCGGTCCAGGTCATAGCGCGGCATGTAGGCGTGGATCATCTCCACCGCGCAACAGGCCAGCCCGAAGGTCATCGGCCACAGGCTGCCGGTACGCGCCCAGTTAACCACCTTGTCCAGGTTGGCAACGACAAAACCCTTGTCGGCCACCTCGCCGGTAATGCCCTTGATGACCGCGTCCTGCGCCGCACCGGGCTGCAGGGCCTCGCGGTTCCAGGCAATGTTTGTGTTTTCTGTCGTCACGCTCATGGCGAGACTACTCCCAATCCAGTGCGCCTTTGCACCACTCGTAGATAAAGCCGACTGTCAGCACCGCAAGGAACGCCATCATCGAGAGGAAGCCGAACAGGCCGATGTCGGCGAGGCTAACCGCCCACGGAAACAGGAAGGCGATCTCCAGATCGAAGATGATGAACAGGATCGCGACCAGGTAGAAGCGCACGTCGAACTTGCGGCGGGCATCGTCAAACGGCTCGAACCCGCATTCGTAGGCGGAGAGCTTCTCGGCGTAGGGTTTTTGCCGGGCTGCAAGCAGGCTGCCGCCGACCATTGCGAGCGCGATGCCGCCGCCGATGGCGATGAACACCAGGATGGGAAAGTACTCGGATAGCAGCGGCATAGGGCAATCCTTGGACCTGGGCTGGCGCCGTGCTGCGCCGCACCAAGGATATACGGTGAACCCGCCCGCGCCGCTAGGGCGGCACGGGGACGTTCAGGTGGTTGTGGTGATCTGCTGCTGCTGGCGCGAGAGACGGGGCTCGAACCCGCGACCTCCGGCGTGACAGGCCGGCGCTCTAACCAACTGAGCTACTCCCGCAGCGGCAGGGGGCACGATCTACGGCGGGTGCGGGGCGGCGTCAAGACGCTTGGGAAGGGAAAAGGGGAATGGGCGGTGACGGGATCGAACCGCCGACCCTCTCGGTGTAAACGAGACGCTCTACCGCTGAGCTAACCGCCCCCAACCTGCTCACGCACGCCAGTGCCGCTTACCGCGTCCCGCAGCGGCTTGCCAGGGCGGAATTTAACCGATCGCGTAGATGGCACCGCGATTACCTCCCCCGTGCGGGGATTGCGGCCGGTCGTCGCCTTGCGGGTCGATACAGCGAAGGTGCCGAACCCGGCTAGGCGAACCTCCTGGCCGTCCTGCAGACCACGCTCAATAACGTGCAAAACGGCGTCCACCGCTTCCCCGGCGCGGCTGATGGGTACATCGAGTTCGTCCGCGACCGCGTGAACCAAGTCTGTCCGGGTCATGGATGACTTGCCCGTCCTCCGCTGAGACCGGGGGCCAGACGCCGGCGGTATTTCCGCAAACCCATCGTGCGCCATGTTCCCGCCGTTTCCGTTCGCGGAACAGTATCGGCGCTCCGCACGGCCCGCAACGAAAGCCGGCACGCCGAGTCGCCTCGACGTGCCGGATCAATTGTGACGTTGCATAGAAGCCGCGGTAGGCCGCGCCGGAATTAGTGCGGCAGGTGGGCCGTGGGCTGCACCGGCGGGGGCACCACCGGGTCGATCGGCTCTTCCCACTCAATCGCCTCGGGCTTGCGGGCCAGAGCCTGGCTGATCACCTCGTCCACATGGGAAACGGCGATGACCTTGAGGCTCTTTTTCACGTTGTCGGCGATTTCCACCAGATCCTTCTCGTTCTCCTTGGGAATGAACACGGTGGTGATCCCAGCCCGCAACGCCGCCAGCAGCTTCTCCTTCAAACCGCCGATCGGGAGCACCCGGCCGCGTAGGGTGATCTCTCCCGTCATAGCCACATCGCGCCGTACCGGGATGCCGGTCATCACACTGATGATGCTGGTCGCCATCGCCACGCCTGCGGACGGCCCATCCTTTGGCGTCGCGCCCTCAGGCACGTGAACATGGATGTCACGCTTCTCGAACAGCGTCGGCTTGATGCCAAAGCTGGTCGCACGGCTGCGGACGTAGCTGAGGGCCGCGGACACGCTCTCCTGCATCACGTCACCGAGTTTGCCGGTATGCTTGATGTTGCCCTTGCCGGGCACCATGACGCTCTCGATGGTGAGGATCTCGCCGCCGACCTCGGTCCAGGCCAGGCCGGTCACGACGCCGACCATGTCCTCCGCCTCAGTCTCACCATAGCGGAAGCGGCGAACCCCAGCATATTTCTCCAGGTTCTTGCGGTTGATTGCGACCTTCTTGGCCTTCTTAGTCACAATCTCCTTCACGACCTTGCGGGCAACGTTGGCGATTTCCCGCTCCAGGCTGCGGACGCCGGCCTCGCGGGTATAATATCGCACCAAGTCGCGTATGGCGTCGTCGTGCAGCGACCATTCCTCCGGCTTCAGGCCGTTTGCCTCGGCCTGCTTGGAGACAAGGTGCCGCTTGGCGATTTCGACCTTCTCATCCTCGGTATAACCAGCGATGCGGATGATCTCCATCCGGTCCAGCAACGGCTGCGGCATCTTGAGACTATTGGCCGTGGTGACGAACATCACGTCCGACAGGTCGTAGTCCACTTCAAGATAATGGTCCGCAAACGTCCCATTCTGCTCGGGATCCAAAACCTCGAGCAGTGCCGAGGACGGATCACCGCGCCAATCGGAGCCAAGCTTGTCGATCTCGTCCAGCAGGAACAGCGGGTTGCTGGTCTTGGCCTTCTTCATGCCCTGGATGACCTTGCCCGGCATCGAGCCGATGTAGGTCCTACGGTGTCCGCGCACCTCTGCCTCATCACGCACGCCGCCTAGCGACATCCGGACGAAGTTGCGCTGCGTCGCCCTGGCAATACTTTTGCCAAGGGACGTCTTGCCGACGCCCGGCGGCCCTACGAGGCACAGGATCGGCCCCTTGATCTTCGGGCTGCGCGATTGGACAGCAAGGTACTCAAGGATACGCTCCTTCACCTTGTCCAGCCCATAATGGTCGGCATCGAGGATACGCTCAGCTTCCAGAACGTCGTTGCTGACCTTGCTGCGCTTCTTCCACGGTATCGACAGCATCCAGTCGAGATAGTTGCGAACGACCGTGCTCTCGGCACTCATCGGGCTCATGGTCCGCAGCTTCTTCAGCTCGGACATCGCCTTCTCACGCGCTTCCTTACTGAACTTTGTCTTCTTAATCCGCTCCTCAAGTTCGGCGGTCTCGTCCTTGCCGTCCTCGCCCTCGCCCAGCTCCTTCTGGATCGCCTTGAGCTGCTCGTTCAGGTAATACTCGCGCTGGGTCTTCTCCATCTGCCGCTTGACGCGGTTGCGGATACGCTTTTCGACCTGTAGGACGCCGATCTCCGACTCCATGTGCGCAAACACGCGCTCAAGGCGGTCGCCAACCTTGGCAGCCTCCAGCAACTCCTGCTTCTCGGCGATTTTCAGGTTCAAGTGGGCCGAGATGGTGTCGGCCAGCTTGCTCGGCTCCTCGATCTGGTTCAACGACACCAGGACCTCAGGGGCGATCTTCTTGTTCAGCTTGATATACTGCTCGAACTGCCCGACCACGGTGCGGCCCAGAGCCTCAAGCTCCGTAGCACCCGCTTCCTCGTCCGGCATCGGTTCAGTCGTAGCTTCAAAGTAGCTGTCGGTTTCAGTGAACCCGGTGATACGGGCGCGGCTACCACCCTCGACCAGCACCTTGACGGTACCATCCGGCAACTTGAGCAGCTGAAGGATCGTGGACACCGTGCCGACGTTGTAAATCTCGTCCTGGCCAGGATCCTCGTGCGACGCGTTCTTCTGGGCGACCAGCAGGATCTGCTTGTCGTCCTTCATCACCGCTTCCAGCGCACGCACCGACTTCTCGCGACCGACAAAGAGCGGTACGATCATGTGCGGGAAGACAACGATGTCACGTAGCGGCAGCACTGCCATTGCAGTGGACGCAACTGTATCGGACGCAGACTTGAGCGTCTCTGGCTCTTTCATATGACCTCCAATTGGACGATCAGGGCGACGATGCGCCCGTCATGGCACGCACCCCAGCCTAGACAGGGCAAAATTCCCGGCAGGCTATTAAGCCTGCGCAACCGATATCGGCAGCCCGGGACAGGACCACAAGGCCCAGCCCCAGGCGAGGTTCGGCCCGGGGTCAGGCGCCACCCTCCGCTCTGCCCTTCCCGTACGTGAACAGGGGATTAGCGCGGCTTTCGGCAACCTCACGGTTGATGGTGACTTCCTCAACCCCGTCCAGGCCGGGCAGGTCGAACATGGTGGACAACAGGATTGCCTCCATTATCGAACGCAAGCCGCGGGCGCCGGTCTTTCGGGCGATGGCGCGGGTTGCAACCGACTTCAGTGCATCTTCGGTGAAGGAAAGCTTCACACCTTCCATCTCGAAAAGCCTAGCATACTGTTTCGACAAAGCATTCTTAGGCTTTGTCAGGATTTCGACCAAGGCCGCCTCATCTAGGTCCTCAAGCGTTGCCACAACAGGCAAACGGCCGATGAACTCTGGGATCAGGCCGAACTTGAGCAAATCCTCCGGCTCGACTTCGCGCAGTATGGCGCCGGTGCGACGTTCATCCGGCGCGCGTACCTCTGCGCCATAGCCGATGCCGCTTCCTTTGCCACGAGCGCCGATGATCTTCTCCAGGCCCGAGAACGCACCACCGCAAATGAACAGGATGTTGGTCGTGTCCACCTGAAGGAATTCCTGCTGCGGATGCTTCCGCCCGCCCTGCGGCGGCACCGAGGCGACAGTGCCCTCCATGATCTTCAGCAACGCCTGTTGCACACCCTCGCCGCTGACATCACGAGTAATGCTCGGATTGTCAGACTTGCGGCTGATCTTATCCACCTCGTCAATATAGACGATGCCGCGCTGTGCCCGTTCCACATTGTAGTCGGCGGCCTGCAGCAACTTGAGAATGATGTTCTCCACGTCCTCACCGACATAGCCAGCCTCGGTCAGGGTGGTGGCATCGGCCATCGTGAAGGGAACGTCGAGGATGCGGGCCAAAGTCTGCGCCAGCAGCGTTTTGCCGGACCCAGTCGGGCCGACAAGCATAATGTTGCTCTTGGCGATCTCCACATCATTGTTCTTGGCGCCATGCGCTAGACGCTTGTAATGGTTGTGTACCGCGACGCTCAGGACCTTTTTGGCATGTGCCTGCCCGATCACATAATCATCTAGGACCTTGCAGATTTCCTTGGGCGTCGGCACACCATCACGCGATTTCACAAGGTGTGTCTTGTGCTCCTCACGGATGATGTCCATGCAGAGTTCGACACACTCATCGCAAATGAATACGGTGGGACCTGCGATGAGCTTGCGGACCTCATGCTGCGACTTGCCACAGAACGAGCAGTAAAGGGTGTTCTTGGAATCGCCGGACGACTTGCTCATGGACACTCCTGCCCCGCACCTACGGGGACAATCCCGGAAAGATTAGACCTGGCCAGGTAGGCGAACAAGGCCAGGGGCCAACGGCAAGCGCTGATGGCCCAACCAGCGCATCATTATGCCGCCATTGTGACATCGGCGAGACGGAGCAAGAAGTGTGCCCGTGCCAGGTAAATTGCAACCTTTAAGCTGCAGCACCCGACGCGGGACCGTCCACCCTAGGGCTTCGTAGGCTCTGCGACCGGAGGGCGATTTTCGACCACGATATCCACGAGGCCGAAGTCACGGGCTTCCTCTGCCGACATGTAGCTGTCGCGCTCCAGCTTTGCCTCGATGGCCGTCAGTTCCTGCCCGGTGTGGCGGACATAGATCTCGTTGAGGCGCTTACGGAGGGTAAGGATCTCCTTCGCCTGGATCTCGATGTCGGTTGCCTGACCCTGCGCGCCGCCGCTGGGCTGGTGGACCATCACTCGGGCGTTCGGCGTTGCGAACCGCTTGCCCTTGGCGCCGGCGCAGAGCAGGAGACTGCCCATGCTGGCGGCCTGGCCGATGCAAAGCGTGCTCACGGGGCTGCGGATATACTGCATGGTGTCATAGATCGCGAGGCCCGCAGACACCACGCCGCCGGGGCTGTTGATGTAGAAGCTGATGTCCTTGCTGGGGTTATCAGACTCCAGGAACAGCAGCTGGGCGCAGATCACTGCGGCGACCTGATCATAGACCGCGCCAGTCAGGAAGATGATCCGCTCCTTGAGCAGGCGGGAGTAGATGTCGAACGCGCGCTCACCCCGAGCGGACTGCTCGACCACCATAGGCACCAGGGCTTGGTTGTAGGTCTCGACCGGATCGCGGTCCCGGATGCCGAACATATTTAGTTCCTCTCGATGGCCGCCGCCACGGATGCAGCAGCCGACATAGGATTAGATGGGCCGTCGCAGGCCAGACGCCAGCCGGATGCGCCCCGGTTGGTTATCCAGGGTGCTCAGGTTGCCGCCAATCAGGCGCCGGGGTGCTCCGCGTGGTCGGCGGCTGCGGCGTCTGTGGCGGGCGCCTCCGCGGCTGCGGCCTCGTCTGCCACCGGGTCGGACGGGGTGCTGACCTCGGCGTTATGGTCGGCACCTGCGGCCGGCTCATGTGCGGCCGGCGCCTCGTCCGCCATCGCGTGAGACGATGCGCTGGCATTTGCATCGTGGTCGGCAACCGTAGCGTCAATTGCGGATGCGTCCTTGGCTGCGAACTGATCTGCTGGGTCAGACGGCTCACTGACGTCATGATCGCCTTCAGCCGGCGCAACGTCCGGCTCCGCTGATAGCTCCTCTGGCGTCACCACCTTCGTTTCGACATTGGCGGACTCCAGGATGAAGTCCACCGTCTTGTCCTCGAAGATCGGGCCGCGCAAGCCGTCCGCAGCTTGCGGGTTCTTGCGGAAGAACTCCATCACCTGCGCCTCCTGGCCCTGGTAGCGGGCAGCCTCCGCCCGCATTGCGCGCTGCAGCTCGTCTGCCCCGACCTGGACGCCGTTCAGACGGCCGATCTCGGACAGCAGCAGACCCAGGCGCACCCGGCGCTCGGCAATGGCGCGATACTCCGACTTCAGAGTCTCGTCGTCCTTCTCCTTGTCCTCCTCATCGCCCTTGCCCTCCTTGCGGTCGGCTTCCACGCGGGTCCAAATCCCGTTGAACTCAGCCTCGACCATGCTGAGCGGCACCGGAAAGTCGGCACCCTTCGCAAGCTGGTCCAGCAGGTCGCGCTTGATCCGCATGCGGCTCACGCCATCGTATTCGCGCTGGATCTGCCCGGCGATGATCTTGCGCAGGCTTTCCAGGTCGTCGAAGCCGAACTGCTCCGCCAGGCTCTCGTCGATCACCGGCGGGGTAGACTGCTGCAGCGCCGTCGCCTTGAGGTCGAAAGTGGCGGCTTTGCCGGCCAGTTCCTTGGCGTGGTATTCCTCGGGGAAGGTGACGTGGATCTGCCGCTCCTCGCCGGGGCGCATTCCCTCCATCCCCTCGGAAAAGCCGGGGATGAAGCCCTCGGCGCCCAACTCGACCGGCATGGCCGTGCCGGTGCCGCCGGGGAAGGCAACGCCGTCCACCATGCCGGTGTAGTCAACCGTCAGGGTGTCACCCTTCTGCGCGCCACGGTCCTCAGTCACATCCACCAGGGTGCGGCGGCGGGCGGCCAGCTCGGTCAGGGCCTTGTCAATCGTCTCGGGCGACGGCTCTGCGCGGTAGCGGGTCAGCTGAAGTGCGCTGAACTCCGGCATGGCGATGTCCGGCAGCAACTCGACCTCGACGTTGAACTGCAGGTCCTGCTTCTCGTCCAGCTGGGTCACGTCCACCTTCGGTTGCCCGGCGGCGCGCAGCCCGCGCTCGGTCAAAACCTGCTGGGTGGCGGTGTTGACGCTTTCCTGCAGAACCTCGGACATGACCGCGCTGCCGTAGCGCTGGCGGACGATGTTCAGCGGCACCTTGCCGGGACGGAAGCCCGGCAGCCGGACCGTGCGGCCGATCTCCTGCAGCTTGGCCGTGCGCTTGCCCTCGATGTCGGCCACGGGCACGGTGACGGACCAGCCGCGCTTGAGGCCATCATGGAGCGTCTCGGTAACCTGCATCTCTAAACCCGTCCTTGTGCCTGTGCCCCCCGATAGGGGGCCGTATGGTGCGGGCGGAGGGACTTGAACCCCCACGACTTACGCCACCAGATCCTAAGTCTGGCGTGTCTACCAATTCCACCACGCCCGCGGAGCGCCGCTGCGGCGGCATCCAGCCGGCGCGTGTAGCGCAGTGATGCCAGGGCCACAAGGCGGTCCATCTGGCGTATTCCGACTTAGGGGCAGATTGCAGCGGCCTCCCGAGGTTTGGTGCCTGGACCTGGGACGGCAAGTCCCTGCCCGCAAACAATAAGGCTGGACCGGTTTGCATCCAGACCGGACGCAAACCGGTCTGTTGGCCGGTCGCGGCGAAATGAACTGGCGGCGCCGCACGCGCCACAGGTTGCCAAGCGTCATCGCGGCGTCGATCCTGCCGGCAATACGGGAGGAGACCATCCATTGAGCGATACCTTCGACCTGACGGGCCACGTCGCCGTCGTCACCGGCGGCGGCCGTGGCCTGGGACGGGCGATTGCCGAGGGCCTGCACCGCCATGGGGCCAAGCTGGTGCTGTGCGGCCGGACGGATGCGACGCTGCAGGCCGCCGCCGCCGCGATCGGGCCGGATGTGCTGGCGGTGGTGGCGGACGTGTCGAAGGAGGCCGATGTCCTGGCGCTACGCGACGCGGCGCTGGAGCGGTTCGGCGCGGTCCACGTGCTGGTCAACAACGCCGGGGTGAACCCGATCTATGCCGGCATCGAGCGGACGACGCTCGCCGATTGGCAGCACATCATCGACGTGAACCTGACCGGCACCTTCCTGTGCTGCAAGCACATCGGCTCGGTGATGGCCGCCGCCGGGCGGGGCTCGATCATCACGATCAGCAGCGTCGCCGGGCACGTCGGGCTGCGGCGGTCGGCACCCTACAACGCGACCAAGGGCGGGGTGGAGCTGCTGACGAAGTCGCTGGCGCTGGACTGGGCGGCGAAGGGCGTGCGGGTGAACTGCATCGCGCCGGGCTACTTCGAGACCGACCTGACCGCGGGGATGCGGGAGAACGAGACGATGGCCGGGCGGCTGCTGGCGCAGACGCCGATGGGGCGGTTCGGCACCGATAGCGACATCGTGGGAGCGGCGGTGTTCCTGGCCGGGCCGGCGAGCCTCTATGTGACGGGGCAGAGCCTCCTGGTGGACGGCGGCTACACGGCCGCCTGAAGGGAACCCGCACCACCCCACCGCGCTGCTACCCCCGGCAACACGAGGAAGCACGCGATGGCGCAAAAGGTCCAAGGCAGCAAAGTCCGCTACGCCGTCGTCGGCGCCGGCTGGATCAGCCAGGCCGCCTTCATGCCTGGCGTCGCCCACACCGGCAACTCCGAGATGACCGCCATCGTCACCGGCGATGAGGAGAAGGCCCAGGCCCTCGGCAAGCGCTACGGCATCACCGACACCTACCACTACGACGCCTACGCCAAGGCGCTCGACAGCGGCCAATTCGACGCGATCTACCTCGCCCTACCGAACTGGCAGCACCGCGAGTTCGCCGTCCCCGCCCTGGAACGCGGCCTCCATGTCCTCCTGGAAAAGCCGATGGCCACCAGCGAGGAGGATTGCCTGGCCATCCAGGCCGCCGCCGACAAGACTGGCGCCAAGCTGCTGATCGCCTACCGCCTGCACTTCGAGCCCGCGACGGTGGAGGCCATACGCATGGTCCGCGCCGGTGAGCTGGGCAAGGCGCGGCTGTTCACCTCGGCCTTCTCGCAGCATGTGTCCAAAGACAACCACCGCGCCAAGCACGGGTTCTGGGCGGGTCCGGTCGCCGACATGGGGCCGTATCCCATCAATGCCTGCCGCAACCTGTTCGGCGCGGAGCCGATCGAGGTCATGGCGATGGGGCTGCGCCATCCCGAGTTCGGCTTCGACTTCGACGACTCCGTGTCGGTCACGCTGCGCTTCCCGGGCAACCGCATGGCGCAGTTCACGGTCGCCTACGGGCTGAACAGCCACAATCATTACCGGGTGCAAGGCACGGACGGCGACCTGCTGGTTCAGCCGGGCTTCGGATTCCCCGGTCCGCTCAAGCATACGCTGACGATGGGAGAAAAAACGACCGAACGCAGCTTCCCTGCCGTGGATCAGTTCGGCGGCGAAACCCAATACTTCTCCGAGTGCATCCTGCACGACCGCCCGGTGGAGCCGGACGGGGAGGAAGGCCTGCTGGACGTGCGCGTGGTGGCCGCCATCGGCCGGGCTTTGGAGACCGGCCAGCCGCAAACCCTGCCCCCCGCGGTGCGCGACAAGTATCCAACAGAGGCCCAGGCCAGGACGCTGTCCGCGGTCACGCCGCCGCCGTTCGTGAATGCCCACGAGCCATCCGAGGGGTAACACCAAATGCCAAAAGTCCGGCCCTGCAGATCTCAACCGGCTGAGATCAAAGCAGACCGGCAGCATCCCGGTCACCGAACCTGCTCCTAGCGGCTGACCAGCCCTCTAGCATCGGCGCCATGTGCTTCTCGTAATGCCGCCACCGGTCGATGGACCCGGTGAAAATGGGCTGCCTGACCTGCCATGCGCTCGCGGTCAGCACTGGGCGCTCAGTCCGGTGAAAATCTAGGCAGCCCGGATGCCAGTCCAGGCCCAGGAACGCGATCAACCGCCGCGCTTCGGCTTCCAGGTTGCGGACCAGGGCTTCGTAGTGGACGGTCAAATGCGGCACTGGCAACCGCTCCTCCAGCCGGTCCGCAAGCCATTCGGTAACGCCGCTGCGATGGCCACACGCCCAAAAATCATAGGCGAAGGCATTCCCAGCCGAGAAGCGCGTCATAAAGCAAGACAGCGCGGTGTCGCGCGGGTCCCGGCGGCACAGGATCACGCGGGCCTGCGGCAGGATCGGCGCGGCCTTGCACAGCAGCAGGATGTTGTCGGGCATCTTGTCCACGACACGGGCCGCCCCCGGCCACTTCCGGGTGAGGCCGGCCACGTAGCGCTCCCCCACGGCGTCATCTGCGGCGAGGAGCCGCGACAGGTCGGGCAACTCGCCTGCACCTGAAACCTGCGGATGGCTCGCCAGGATCTGCTCGACGAGGGTAGTGCCGGACCGGGGCATCCCCACCACCAGAACAGGAAGTTCGCTGCTGACGGGTTTTTGCCCCTGCGACGGCTCGAGGGCCGCCCGGGCCGACAGCTCGAAGGCTGCCGGGTCATAGCCGCGGCCGGCGCGGGCCAGGGCGCCGGCTGCAAGCGCATTCGCGCCGGAGAAGGCGGAGAATGCCTCGTCATACCGCTGCATGTCATCGAGCAGCTTGCCCAGGGCAAATCCGGCGGAGACCGCTTCTTCCTCCACCATCCCGCCTTCGAGCAGGTCCCGCAGCCGCTCGGCTTCCCGGTCGTCGGCACGGCCTTTCTGGCTGATCGCAATGTTGCGCATCGCCTTGGCGAAGTTGGGCCGTTGCGCGACCGCCTTCTCGAAACAGGCGACTGCCTCATCGAAGTGGCCGAGCGCGCGCAAGCAGGCGCCCTTGAGGTTCCAAGCATCCGCCGACGCCGGGTCGCGCAACAGGGCAGAGTCTACAGACCCCAGCGCCTCGGCAACCAAACCAGCCGTGCGCTGAGCCGCCGCCAAGCCATACCATGCCGCAGCGGATGACGGCTGTGCGCGGACGGCGCGGTGATGCTCGGCCAATGCGTCCTCATGGCGACCCAGCCCTGCAAGCAGGTTGCCAAGGTTCGTTCGAGGCTCCCCTGCACCGGGCTCAAGGGCGACCGCGCGGCGGAGCGCGGCCTCGGCGCCCTCCCCGTCCCCCAACATGGCGGCGATTTCGGCGTGCAGCAGCCAGGATGACACCTCGCCAGGCTGCAGGCGGCAGGCGTCCCGGGCATACGCCGCCGCCTCCACGGGCGAGTCGCGAGCAAGCAGCTTCGCCAGGTTATGATAAGCGGGCGCGAACTGCGGATCGGCCTGCAGCGCCTGCTCGTAGGCAAGCCGCGCATCGCAGGAACGGCCAGCTGCAAGCACGACATTGCCCAGGTTGGACCACGCCGCGGCGAAGCCAGGGTTCAGCTTCAGGGCACGGCGGATGAACGCCTCCCCCTGCGCATAGTCGCTCCGTGCCTGGCACGCGATCCCGCACAGATGAAGCGCGTCCACATCGCACGGGTCGTCGCGGATCATCTTGCGGCAGATCACCTCCGACCCGGCGGCGTTGCCGCCAGCATGGAGTTCGACCGCTCGCTGCAGCAGGACGGCGCGCTTGTGTTGCCTAGCAGGGGAGATCGGCATCACGCCCGAAGTTTAGCACGCCAGCCCCGGGGCACCATCCCGGGGCTGGCGTCATGGCACGGCGCAGGCTGCGCGCCGAGGATTACAGTTGCGGCCTGGCGATTAGCCGATACGCCCGCGTGCCTGCTTAAAAAGACCCAGGGAAGAAAGGCCCGCGAGAACGAGCAGCGCCGATTCCGGCTCTGGCACGGCTGTTCCGCCGCCGGCGCCACCGCCGCCGCCGATGGAGATCCCGCCACCCTGGTTGATCGAGTCAGGTGAGCTTTCCAGGCTGAAGTAGGTATAGGCTCCCGGGGCGAGGCTGAAGTTCACCTGGCCCGAGGTCTCGGCTGCATTGATGTTGCTGTATGTGACGCCGGGGCCGCCATACCCGGTCGGGTCGCCGGGATTACCGGGCGTCGCCAATCCAGTGTTCGCGTCGGTATAATTGCCATTGCCGATGCCGTCGCCATCGAATGCGAACAAGCCGCCGCCATTGCCCGAGCCGGACAGCGTGAACGAGGTCTGCGTCGTGCTGGAGTTGTTGATCAGGCCGACCTCGACGTCGTCGCTGCCGTCATAGGTCTGGCTGGAGAGGATTTGCAGCGTCGGGCCGCTGTCCGTCAAGGTAATAAGGACGGCCGGACCGTTGGTGCTCGCGCCAGCCTTCGGAAACACCGGCGCTGCCTGCGCTCCGCTGGTCACAAAACATGCGAGCGGCAACGCCAGCAGAGCAGCGGATGCGAAAAGTTTAGTGTTCATGCACGGCACTCCTTTACAGATTTTGGAATGGACGCTATGCAGCGGCAAAAACCAAGACAGTAACGGAAGTAGCAAAAGCTAATCTGGCTCTCTGGACATCCTGCGGACACAGGTTGTCTAATTTTTGGTTGTAGTGCGAGTCCTTGGCTTAATAACTGCAATCTTTGGCTAACAAATCCTGATCGCTCTGGCAACATAAATTGTTGCTAGCAGGCATTGAATGGTAAACGTCTGGTTGTCGGCATCGCAACCAGGTCCGCACAGTCCGGGCCGAGCGCTTGGACATGTCAGCCCCATGTCGTTCCAGGCAGGAGCTGAGAGTCATGTGCCATTACGAGGCGGCGCTTATGCCGCCCGCAACGTGCTTGCCGGTCGGCGGCCCGGCACACCGCCCCTGAACACCACATATTCGCCGCGCCGCATCGTCGTCCAGGTCTCGTCCCGCGTCAGCGGCCGGGTGGCGACGACGCTCACGATATCGCCGGGCGTCGTCAACTGGCTGAAATCGGCGGTCAGATCCTCATCCACTAACGTCGCCGGTCCGAACGGGGCCTGACGGGTGATCCAGGCGAGCCTGGTGCCGCAAAAACAGAACAACTGCCGCCCGTCGCTCATCAGCATGTTGAACACGCCCAGGTTGGACAACTGCCCAGCTAGCGCCGCCACATGCGCGGACAGCGTCGCATCCCCCGGCGGCGACGGCCAGCGATCCCGCAGCTGCGCCAGCATCCAGCAGAAGGCATGCTCGCTGTCCGTGGTGCCGATTGGCCGGTAAACGCCCAGAGGCCAGCGTTTCACGCCACGAAGCTGGCCGTTATGCGCGAATGTCCAGGCGCGGCCCCACAGCTCCCGAATGAAGGGGTGCGTATTTTCCAGCGACACGCCGCCGCGGTTGGCACGACGGATATGCGAGATCACGATCTTGCTGCGTATGGGATGGCCAATCAGGAACTGCGCGATCTCGCTCTGTGCGCTTGGCTTGGCGTCGTGGAAGGTGCGGCAGCCCCGGCCCTCGTAGAAGGCAATGCCCCAGCCATCGGCGTGCGGCGCAGTAACACCACCTCGCGGCACCAGGCCGGCAAAGCTGAAGCAGATGTCGGTCGGAACGTTGGCGCTCATGCCAAGTAATTCGCACATGATCCATACCAGGCTACGCCCGGGCTAGCGCCAGAGATAGAGGTCGTCGTGCGCCCAGTCATCGCCCGCCAGGTAAGCGGCCACGCCGTCCACCGAGATGTCTGCCCCGCCCAACTGGCGCCGCGGCATGTCCGCTACCCGCTCCAGAAATGCCGGCGGAATGCCTCCCTCCTTGCGGATGCGCCATAGCTCGATGATTGCGGCCCCGACCCGGCGCCACACCGGCCAGGGCGCCTGGGCCACGATGGACTCATCACTGCCCTGGGTGTCGCTCTTCCACAGGATCGGCCCGTGTCCGGTCATGTGGCTTTCCAGCCAGGCGCCGGCGGCTGCCACCGTGACGACGCCTTGCGTAAACGGCCGGTCCCGCATCGCATCGGAATGGAGAGAAAAGTTTCCGCAATTCTCCCCGTCCCGGAAGAATGCCGCCGTCCCGTCCGCATCGCCGAGCGCGACGTTGTAGGTGTGGATCTCCGGCCCGCGCACGGCATCCAGGTTGCGGCGCAGCGCGCGGAAGTTGGCCGGGTCAGGCTCCACGCAGTGGCAGGCGGGGATACTGTCCAACGCCTGCACGATCTGCCGGGTGAACAGGCCGACGTTGGCGCCGATGTCCAGAACGACCGGTCTCGCGCCCGCCTCGAACCGCGCGGCGGCGAACGCAATGTGCGGCGTGGCCCAGGACCCCGACGCAAGCACGGCAGGCAGGATCGCCTTGTCGTTCGGCAACACCAGCAGGTCCCCGGCGGCGCCCAACGGCGCATTCCGCTCCAGCACCAGCTCCACCGTGGAGTAGGCAAACGGACTGCCCGGCGGCAGCGCCGGCACCGGACACGCCTCCGGCGCCCCGAGCCACTGCGCCGCGAAGCGGTCTCGCTTGGTCACGAACTCCGGGCTGCTCAGCAGGTCGCGCATGACCGCGCCGCAGCCGTAGCCGCCCAACAGCGCCCGGGCGAAGTGATCGAGCCCGGCGCCCTCGATGCCGCGGAACAGCAGCGTGTCGAACAGCCCGGCCACGACACTTTCCGCCAGGCGCCGGGCAGCGGGGTTGCCGGCGCGCGCCTCGGCCAGGTCGAAGCTGGGATGACGGAATAGCGCCTCTCCGGCCCGCGCCAGGCTGATCGGGACAGGGCGCCAGCCCTCCGGCGCCGGGCCGCAGCGCGCGACGATAAGACCGTCGCCGCTGAACGACTCATAGGGATCGTGCTCCGTCTCCATTACAGCACCGCAGTCGCGCAGCAAGGCCAGGCAGCGCTGGTGCGTCAACGGATCGCCGGTGATCTGGTGGGCGTGGGTGGACACGAACACGGTGCCGATGCGCCCGGCGCGCAAATAGGCCTCGCACCCCTGCAGCACTGCGAGCTCTGCCCCCTGTGCGTCCAGGTGCATCAGGTCCAGCCGCGTGATGCCGTGCCCCTCCATCAGTTGCGGCACGGACATGCAGGGCAGCAGGAGGGTGCCGGACCGTTCGGTGGCAAAAGGGGCCGGCGGCGCCGGCACTGCACCGGCGAACGCGGTGACGAAATCAGCCTGCAGGCCGTTCAGCCGCATGGTTGCCTCGCCGACCGCACGGTTGGCCGGGTCCGGCTCCAGCACCACAGCCCGGCGGCCCGGCGCACCCTGCAGGAACCAGGCGCTGTAATAGGACCAGTTGCCGCCGATCTCGATCATCGCGGCGTCGCGCGGCAGCGTGCGGACAGCGTCGTGGAATAGCCGCTCCTCCTGCGGCTCGTGGTGGCCGCGGCACAACTGGATCAGCCGGGTCATCCAGGGGCCACAGTAGCCATCGGCGGGCACCAGCAGCCCATTGTGCATCACCTGCACCCGGGCGCCGTCGGGCCGGGTCAGGACCTGCCCAGCATCGGCAACCCTGGGAAGGGCGTCGCAGTCACGGCAGCGCTGGGCCAGTGCGATCCGTGCCTCCACGTCCAAGCTGGCCGGCGTGGCCGCGGCAAACGTGTCATCCATGGGTGGGACGGACGCCGGCGCGGACTGGGACACGGCCCGCACGAACTTGTCGAACACGTTGGGCGGCAGCGCCAGCCGGGGCGCCAGGTGCCCATGGTGCTCCTCCGCCACATAGAAGCGGTTCAGCGCGTCGAACCACACGAACCGGTAGCCCGCCGCAAGCAGCAGATCTTCCCAGGCGGCGTGGTTCGGCAGCAAGGTGCGCGGGTCCAACGCTTCGACCAGCACGACCCAGGGCCGCCACCGGGTGAAGTCAGCACCCTCCAGCACTGCGCGCTCCGCTCCTTCGCAGTCCACCTTGAGAAAGTGGACCGGCCCGGCAACGTGAGCCTCGCAGACCTCTGCCAGCGTCAGCACCTGCACCGTCCGGCGCACGACTCCATAATCATGCGCCTCGGCCGCCGAGGCGGCCAACGCTGCGTCCAGGGTGGACAGGCCATTCGCCTCCACGTCGAAAAGCTCCGCCGTTCCTGGCTCGGCACCTAGGGCGGCCAGCAGGTTCACGTCGCGCGGCCGGCGCGCTTGCAGGGCCGCGTGCCGGCTGGGCAACGGCTCGACGTTGATCCCGCGCCACCCACGCTCGCTGAAGGCCCGCGTGACGGAGTCCAGGTCGGGGTCCCAAGCGCCCACATCTACGTAGAACCCGGCCTCGACGTCGCGTAGCGCGCGCCACAGGGTCACGTCCTCGAAGTTCTGGGCATAGGAGGTGAAGGTCATCGCCGCCGGAGCCTGAGCTGGCCCCTCGGTATGACCGTTGCCCCTGGCGCCATCGCCTTGATCTCCCCCTGCAGCACCGCCCGGCGCTCGTGGATGGATACCAGCACCGGACCCATCGGCACGCCAAGGTCCACCAGCACGGCCTCGGAGAGTTGAAGGCTGGCCTCGATGGTTTCCGGCACCGCGTCCGACGCACCCAGCGCATACAGCCGTGCCGCGTGCCGGCCGTCGCGGGCGCGGGCGACAATCAGCAGGTCCGGCCGTTCGGCGCGGGCAGTCTGCACCAGCGCATCGGCGCGGGCGCGGTCGTCTATTGTTACCACCAGGGCGCGGGCGTCCGCCAGGCCGATCAGGTGCAGCAGTTCCGGGCGGGTGATGTCGCCGTAATAGACTGCCCTGCCCTCCCGCCGCTGCGCCGCTACCCGGTCGGCATCGCTGTCCACCGCGACCCAAGGCAGGGCGT